>NZ_JAESIT010000040.1:0-7454 GCF_016756935.1 Chryseobacterium sp. KMC2
CTATTCCTTTGCGTTTAAAAATCCATCCAACTCTAATTGAATACATAATTTTTTTTAACGCAAAGCTTTAATTTTATTGCGCTTACTGTTAAGTGAGCTAAGAGTAAATCGATTTCCAATCGATTTTGACGAAGCTTACATTTCAAAAGAAAATCAGAGATTTTCAAAAACTTATGTGAACTTCTCAGCAGTTTATTTGTAACTTCATTCTCCTAAAGTGTTCCTAAAACTTTTGTGACTTTTGTGGTTATAGCTTTCTCCCAACAGCTCAGGTAAATTGATTTTATACCGCTCGATTTTGACGAAGCTGATGTTTTTTCATACAGCTTATTCAGCGACAAAGTCGCCCTACTTTGCATTCTTACAATAAAGCACTCGAATCACTATTCCTTTGCGTTTTAAAAATCCATCCAACTCTAATTGAATACATCAAGTTTTATAACGCAAAGTTTTATTCTTATTACGTTTTATTTTAAGCAAGCTAAGAATGAATCGATTTCCAATTGATTTTGACGAAGCTTACATTTCAAAAGAAAATCAGAGATTTTCAAAAACTTATGTGAACTTCTCAGCAGTCTATTTGTAACTCCATTCTCCTAAAGTGTTCCTAAAACTTTTGTGACTTTTGTGGTTATAGCGTTTTCCCGGCAGCTCAGGCAGATCTATATATATACCATTCCAGCAACGTCACCAGGGTTTACGGTTTTCCGTAATTTTTTTTTATGGGTTGTTTGTAGTTTCGAACATTATAAAACACAATGTTTTGATACTCCTTCATAGAAAAACAACCTATATATTATGAATAAAAAAATAACTCCTGCAGATCTCTTTTTGGGAATTCTGGCATTACTACTGATCAGTGTAAGTTTTTACCAGACCTGGCTCGGGCTGCAACAGATTTTTGGCCCGGCATCTTTTGTTATTGCCCTGGTGCTCTCATTACTGCTCCTGTTTCTATGCTGGATGCTGAGGAATGCTAAACTTGAAGGCAGACCAACGGGAAGCCTTGTCGGGATTTACCTCTTTATTGCCTCTTTTTGTTTCATTGCCAATTTTAATGCTTTGTATACAAGATTTATGAAGACCGATATCTATACGGATGAACTTCGGGATATCAATAAAAACTTCACGAGTCTGGAAAACGATGTAGAATCAAAGTTAAGTTACAAATACAATAAAGTAACCACCCAGAATATCGAAATTAAAAAGAAGCAGCTGATGGAACAGATTAAAGATCCCGGAAATAAAGGGATTGGAACCCGTGCACAATCTTTAATCAGGGATATTGAAAAGCTGACCGGTCAGAAGGTTGACCTGCTTACTCCGGTAGGAAATGACTATGAAGATCTTTCAGAAAGAATGGGACATCAGATTGACAATATGATTTCGGACCTATCTCCTGAAGAAAGAGCCTTAAAAACCGATATCAATAATGCCGCCTTGAAATGGAACAAAAACATCCAGGAACTGCTTCTGCTATCCAAAAAAGAAAAAGATGAAATGTCTCAAGGGTTAATTGATGAATCCCTGGCTGATTACAATAAACTGGGAAGCAGGTCACAAACGGTCTTAGGAAATGAAAAAATCCATTTTGAGCCCGTTGTATCGCAGACACAGCAGGTGGGAAAAATTGGTTTCGCTTTTGAGCATGCCATTAAAAACTTTGGAATGTACCAATTTGTAGTCCTGGCAGGATGTATCTTACTGGATTTCGTGATTGTCATTATTATTTTACTGGTCACTACTCCTGGCGGCTACAACAGAAATAACGGAGGCAGTGTATTCAGCAATAAAAGAAGTGGTAAAACTATAATTCCCAATAATTAAACTATGGAAACTAACGACCAATTAAAGCCTTTATCTTTTGATATTGAAACTGAAGAAGCTTTAAAACCGCTTTCTTTTGAATTTAAAAATGATGCTCCTGAAGATTTTGTTCCTATTGCAAAAACCATATCCAATGATATAAAAAATAAAGAAAGCAACTTTGTTTTTTTCTTTGGAACAGCAGAATCCGGGAAATCAGTGATCCTTTCCTCTATGCTGTATTACCTCAGATCATATGCCGGGGTTTTAAGACCTAAACTGGGTACTCCAAATTCTAAGGAAGCCAACGTTCTTCTTTCGGATTTTTTTGAAAATATACGCCAGGGGGTTTTGCCCAACAGAACAACCAGAGATCAGGTAACCCGTCTGGACCTTGTCTTTGAACCCAATAATAAATCTAAAAAAGTAGTGCCGATAGATCTTACTTTTCTGGAAACTTCGGGAGAAAACCACAATGATATCCGAAGAGGTGGAAGCTATCACAGCAGTATAGAATCTTTTTTGAATGCCAATATTCCGCTGACCTTTATTATTGTAACCAGTTATGAATCTGCTTATAAAGATGACTCCCTGATCAATGAATTTCTGGATGAACTGGAAAGAAAGGGTAAAAATTTAAAATCCGTCAATGCGATACTGGTGATTTCAAAATGGGATAAATCCGGAAGAATGGATGTGGAAAGCGCCGAAGAGTTGGATGGTTTTATCTCCGAACGCCTTCCAATGACTTCACAGCGTATTGATACCTATGGCTTAAGCAAAACCTATTACACCGTAGGAAGTGTGCAAAATGCAACCGGTGAAGAGAGGATTAATTTACTCAATCTTTCTACAGCAGAGGTTTTATCGAAATGGCTGTACCGAAGCATCATTGGCTATGATCTGGACTATGAAGGAACATTTTGGGAACGTTTAAAATTTAGTTTTACAAATTAATGGATACTACTTATTTTTTCTCTGCATTCGGTACCTTTGGCAATCCATACGGTTTCAGGCAGTCTTTTTTCCTGGGTGGAAACAGGAATATTGCAAAGGAAATCAGAACCTATGATTTAAAAACAGATGCCATTAAGCTATTTCCCCAAAGCAGCATTTATTCCATCCGGAAAGATTTTGCCGGCGACTGTAATCTCATTTCTTATGCTGTCTACAAATTTGCAAAAGAGCAAAATTCTGACCGGGGCGGAACTTTTATAGGCTCAAGCCTTCTTTTCATTGATAAAATTGCATCGGAAAGCCTTGTCATCAATACATTGAATGATTTTCAGGATCAACTTGAAAAAAATAACCTGTCTGAAGGGACAATTGCGGTAAACCACTCTGATAACTTTTCGATACGAAAGCCCAAAGATTTTGATAAAATAGGGTTCAATGTCCGGGAAATGGAGGATTTAAATTTTACCAGGGCTACCCAAAACTACCTGGTTATTTATTGTGAAACCAATCCGGCCCAATTACAAAACTTTTTTACCAAGGCACTGGATCTTTTGAATGTGTATGATACCCTCTATTTTACCCAAAGTCACGAAATTGCAGAATTTGTAAAACAGAAAGGAATTTTTAAAATTGTAGATACCGGTGGTTTTAATAAAGAAATTGAAAAATTTCATGAAGAAAGAATTCGGGAGGTTCAAAATGCTGTTGCTGATCTTAAAAAGGAAAAAGTAAACCTTAAAGAAGAAAAGACGCAACTGATGGATGATCTCAGGAAACAGGTCGAGCGAAATGAAAAAAAGCATCAGGAAAATGAAGTCAAAATTCAAGAATCCAAAACAGGAATAGACCTCATCAGCCGGGAATACGAACAGTATGCAGAAAAAATTGATACTGTGATCAGGAATTTAGAATCAGATGGAAAAGTAGAGACTGCAAAGAAAAGATATCTTGAGTATAAAAAAACACTGATCAATACCATCAGCCAAAATAAGAATATAGAATCGCTTGATTCAATTTCTTCTTTTAATACCAGAGCAGGAAATTCAAGAGAAAACAGGCCGTATGGAAATGATCTTGCAGAGTTCAACAAAGGTCGTAGAAATCATGAGGAAAAAGAATTCAGACTGGATGTTTTCAAAGTGCTGACATTTGTACTTTCTCTTCTATTAATCCTAGTTGTGACTGGATATTTTGTATTTTTGGATGCCGGAAAATTATTTCAAATCAGTTTATGAGGAGATTACTATTCCAATGCTGACTCCTTTTTAATCTGAATTTCCACCATGATGAATTTATTCATGCATCAATACTAAAAAATCAAAGAATACCCAACGGAAATCTCTGATTTCCTTGTGCCTTAAAAACACCATATTATTTAAATTCCTTTGCGTCTTTGCGTTTTCCAACCTATAGACTCATCTTCTCCAGGACTCCCCTATTAAAATACCCTTACAAATCCTAATGTAAGGGTATTTTATATCTCTATAATTTTTCAAATCAACCCAAGAAATCGCATGTATTTTTTCCAGAAAAAAGTACCACATATTTTAAAAACATCATGAAATCCAATCTATTAAAAATAAAATTGTTTATATTTAAATGAATAAAATAGCAGCAGAATTCAATGTTTTGAAAGGCAAGATAATTGCAGTTATCTAAAAACCACACAAAATCAGACCTATGAATGTACAGTTAGATTCACATGCTAAAACTGAAAATGAGCCTATTGATTATTTTCTTCAGGATGTTTTAAACGGCTTACAAAGCACTCCCAAAAAGTTATCTTCAAAATACTTTTACGATAAAATTGGAGATCACCTTTTTCAGCAAATTATGGCAATGCCTGAATATTACCTTACCCGTTGTGAGCTTGATATTTTTAAAAATAAAACCGATGAACTTGCCGGCCTCCTCATTCCGGAAAATGAGCCTTTCGATTTGATTGAATTGGGAGCAGGTGACGCCATGAAATCTACCTATTTACTTGAATATTTGGTGAAAAAAGGAGCTGACTTTACTTATATGCCCATTGATATTTCCGGGAATATCCTTTCCATACTCTACAAAAAAGTAAGCAGTCAATTTCCAGCATTGGAAGTAACCTGCCTGGAAGGTGACTATTTTGAGATGCTTCAAAAAGCGGCTTCATTATCCAACAGGAGAAAAGTGGTTTTATTTTTAGGAAGCAATATTGGAAATATGTCCCTGGAGGAAGCTGAAAGTTTTTGTTTGCATCTTAATAAAAACCTGTCTTCAAAAGATCGTGTATTGGTAGGTTTTGATCTTAAAAAAAATCCCCACATTATTTTGGATGCCTATAATGATAAAGAAGGGATTACAGCTGCCTTTAATCTTAATCTCCTGACACGAATCAATAACGAACTGGAAGGAAATTTTGATCTGGAACAATTTCAGCACTACCAAACCTATGATCCTGTAAGTGGGGCCTGCAGAAGTTTTCTGACAAGCCTTAAAAACCAAAAGGTAACGGTTGGAAATGTCAGCATTTCATTTGAAGAACATGAACTTATCGATATGGAAATTTCTCAGAAGTTCTCTGCAGAACAGATCAGCGCATTGGGAGAGAAATCAGGGTTTGCCATAACCGGAGAAATTAAAGATTCTAAAAAATGGTTTGTAGACAGTATCTGGCAGGTACAATAAAAGTAAAGCATCTGAAAAAAGTATTGGATGCATTCGATATAAACTACATCACTAAAACTAAAAGACATGACACCAGAGATCACCACAAAAGATATAGTGAAAAAATATACGGATATCCGCAGACGTTCAGAAGAGATCTGTGCCCCGTTGGAAATCGAGGATTATGTAGTACAGCCCATCGTTGATGTAAGCCCACCGAAATGGCATCTCGGTCATACGACCTGGTTTTTTGAAACTTTTATTCTGGCTCCTCATTTTCCTGAATATGAAATTTTCGATCCTCAGTATAATTTTGTTTTTAACAGCTATTACGAAACTATTGGGGCAAGAGTAATCCGTACAGACCGGGGAAACCTCAGTCGCCCTTCTGTTTCAGATATCTATCAATACCGGAAATATGTGGATGAGCAGATGAAAGTTTTTCTTCAGAGCAGATTTATGACGGAAACCATTGAACCGTTATTGGAACTGGGTCTGAACCATGAACAGCAGCATCAGGAATTATTAATGACTGATATTAAATATATCCTGGGACATAATCCGCTATTTCCAGCCTATACAAAAGGGAAACAAACTGTAAAACCCTACGTGGAGGATGTACACATGCTCAGATTTTCGGAAGGCCTTTATGAAATAGGCTTTCATGGAGAAGGATTTTGTTTTGACAATGAGTTAGGAAGGCATAAAGTCTACCTTACCGGTTTTGAAATAGCCAGCCAGCTTGTGACCAACGGTGAATATTTGGCATTTATGGAAGCTGGTGGGTACAAAGATTTCAGGTACTGGCATGCCGAAGGCTGGGATTGGGTGAAGCAAAGCCATGCTGAATCTCCATTGTACTGGCATTATATAGACGGCAAATGGATGAATTATACATTGAACGGATTACAGGAAGTGGATCCTAATGGTATCCTGTGCCATATCAACTTCTATGAAGCATCTGCTTTTGCATCCTGGAAGGGAATGCGTCTTCCTACTGAAGCAGAATGGGAAGTGGCATCAGATCATTTTAATTGGGGAGACCGCTGGGAATGGACCAATTCGGCCTACCTGCCCTACCCTCATTTTAAAAAAGAAGCAGGAGCTGTGGGCGAATACAATGGAAAATTTATGGTCAATCAAATGGTTTTACGCGGTGCTTCCGAAGCCACACCTCCCGGCCATAGCAGAAATACCTACCGTAACTTCTTTCAAACCAATTTAAAATGGCAGTTTACAGGAATCAGACTTGCCCAATAATTTTTGCCGATGATTACAGTTGAATCAGTTTCAAAAAGTTTTAACGGAAAAACCGCAGTAGATCATATTTCTTTTCAGGCCTATGATCAGGAAATACTCGTGCTCTTAGGAACCAGCGGCTGTGGGAAAACAACCACCCTTAAAATGATCAATCGGCTTATAGAAGCAGATTCCGGAAACATCCTTATTGACGGCAAAAATATCCGTGATCAGAAAGCTGAAGAGCTGAGAATGGGAATAGGTTTTGTGATGCAGCATTCCGGATTATTTCCTCACTATACCATCCAACAGAATATTGCGGTAGTTCCTGAACTGCTGAAATGGGAGAAAAAGAAAACGGAAACAAGAACCCACGAGCTTTTAGCTAAGCTTCACCTTTCGGAAGAGGTACTTTCACGGTTTCCCAATGAATTAAGTGGCGGACAGCA
The DNA here is from genome assembly GCF_016756935.1 of Chryseobacterium sp. KMC2. Lineage (NCBI taxonomy): Bacteria > Pseudomonadati > Bacteroidota > Flavobacteriia > Flavobacteriales > Weeksellaceae > Chryseobacterium > Chryseobacterium sp. KMC2. Next base: position 7,095 of record NZ_JAESIT010000040.1, read on the forward strand.
GCAGCGGGTTGGCATTGCCAGAGCTTTGATTGCCGATACTCCGGTTTTACTGATGGACGAACCTTTTGGAGCCCTGGACAATATTACAAAAGCAGATATCCATTCCGAATTTAAATCTTTGGAAGAGCTTAAAAACAAAACAATAGTATTGGTTACCCATGATGTACAGGAAGCTTTTGAGCTGGGTCACCGGATATGTCTGATGGATCAGGGGAAAATTGTTCAGACCGGTACTCCAAAAGAAATGCTTTATCGTCCTGAAAATAATTTTGTCCTCAATTTTTTTGCTGAAAACCGGCTTTTGCTGGAATATAAAGTAGCCACTTTACAGGATATTGCCCCTTTCCTGAATACTGAAGA
>NZ_JAESIT010000041.1:0-5880 GCF_016756935.1 Chryseobacterium sp. KMC2
TAATAATATTGTTTTTTTAATACTTCCTATTTGGAATAGTTGTAATTAACAAGATGTGATTTTTAATAATACGAAAAAAAAGAGGTGAAAATATTAAAATATGATATTTAATCTCTCGAAAATATATATTGGAATATTTTTATCAAAATTTAAATTTTGGCACGATTTTTCAATGTAGATATGTAACTCATGTTTAATTTGAGTTTTCATGGTTATTAGTTTTTATCCTCGGAATTTCCGAGGATTTTTTTTTGAATATGATTCTACTCATAAAAAGAACATCGATGAGTTGATTATCTTTAGATGAATAAATTTCTACATATCATCACTTTTTGCATTATTTATTAAGCTTCTCTTTGAAAAGGGAAGCTTGTTTGTTTAAACGATCCGATATTAACTGCCTAATTCCAATTGATTTTTCACCAGTTTGTAATATTCACCATTTTTACTGACTAATTCCTGATGATTGCCTTCTTCTACAATTTTTCCTCCATTTAAGACAATGATATTGTCAGCATTTTTTACGGTTGATAAACGATGGGCAATGATGACAACGGTTTTTCCTTTAAAAAACTCCTGAAGGTTATCATGGATTATTTTTTCATTTTCAGCATCCAGGGCCGATGTTGCCTCATCAAAAAATAAGTATTGAGGATTTTTATATACGGCTCTTGCAATTAATATTCTTTGTTTCTGGCCTCCGGAAATTCCGTTCCCTGAAGCTCCAATTTTGGTATTATATCTTAAGGGAAGAGAGTTTACAAATTCGCTGATATTGGATGTTGTGACTGCTTTTAGCAGTTTTTCGTCATCACTGTTTTCATCATGGGTAATGATGTTTCTGGCGATGGTATCAGAAAATATAAATCCATCCTGCAGAACAACTCCGGAACTTTTTCTAATGCTTTTAGGAGAAATATGTAAAATATCCGTTTTCCCGAAACTGATTTTTCCAGATACCGGATTATAAAACCTCAGTAAAAGTTTCATAAGGGTAGTTTTTCCGCTTCCACTGGCCCCCACAATCGCAGTAACCTTTCCCTGAGGGATAGTAAGCGAGATATCTTTCAATACATAAGGAGACTGAGGTCCTTCATACTGAAATGATACGTTTTCAAACAGGATATCGCCTGCTGTTTCTTCATTGGATTCTATAGGTTTGTCGTCTTCTTTTTCCTCTTTGGATTTAAACTGAACTTCATTAAGTCTTTCCATGCTCAATTTTGCATCTTGAAAAGAACGGAAGAAATTTATCATTTGACTTACAGGGGAATTCATCTGTCCTATTATGTAAGATACTGACAAAAGTACCCCAAGAGACATACTTCCTTTTACCACATAAGTGGCAGCCAAAAAAGTAACAATTATATTTTTAAGCTGATTCAAAAATTCAAATCCGGAGAGTTGATACTGATCAATTTTTAAAATTCTGATATTAAGCTGAAACAGTCTTTTTTGGATTTTTTCCCATTCTGAAATTTTAAAATCTTCAAATTGATTTAATTTCATTTCAGTAACTCCGTTCAGCATCTCATAGATGGAATCCTGATTTTCACTGCGAAGTTTAAACCGGAAATAATCCATTATTTTTCTTTTTCTAAGCCAGTAAAATGACCAGGCAATAGAGATCAGGGTCAAAATGGAATATACTAACAGTATTTTGACATCATAGTACGCGAGAACGCCAAAGAAGACGGAGAAGGTGACTATGGAAAAAAATGTAAGTAAACTTTGGGAGGTTAAAAATTCTTCAATCCTATTGTTATCCTGAATTCTTTGCTGGAAATCTCCCAGTAGTTTGGTGTCGAAAAACCGGATGGGAAGTTCTATTATTTTTTTTAGAAAGTCTGAAATAATTTTGATACTCAGATGTGTACCGATATAGAGTGTCAGCCAGTTTCTGAAAATATTGATAACGATACTGCCCAAAAATAATGACAGCTGTGCCAGCAGGATAATAAAAATAAAATTTAAATTCTTTGAGCTTACTCCGTCATCTATCAGAGACTGGGTAAGAAATGGAAAGATAAGTGTGATGCCACTTCCTGCAAGAAGCAGACAGAACATCAGGGCTATTTTCTTTTTGTAAGGTTGCAGATACTCAACAGTCTGCTTAACGGTTAACAGCTTCTGCTGAGGGGGCTCATTTTGATAAAATGTGTCTGTGGGAGTTAAATAGACGGAAACTCCTTTGCTGCGATCTGAAATCCAGGATTCTTCAAATTTTTCCTGAGATATTTTGATGATACCATGAGCGGGATCGTAAATTTCAAATATTTTTTTTTTGGAAAATAAAGAATTACTGACCTTATTGAGTACCACAAAATGATTTTGATCCCAGTGTAAAATAACAGGTTTCTTGGTATTTTCAATATTGGAAATTAAATGATCAGATTCTTCTTTTACCGCATGATAATCAAATCCTATCTTTTTTGATGCTTCTCCTATGCCTAAAAGAGAAACCCCTTCTTTTGTAATATAAGAGTTTTCTCTAAGGTACTCCAACGGGTATTCTTTTCCATAAGAATTGGCCACCATGCTTATACAAGCAGGGCCGCAATCCATTTGATCATATTGAGCAATAAAACGCACAGTTTAAATTATTTATTTTCAATTATAGTAAGAACACTGCTAAAACAAGAACACTGCTAAAACAGTGAACAAGTTCCAGATAAAATTTTGTCTTATTTAGTTATTCAGAGTTAGGAAATACCTGTACCGGTAGTAGGTTGTGTAGGGCATTGTGTATTTACATTACAAAAACATGCAAGAACGTTCCAACCCTTGGGCGTTTGTCCTTCTTCGTAATTATCAATTGAAGATATTCCTCCTTTTAGTTTTCCCTGCGCATCTTTAGTTAATGGCTGGATTTTACTTTTTAGTTCTTTGAATTTTAATTTGGAATTTTTCATAGTATATAGTTTTATGTATGGATAAGCCTCGTATAGAATTTTTGTTTTATTATTTCAAGTTTCCTGTTTTCATCATAATTGTGAATACAGTAGTCTTTGCCAAAATTTTCCAGTCTGTGCTGAGAACAGCCTCCATTGCAAAGGGGGAGTATTTTACAACTAAAGCAGGGTGGATTGGAGAATCTGCTGTCAAATACTCTTTTTTGAAATGTTTCATTCCAAATGATTTCTCCTGTGTCAGCTAGATAACCTTCTTTTGATGAGGTTTTAAAATCGCGGGCTGTACATTTAAAAACATCTCCATTATAATTGATGGTAGCGTGGTTAAATTTATCTGCATAGCAAGAATTAGTAATAGTTGCAATATGTTCTCCTTTATAGGCACAAACTAGTCCATGTGCTCTGAACTGGTCTACAATATTGGAAATATCTGCTGTTAATTCTTTTTCCTCCTGCCATACTTCATGGAATGAGAAATTTAAGTATTGTTTTTCAAAATTATTGATGTCTTTGAAGTCATCAATGATTTTTACAAGGTCAGAGATTGTTTCTTCAGAAATATTGATTCTTACAGTTACCACGAAGCTATTTTTAAGGCAAAGTTTAATGTTTTCTAAAATTTTGTCATAGCTTCCTTTTTGTTTGGAAATATATCTTACTTTATTATGTCGTTCTCTGTGCCCGTCCAGTGTAATTTGAAATTGTTTTATACCATATTTTTTACCTACATCTAAAAGTTCTTGTGATATTAATAACCCATTTGTAGTAAAAGATGAATGAAAGTTTATATTGTTACTGACCATCAAGGGATAAATGGATTCCAATATATCTTTAATGATCGGATTAAAGTATAGTAAGGGCTCTCCTCCAAACCAGTTTAGACTGAAATTTTTTATCACTCCTTGTTTTCGGATTATTGTCTGCTCAATATGCTTAGTAATTTTATTTTTTGTCTCATCATTGATTCTGGAGTCCTTAATATGAGTTTCATAACAATACCAGCATTTGAAATTACAATTCATGGTAGGGTTAATAATTAACTCATAATTTTCATCGTTAAAATCGTGATTAAAACTTATTTTTTTTATTTCCTCATACTCATTTTTTGTATCGGGGATTATAAATCCTTTTTTTTGAAGCAATAAAAAAAGATCTTCATGAATATCTTTTAAGGCCGGTAAATCCTCTTCATGAATAGCTGCCATAAATAAGTCATGTAAAAGAGGATCCAGAACCAGAAACTGATCACTCATAGAGTTATAAGCTATGATTTTATCTTCATAGTTAAAAGATAGATTATATTGGCTAGCTTTCAGCTCTGTCATGTTCTGTTATATTTTTTTTATTTGGAGTTTTTTTACATTGCTCAGTAATACATTCTTTTTATCTAACGTTAGTTCATCTGTTTTTCCACTGATTTTCAGTGAAGCTACATTTTCTATATTCAGAACTAAGGTTTGGGTATCGACAGCCAGATCTATTTTTCCTGCATTGATAACCTTAAGTTTGGTTGTTCCAAACTGAGCTTTGTCTGTGGTTCGTAATATTCCCACGTTGTAGGCATTGATAAAAATGTCATCGCTTTTTGACGTAATGTAGAGGTTGTAGTTGTTTTTTTTGCTTTCTTCGGTGGAGTGGACTGCCTTTATAGAGGCGACGCCATCAGTTATGCTGAATTTAATCTCTTTGTCTTTGTCGGAGCTCCTTTCCATAATAATTGAATTTTCGGAACCTTTGGTAAAGAATACCTGAGCAATATCTTCAATCCTTATTTCTTTGAAATCAGCTTTTTCGGTATTTAATTCACTTTTAATCATTTGAGAATGAGCTTTTTCGAAAGAAAAGAAAAGGGTCATTATTATAAATAAATTGAATACTTTCATAAGATTGCTTGGGTTTCTAGTTTATTAAATGAGGAATGGGTGATTATTTCATCACAAAAATCTAAGATAATGATTTTTTCATTTTCCTTATGTTTTTCTGCCGTTGTTATAACATCGTTCAGAATGTCGAAAATCATGGACTTTCTAAGGTCGTCACTATTGTACTCCAGGTATATGGGATCATAAACAACATCTTCAAAAGTTATTTGAGTTTTGTCTATCAATAGTCTGAATATATCTTTTAAGATGATAAGGGCACGGTCGACTTCCATTGATCTGAAACTGATCCTTGCCAGGTTGTGGATCTGCTGGATTTTATGGAAAAAAACGATAGGAAATTTTTTTTCAAAATAGGAATCCAGCTCCATTGTTTTTTTTGTACCTGTGAAAGCAGCGGAAAAATCTCCTTTCCTGTAGTGCAGATAGGCGTCAATAGGCACACAAATCAAGTCATATAGTTTTTTTTCATCTTCACTCAGTAAAGATTTGTCTATGTATTTTCCTGCTCTTGATACAAGGTTTTCAGCGGTCATGATATTTCCATGTCTGGAGTGCTCCAGAGCTTTCTGATAATTTTCATAGTAAAATAGGAACACTTTTTTATTTAAGCATACGGAGTTGATCATCTCATTCACATGCTCATCAAATTTCAGCTGCTCTTTGTATTTTTGCTTGTTTAGCTTTTCCAGCTGATCTAGTTTACTATAAAGATTATCAAATTTTTTCATGGTATTAATTTTTAAAAGGCACTTAAAACTTCTGATCCTTTTTGAGCAATGATATAGGATAGAGCGATTCTGTCTTCCATATTGAATTTAAATGACGGACAAGAAAAAATTCCTTCTTTCCATGTTTTAGGGCATGCTCCTCCACAAATAGGAAGTATTTTACAGGTATGGCAGGGAGAGTTTGATTTGTTCTCTCTAATCAGATCATTCCAGTCGACAAACGGTCTTTCCTGAAGTAAATTGCTAGGGTCAGTTCTATTTAAATTTCCTAAGATATAACCGGATTTATCATAGGCTGGAACATATGAAATTTCTGTGCAGTTATAAATGTTTCCATAGGCATCTATCAGTTCAGCT
>NZ_JAESIT010000042.1:0-5696 GCF_016756935.1 Chryseobacterium sp. KMC2
GCAGATGCTCTATCCAGCTGAGCTACGCACCCTTGATTTTAAAAAGTCGGGGCGGCAGGATTCGAACCTGCGACCTCCTGGTCCCAAACCAGGCGCGATGACCGGACTACGCTACGCCCCGATTGATAGTCATCATAACGAATTTTACTTCGTTTTTGCGGTTGCAAAGGTACAATACTTTCTCAAATAAAAAAATAAAATGAAGGATAAATTTTCATTAATTTTTACGCTCACTTTTTTATTTATTTTAGATTACTAATAACCATTGAGTTATATTGATTGAAAAAAAACTGTTTTTTTTTATATTTTCCCCTTCGTTGTGTGACTTAAATCACTTTGACCAATAGAAAAATTGGATATACTTAAAAATGGAGTTATAAGAAATATAGCCCCTGGCATCAGAAAAATCCTTCAGAATAGTGGTGTTTTATAAATCCTGGTTCTTTGCCTGGGTATGAAAAATAACTTCAGGATTAAATCTGGGAATTTTTTTCTGGAAAAAACGCTCAAAATGCGATGAATTATAGGTTTTCAGAGTTCTTAATTCTTATCTTTACTTCATGAAACGATTGATATGGGCATGCCTCTTTTTTCCACTATTTAGTTTTTCTCAAAACAGTGGAAAAGTAATAAAAATTTCAGATGGAGATACCATCACAATACTTCTAAAAGGAAATCAGCAAAAAAAACTTCGGCTCGCTGAGGTGGACTGTCCGGAGAAAGGACAGCCTTTTGGTAAAAATGCAAGACAATTTACCTCAGATCAGGTGTTTGGAAAGACTGTTAATTTTGTAGAAACCAATACGGACCGTTACGGACGTTCTATTGCCAAAGTGTATTATGACAACGGTAAATACCTTTCAAAAGAACTGATAAAAGCAGGTTTCGGATGGTGGTATTTTTCCTATTCGAAGGATGCTACTTTGGGGGAGCTGCAGGATCGTGCGCAACAGAAAAAAGTTGGTCTTTGGCAGGATAACCGTGCTATGGCTCCCTGGGAATACAGAAAAATGAAACGCGAAGAATCGAAAAACAGAAAATATGAAGCTTCCCAAACTAAAATAAAACCTAAAGAAGCTGCCTGAAAATAATGTAAAAAGCCTAAGAATTTCTGATTCATAGGCTTTTTTAATACATATAGCAGTTCTATATAAAAAAATATAAGGAGCTTTATCCCGCTATCCACTCATACTCCTCACGCCTCACCTAAAAAGCATAGCATGTTGCGGGGTAACCGTTCCTGTCGGGGCTAGGGTAGAGGTCTGGATAGTTGCTCTAGTATATTTTTTCCATTCTTATTATCAGGATTTAGCTCTATTGATTTTTGATACATCTTGATAGCCTGATCTTTTTGTTCAGTTTTTAATAGTATTTCACCATAACTATCATATGCATTCCAGCTCTCAGGAAACAGATGTATATTGAGCTTGAAAATTTCTAAGGCTTCTTTAAGTTGTTTTTTTGCCATCAATCGGTATGCCCACTCATTGAGTTCAAATTCATTCGGATTAAAATCAGGATTCTTTTTCTTTTCGGTATCTACTAATTCAATAGCTTTGGTAAAACCCGTTTTTCTTAGGTTTATTCTAAGATAAGTTATGGGATCAGCCTTAACAATATCCGGATTGTAAACGCCGGCAAGTTCTTCTAAAAAATCTTCCGGATAACTGCCTCCCAAATTGGTAAGGACAATAACGGCCAAACCATCATCCGGATATACCAAAAATGCAGCCCTGCTCCCTCCAGACATCCCTACGGCCTTATGCATTGAACGAAGCTTTGCCAATCCCCAGCCTCGTGTCCAGTTGGTTGGTGTTCCATTATTAAATTTTGCCGGTAACCACATTTTGTCTATTGTTGCGGCATTTTTCAAAAGCTTTCCTTTTTGTAATGCTATGATCCAATGGGCTATATCTTCTGCTGTACTGTTAAGACTTGCTGCCGTTCTGGTGAAATCAGGAAATTCATAATAGCCATTCGTTAATTTTTCTGTATTGAGTTTCTGCCCGTCCAGATTGGTTTTATAATGATAAGTGGGAGCATAATGAGATATAACATCTCTGGAATCACCAAATATCGTATGCTTCATATCCACTACCTTGAATTGCTTTTCATTGAAAAAGGTAGCAAAAGACTGTCCACTTACTTTTTCAATGATTTTGCCCAGTAAATAATAATTGGTCTGATTATAACTGAATTGTTCCCCGGTTTTAAAATCCATCGGAAGGGATTTGAGCTTCTCCCAGACGGCTTCTTCAGTTTTCAGCACACCAATATTACCTGTAATGGGATCAAATAGTTTTTGGATGTCCGGAAAGCCTGAAATATGGGTGAGCAGCTGCTCAATAGTTACTGTTTGCCATTCTGCAGGGAGATGATCGAGATATTTGCCTATAGGGGCGGACAGATCAACTTTCCCCTGTTCTGCCAGCTGCATAACCGCTACAGCAGTAAATACCTTTGTACAGGAATTAATAGGAAAAACTGTGCTGTTTGTGACCGGTATATTATCCTGCACATTGGCAATACCATATGATTTATTTAAAACCAGTTTTCCATTTTGAACTATGGCGATTTGTAATCCCGGAATCTGTTTTTCTTTCATTTCCCTGTTAATGATTATATCAATATTGGAAATGGTATTCTGGGCAAAAGAATATTGCGAGAGGAGTACCACAATACATAAAAGGTAGATCTTCATTTTTAATTTATATATAAGACTATTGTGGAATGAAATCTATTACATCGATGTAATACAGTTAACACTAGTATATCATTACCTTGCTTTATGGGATCTTCAGATAGGTGACCTTACGTGAAGCAGTTATCGGATACTTTATATACATTTTGTATATTCGTTAAAGTACTTTGCGTATATTATCAATGAATGATAGCAATATTGTATTTCTAAAAACGTAACAGATAGAATGAAAACATTTCCGCAGGAAAAGATATTAAAAGATGATAAGCTGTTGTTCGCTAAATGGAAAACAAATATCGTCTCTACCAAGCAATTTATATTGATGCAGGAAAATGCTTTTGTATTTGTTCTGAAAGGTAAAAAGGTAATAGTTCAGGATGGGGATATTTTAGAAATAAACAATCAACTGCTTTTAATATTAAAAAAAGGCGTTCACAAAATGACAGAATATCTTGCGGAAGATGGTACCTTCGAAGCAATTGTCATATACTTTGCAGATACCTTTATTAAACATTCAAGATTGTTTGATAATATAGATCCTTCTCAATCAGGTATTGTAAACCAAGATATAATGATCGTGGGGACGGATAAGATGATCAATAGCTTTGTGGTACAATATTGTAATTACATTCTTGAAAATGAAAATGATGCTCTCATCATGGAGCTAAAGGTTGTGGAACTGACGCACCTTCTTTTGAAAAAATATCCGCAAACCCAACACTTTTTTACCAGTATCATTCAACAAAGCAGTGATTTGAGAAGTTTGATGGAAAAGTTGTACAAAGAGAATTACAGCATCAGCCAATTAGCTTATTTTTCCAATCGCAGCTTGTCCAAGTTTAAAAGAGATTTTAAAAGTAAATTTCAATGCTCTCCTGCAAAATGGATTCTTTCCCGTAAACTGACTGATGTCCGTTTCTACCTTGTGAATACCGATAAAAATATGTCTGAAATAGCGGATGAAACTGGTTTTGAATCATTATCCCATCTCGATAAATCATTTAAACGACTATATGGCATCACGCCTTCCGCTTTTCGTAACCTGTCGGCAGTGAACCAAATCGACAAACCTTAGGTCTTTTAAGACAAACCAATCTGTTTCTTTCCTTCTAACTTTGCGGTGTAATAATACCTTAAAATGTACAAATACAAAACAGAAAAAGTATACTACCTAAGTGAAGGGGTAAAGATAGCCGCTTTAAAGTATACACCGGAAAAAGAAGGAAGATGTCCGGCTATCGTGATGGCTCATGGATTTGGCCTTACCAAAGAAGCGTATATTGATAAATTTGCAGAGAGGTTTGCAGAAAATGGATTTGTAGTTATCCTCTTTGATTATAGAAATCTTGGGGAAAGTGAAGGATTGCCGCGTCAGGAGGTTAATCCCTTTATGCAAATTGATGATTATAAAAACAGTATCACTTTTGTCAGTACACAAGCTGAAGTGGATATTGAAAAAATCGGAATATGGGGAACCAGTTTTTCAGGTGGACATGTCCTGGTAACTGCAGCAACAGATAGCAGGGTAAAGTGCGTAGTCTCTCAGGTACCTACCATTAGTGGGTTTACATCCGGATTGAGGAGAATGTCTGCCGGACAGGAACATGATCGTCAGGAAAATATAAAACAAGATAGGTTAAACCGTTTACAGGGAAGGGAACCAATGATGAAAACAATTGTTGGAGAGGCTTCAGAAAACCCGCTTTATCCAATGTCAGATGCTGAAGCCTATTATACAGGAGCATTGAAGCTGTCACCAACCTTTCGCAACGAAGTAACGCTACGGACCACCGAATACACCCGTATGTATGAACCGGGGATCTATGTATCCCGGATAAGTCCTGTACCCGTTTTGTTTGTTGTTGCATTAAATGATGAGGTGACCCCGACCGATCTGTCGATGAAAGCTTATGAAGATGCATTACAGCCCAAAGGTTTGATCACTATTCCAGGGGGACACTTTACACCTTATCTGCAATATTTTGACACCGCATCGAATGCTGCCGTTGATTGGTTTTCAAAATATTTTTTAAATACGCCAATAGACTAAGATGGCTTCTTACTACTTGGAAATAGCTATTGATTGATAATTTTTACATGAAGTAATCTAGCCTTTCCAGTATATCTTCACAAGAATGACCAATGTAATATTTTTCTAAGGATTGAGAATAAAGTAGGTAGCAGCAACACATGAAACTAATATAAAACAAAAAACTCACAATAAAAATTGTGAGTTCGTTGTGAGCGCGAAAGGCTTCGAACCTTTGACCGTCCCTATTACAAATCGGGATGCTCTATATTGTCAGCTTGATTAATGAGTGTTTGTATTTTAGATTTGCTTTTCCAAGCCATTATTTCTCGTTCTCTTTTGTATGCAGCAGATTTAGAATCAAAAACTTCATGATAAACGATCATCCAGTCTTTGGCTTTTGCTGTAAATCCTTTATGTTCAGACAGATGTTTTCTTAGCCTTTCCTGTATATCTTCACAAGAATGGCCAATGTAATATTTTTCTAAGGATTGAGAATAAAGTATATAGCAGCAGCAACACATGAAACTAATATAAAACAAAAAACTCACAATAAAAATTGTGAGTTCGTTGTGAGCGCGAAAGGATTCGAACCTTTGACCGTCCCTATTACAAATCGGGATGCTCTATATTGTCAGCTTGATTAATGAGTGTTTGTATTTTAGATTTGCTTTTCCAAGCCATTATTTCTCGTTCTCTTTTGTATGCAGCAGATTTAGAATCAAAAACTTCATGATAAACGATCATCCAGTCTTTGGCTTTTGCTGTAAATCCTTTATGTTCAGACAGATGTTTTCTTAGCCTTTCCTGTATATCTTCACAAGAATGGCCAATGTAATATTTTTCTAAGGATTGAGAATAAAGTATATAGCAGCAGCAACACATGAAACTAATATAAAACAAAAAACTCACAATAAAAATTGTGAGTTCGTTGTGAGCGCGAAAGGATTCGAACCTTTGACCGTC
>NZ_JAESIT010000043.1:0-5079 GCF_016756935.1 Chryseobacterium sp. KMC2
GTTTTAATTCGATAAAAACTTTCACAAAGAGCTAACCTTGCTGCACTTTCGTGCGCCATATTAGGCTATAAATCTACGGGTAATTAGTACTACTCGGCTATGACATTACTGTCTTTACACCTGTAGCCTATCAACGTCGTCATCTCCAACGACCCTTAAAAGATGTCTCATCTTGAGGCGAGTTTCGCACTTATATGCCTTCAGTGCTTATCTCTTCCAAACGTAGCTACTCAGCGGTGCTCCTGGCGGAACAACTGATACACCAGAGGTTTGTTCAATTCGGTCCTCTCGTACTAGAATCAAGCCCTCTCAAACATCTAACGCCCGCAATAGATAGAGACCGAACTGTCTCACGACGTTCTGAACCCAGCTCGCGTGCCACTTTAATGGGCGAACAGCCCAACCCTTGGGACCTTCTCCAGCCCCAGGATGTGACGAGCCGACATCGAGGTGCCGAACCTCCCCGTCGATGTGAGCTCTTGGGGGAGACTAGCCTGTTATCCCCGGAGTACCTTTTATCCTATGAGCGATGGCCCTTCCATACGGAACCACCGGATCACTATGTCCTGCTTTCGCACCTGATCGACTTGTTGGTCTCACAGTCAAGCACCCTTATGCCATTACACTCTACGCACGGTTACCAAGCGTGCTGAGGGTACCTTTGAAAGCCTCCGTTACTCTTTTGGAGGCGACCACCCCAGTCAAACTACCCACCACGCAATGTCCTTCTATTCAGAAGTTAGGCTCCAAGTAAGTAAAGGGTGGTATTTCAACGTTGGCTCCACAAACACTAGCGTGCCTGCTTCAAAGCCTCCCACCTATCCTACACATTACTTACTCAAAGTCAATACGAAGTTATAGTAAAGGTTCACAGGGTCTTTTCGTCCCATTGCGGGTACTCGGCATCTTCACCGAGACTACAATTTCACAGAGCTCATGGTTGAGACAGTGCCCAGATCGTTACACCATTCGTGCAGGTCGGAACTTACCCGACAAGGAATTTCGCTACCTTAGGACCGTTATAGTTACGGCCGCCGTTTACTGGGGCTTCAGTTAATGCCTTCGGTTTAACCCTAAGCACCTTCCTTAACCTTCCAGCACCGGGCAGGTGTCAGACCCTATACTGCATCTTTCGATTTTGCAGAGTCCTGTGTTTTTGATAAACAGTCGCCTGGGCCTCTTTACTGCGGCCACCATTGCTGATGGCGTCTCTTCTCCCGAAGTTACGAGACTATTTTGCCTAGTTCCTTAACCATGATTCACTCTAGCACCTTAGGATTCTCTCCTCGACCACCTGTGTCGGTTTTGGTACGGGTTGCTTCACTTCGGCTTTTCTTGGAAGCACTTTCCCTACAGCAGCTTCGCCCGAAGGCTAGGCCTTGACTATTCCGTCAGTCTCCAGTAAGTACGGCACTCCGTCCCCTTTTTAGTGTGAGCAAGTATGGGAATATTAACCCATTGTCCATCCACTACCCCTTTCGGGTTCGCGTTAGGTCCCGACTAACCCTCAGCTGATTAGCATGGCTGAGGAAGCCTTGGTCTTTCGGTGAGCGGGTTTCTCGCCCGCTTTATCGTTACTTATGCCTACATTTTCTTTTCTATCCGCTCCACAATACCTCACGATACTGCTTCGGCGCAAATAGAATGCTCTCCTACCAGATATACCCCTAAGGTATAAATCCATAGCTTCGGTAATATGTTTATGCCCGATTATTATCCATGCCGGACCGCTCGACTAGTGAGCTGTTACGCACTCTTTAAATGAATGGCTGCTTCCAAGCCAACATCCTAGCTGTCAATGCAGTCCAACCGCGTTGTTTCAACTTAACATATATTTTGGGACCTTAGCTGTTGGTCTGGGTTCTTTCCCTCTCGGACATGGACCTTAGCACCCATGCCCTCACTGCCGTAGAACATTTATTAGCATTCGGAGTTTGTCAGGAATTGGTAGGCGATGAAACCCCCGCATCCAATCAGTAGCTCTACCTCTAATAAACTTATATACGACGCTGCACCTAAATGCATTTCGGAGAGTACGAGCTATCTCCCAGTTTGATTGGCCTTTCACCCCTACCCACAGGTCATCCGAAGACTTTTCAACGTCAACCGGTTCGGTCCTCCACTCTGTGTTACCAGAGCTTCAACCTGCCCATGGGTAGATCACAAGGTTTCGCGTCTAATCCTACTAACTAACCGCCCTATTCAGACTCGCTTTCGCTCCGGCTCCGGTACTTAATACCTTAACCTCGCTAGTAAAATTAACTCGTAGGCTCATTATGCAAAAGGCACGCCGTCACACCATATAGGTGCTCCGACCGCTTGTAGGCGTACGGTTTCAGGTTCTATTTCACCCTTCTATTCGAAGTGCTTTTCACCTTTCCTTCACAGTACTTGTTCACTATCGGTCTTTCAGGAGTATTTAGCCTTGGAGGATGGTCCCCCCATATTCAGACAGGATTTCACGTGTCCCGCCCTACTCATTTATCACTCAAATATGCCTTTCATTTACGGGGCTATCACCCTCTACGGCTGTTCTTTCCAGAACATTCTATTAAACATATATCAGCTTTTGGGCTAATCCGCTTTCGCTCGCCACTACTTACGGAATCTCTTCGATTTCTTTTCCTCCGGGTACTTAGATGTTTCAGTTCTCCGGGTTTGCTCCTATTGCTAGGTGACTGGTCTTCAACCAGCCGGGTTGCCCCATTCGGACATCTGCGGATCAATTCGTGTGTGCCGATCCCCGCAGCTTTTCGCAGCTTACCACGTCCTTCTTCGCCTCTGAAAGCCTAGGCATCCGCCATACGCCCTTAACGATTTCTTTCCTAATTATTAATTAGTTCAGTATTTTTTGATAAAATTTAATTTATCGATATTTTTATAAACTCGGCACTCGAAAGTGCTCGGTTATCTCTTTGTGATGTCTTTACCGTTAATGTCAATGATCTTAATGTCTTCTTTTCAAACTGATGAACAAATGTTGTTTTTGGCTCCATTCGTAACTTTTAAATCAGTCTTCCAAAACTGTGGAGAATAAGGGAGTCGAACCCTTGACCTCCTGCGTGCAAGGCAGGCGCTCTAGCCAGCTGAGCTAATTCCCCCTCTAGTTGCTGCTAGCTTATGGCTTCTTGCTGTTGGCTTTTCGCCACTAGCCAGTCGCTATTTGCTATCCGCTTTAATTAGTAGTCTCGGGCAGGCTCGAACTGCCGACCTCTACATTATCAGTGTAGCGCTCTAACCAGCTGAGCTACGAGACTGTCTGTTAGACTAACAGACTTCAGATATTAGATATCAGACTGATCTTCTTCTTCTATCTTGCCTCTCGTCTCAATCCCTTTTTACTAATTTCTAGTGGGTTTTGTATTTTTATATATATATAGCAACCAAATAAAAAACTAAAGCTTCTCTTTAAGTAAGTACATGGTACATTAAAGTACCTTATTTTGTTTATCGTCTTTAAGACGCTCTAAAATGAGATGTTCCAGCCGCACCTTCCGGTACGGCTACCTTGTTACGACTTAGCCCTAGTTACCTGTTTTACCCTAGGCAGCTCCTGTTACGGTCACCGACTTCAGGTACCCCAGACTTCCATGGCTTGACGGGCGGTGTGTACAAGGCCCGGGAACGTATTCACCGCGCCATGGCTGATGCGCGATTACTAGCGATTCCAGCTTCATAGAGTCGAGTTGCAGACTCCAATCCGAACTGAGACCAGCTTTCGAGATTTGCATCACATCGCTGTGTAGCTGCCCTCTGTACTGGCCATTGTATTACGTGTGTGGCCCAAGGCGTAAGGGCCGTGATGATTTGACGTCATCCCCACCTTCCTCTCTACTTGCGTAGGCAGTCTCACTAGAGTCCCCAACTTAATGATGGCAACTAGTGACAGGGGTTGCGCTCGTTGCAGGACTTAACCTAACACCTCACGGCACGAGCTGACGACAACCATGCAGCACCTTGAAAAATGTCCGAAGAAAAGTCTATTTCTAAACCTGTCATTTCCCATTTAAGCCTTGGTAAGGTTCCTCGCGTATCATCGAATTAAACCACATAATCCACCGCTTGTGCGGGCCCCCGTCAATTCCTTTGAGTTTCATTCTTGCGAACGTACTCCCCAGGTGGCTAACTTATCACTTTCGCTTAGTCTCTGAATCCGAAAATCCAAAAACGAGTTAGCATCGTTTACGGCGTGGACTACCAGGGTATCTAATCCTGTTCGCTCCCCACGCTTTCGTCCATCAGCGTCAGTTGTTGCTTAGTAACCTGCCTTCGCAATTGGTGTTCTAAGTAATATCTATGCATTTCACCGCTACACTACTTATTCCAGCTACTTCAACAACACTCAAGACCTGCAGTATCAATGGCAGTTTCACAGTTAAGCTGTGAGATTTCACCACTGACTTACAGATCCGCCTACGGACCCTTTAAACCCAATAAATCCGGATAACGCTTGCACCCTCCGTATTACCGCGGCTGCTGGCACGGAGTTAGCCGGTGCTTATTCGTATAGTACCTTCAGCTAGATACACGTATCTAGGTTTATCCCTATACAAAAGAAGTTTACAACCCATAGGGCCGTCGTCCTTCACGCGGGATGGCTGGATCAGGCTTTCACCCATTGTCCAATATTCCTCACTGCTGCCTCCCGTAGGAGTCTGGTCCGTGTCTCAGTACCAGTGTGGGGGATCACCCTCTCAGGCCCCCTAAAGATCGTAGACTTGGTGAGCCGTTACCTCACCAACTATCTAATCTTGCGCGTGCCCATCTCTATCCACCGTAGTTTTCAATATCAAGTGATGCCACTTAATATATTATGGGGTATTAATCTTCCTTTCGAAAGGCTATCTCCCTGATAAAGGCAGGTTGCACACGTGTTCCGCACCCGTACGCCGCTCTCAAGATTCCGAAGAATCTCTACCGCTCGGCTTGCATGTGTTAGGCCTCCCGCTAGCGTTCATCCTGAGCCAGGATCAAACTCTCCATTGTATGTTTGTCTGACTCACTCAAAGTTTTGACGCTTTAGTTTTTCCTTACTTGGTTGTTATATTGTATGTCAATGATCTTTATATCTTTCGCTTT
>NZ_JAESIT010000044.1:0-5051 GCF_016756935.1 Chryseobacterium sp. KMC2
AGATGAATACATGAATCTTAGTCACACCAATGCTAAAAATGCCAGAAGCCCCATATTCACTTATGCCAACAATCAGTTTGCCCGTGGAATTTTAATCGGACGAAATTATTATGATTCTCAGAAGAAGATGCTGAAAAAAGATACTATCACTTATGATTTTGATAATCATTTCAACAGTCTTTCCAATGATTATAGTGCAGGATTTCCAACTCTGCCGATAAGACCTTATGTGATTGGAATTAAAGCAATCGCTGCCAATTTTACAACGTTTACGGTTAACCGATATGAAATATCATCTGCCTGGGTAAAGAAGAAAATGATGAAAACCACTAATTATTTAACCAATAGTAGCAACGGTATTGATGAGATTACCAATTATACTTATGATACCAATTATAAGCATACCAACCCGATGATGATAGATGCTGAAACTTCCGGTTCCAGCCAACAGACTTTGTATCAGTATGCTTATGAAAAAGGCAGTCAGAAGTTGATCAATGCCAATATGATTGGTATTCCTTTGCAAACCATTGTTGCAAAGAAGCAGAATGTAAGTGATCCTGCCGGAAAAACGCTTTCAAAAACAGAAACCAGATATGATGATCCTGCAACATTGTTTCCTACTTCGGTAGTTTCTTATGGAATTGATACAGGAGTTCAATCTACGGAAGTCACCTATGATAAGTATGATGCCACAGGTAATCTGCAACAGTACACTATCAACGGTATGCTTCCGACAGCAGTGATTTGGGGTTATAACAATACCAAGCCTATTGCTAAAATAGAAGGGGTAACCTATGCCCAGGTTTTGCCATATATCAACGCTATTGTGAGCGCTTCCGATCAGGATACAGCTCCAGGTATAGCATTGAATAATGATAAAACAGCTTTATTAGATGCTTTCAAAACATTCAGAGCTCAGTTTCCTACTTTCCCGGTCACTACTTACACATATGATCTACTGGTAGGAGTCAGAAGTATCACTCCACCAACAGGAATCACAGAGTTTTATACCTATGATTCGGTAGGAAGGCTGATAAAAGTAGCTGATGCGAATGGAAAGGTAGTAAAGGAAATGAAGTACAACTATAAAAACTAATACCGATGAAAAAGATAATAATTCCTATAGGAGTACTGTTAACAGGAAGTGTACAGGCACAGCTTGTCCCACTTCCTAACAGCGAAAACTATATTCAGGCTAAAACCTATTTGTATTACAATGGAGCTACGGCTACAAAATCTGCTGAAACCGTACAGTATTTTGACGGATTGGGAAGATCTAAACAAGTCGTTAATGTAAAAGCTTCACCACAAGGAAAGGATGTAGTAACCTATTTTGAATATGACGGCTTTGGAAGACAGGTAAAAGAGTATTTACCGGTTCCCCAATCCGGAACCTTGAATGGAGCCATTGTTCCAAATCCTTTAGCTAATGTGACCAATACGCCTTATGGTTCAGAAAAGATATTTTCAGAGAAAGTATTGGAAAACTCGCCTTTGAACAGAATCCAGCAGCAGATCCAGGTGGGTAATGACTGGGCTGGTAAGCCTGTAAAGTTTGATTATGAAGCCAATACAGTGGCCGATGCTGTAAAAATGTTTATCACTACTACAGCATGGGAAAATGCAGCTACTAAAACTAAACTTCCACCGTCAACAGGAATCTATCCCGAGTCTAAGCTCTATAAAAATACGGTGACCGATGAAGACGGAAACAAAACCATAGAATTTAAAAATGGGAAAGGACAGGTCATTCTTGTAAGAAAACTAATTAATGCTTCAGACAATGCAGACACTTATTATGTATACAATGAATATGACCAGTTAGCTTTTGTGATTCCTCCCACAGCCTCCATTCTTACAGATGTGAACCCAGCACTTAATGACTTGTGTTATCAATACCGCTATGATGAGAAAAATCGTTTGGTAGAAAAGAAACTTCCCGGAAAGAGCTGGGAATATATGGTATACAATAAGGCCGACCAGCTCGTAATGTCTCAGGATGAAAATCTTAAAGCTCAGGGAAAATGGCTGCTAATGAAATATGATGAGTTTGGCAGAGTGATTTTGAATGGTATTACCAATAATAATGCTACACGACAAACCCTTCAGACCAATGTAACAGCAGCTGTTTATACCAACGAAAAGCGAAGTAAAGCATTCTTTACCATAAACGGGATGCCTATCTATTATACCAACAGAGCTCTTCCTGCTAATCTGGTACAGGTTTTAAGCATTAATTATTATGATACTTATCCTGCTTACAGCTTCAATCCATCTTTTCCAGCAACTATTCAGGGGCAATCCGTATTGCCGGAAACGCCTGGTACAGATGGAAGAAGTACGAAAGGGCTTCCTGTCATGAGTCTGGTGAAGAATGTTGAAGATGATAACTGGAGTAAAACCTACACTTATTATGATAATGAAGCAAGAGTTATCGGCACGTATTCTATCAACCATTTGGGAGGCTATACCAAAACAGAATCCGTGCTGGATTTTGCAGGAGTTCCACAAAACACCAATATCTATCACCTTAGAAAACCCGGTGAATCGGGGGTAACCATTCAGGAGCGTTTTGTTTATGATTCCCAAAACAGGGTGAAGGAACACTGGCATCAGGTAGATGGCAATCCAGAGCAGCTTCTGACTGAAAATACGTACAATGAACTTTCCCAGCTCAGCAATAAAAAAGTAGGAAACAACCTTCAAAGTATTGATTATGATTATAATATCAGGGGCTGGATGACCGATATCAATAAAAACCAAATGCCTGTTGTTGATTTAGGCGGAAAATTATTTGCTTATAAAATTAAATACAACCAGAGAGAAGGTATCGAAAACCCCGATGCTATACAATTCCCCGGGAAGAATGTAAAACCAAGATACAACGGAAATATTGCAGAAGTAGATTGGAGGTCTGTACGGAGTATTGGAGCTAACCCACCCATTACCCCCAAAAGGTATGGATATGCCTATGATGGTTTGAACAGGTTAAGCGCGGGGTATTATCAGAATCCCAATAATCCGAACAGTAAAGAAAATATAGAATCTTTAGCCTATGATTTAAATGGAAATATTACCACCCTTTATAGAACTTCAATAGTCAAAGCGGGAATAAATACAGCAACAGTTATTGATAATCTTACCTATACCTATTCCGGAAACCGACTGACTAATATTCAGGACAGTACCAACAATCAGGCGGGATACGAAGGCGGGGGAAATACAATCAGCTATGATCTCAATGGCAATATGAAAGATATGCCGGATAAACAGATTGCAGGAATTGGTTATAACCATTTGAATCTACCCAATTTAATAACCCGTGGTCCTAATTATAATATAAATCACCTATACAGAGGGGATGGAGTAAAATTGCATAAAAGAATCGTTGAATCGAATGATGGTATTAACGGAACTGTAACGACTACAACTGATACCGATTATTTAGACGGATTTCAGTACAGCCGTATGGAAACAACAGGAGGTAGTTTACCTGGCGGAGGCGGTACCGGAGAGGCAGAATCTGCGGCTTTTGCCATGTCTCCCATGAGAAAAGCAATGGAAATAGAGGCGTTTTCTGTGGAACCACGAAAAGTTTCCGCAACCCCCGCAGTTAAAACCGTAGACCTACAATTCTTTCCAACTGCAGAAGGGTTTTATGATTACGAAAAAGATCAGTATATTTACCAATATCAGGATCATTTAGGAAATGTAAGACTAAGTTTTGGAAGAAACAGCATAGGAGCTCTTGAAATTACAGATTCTAATGATTATTACCCTTTTGGAATGAGTCATTTAAATACTGGAGCATCTTTCTTTGGACCGAGTACATATAAAAATTATAAGTACAACGGCAAGGAATTGCAGGAGACCGGAATGTATGATTACGGAGCAAGAATGTATATGGCAGATATTGGAAGATGGGGTGTGGTGGATCCACTGGCGGAAACCTCTAGACGATGGAGTACTTATAATTATGCCTATAATAATCCAATCCGATTTATTGATCCGGATGGAATGCAAGCGGAAGATAAGATTAAGATTTTTAATAATGGTAATATAGAAAGAACAAAAGACAATAACCCCTATGACACTATTACAAATGAAGATGAGTCTAAGTCTATACAAATTGATCGTACTAATGTAACAGAAACTAATCCTACAGGAGATTCGCAAATAGGAGAAGCGAAGACGGTACCATATAATTTAAGTGGTGAGGGGACAACAGGTGATAAAATGACTTATTTAAAAATTGATAATTATGATACTGCTACTCAATTTTTTGAATTTGTAGCGGAAAATACGAACGTCGAATTTGCTCAAAATAAAATAAATTTTTCCGATGGTTTTTCCTCAAATTTGATTAATACAAATCACCTATCAAATGTTGTTCAACAAGCTAATTTAATATTTCCAGACTTAAACCTTTCACAAGGAAATGGCCTTCATATCGTAAAAAATGGTAGCTGGGTTGAAAATGCCCATAGCCATCCTACCATCACAGGACAAATGGCTCCCTCTGGCTTTGCCGAAAGATTTACAAACGGAAGTGTAACATTTAGCATAAATCCACTTCATGGTTATAAGGGAGATAGATCTACATCTGAAATTAAGGGGTTAACAAGATATATGTATAGTCCAATGTTAAATGAAAAATTGGGAGGCGGATACGTTCAATATAATAACTCAACAGCAACATTTAAAGGTAAAACAAAATGATAAATAAACTTTTATTAATATTTAGTCTTTCTTTTATATCCTGTTCTGCACAGAATATTAAAAAGATAAAAAAGCACAGTATAGAAGAATTACTTAATGTATCACTAGATTTATATAAATCACAAAAGTCAATTGATAATCCAAAGGATATATTTTTAATTTTATCTTCTAAAAAAATAAATGATACAATAGGTTTTAAAGATGCCAGTTATGGAATTGGAATCACAATTATTGAAAAAAGAAATACAAAGAATATAGTATATAAAAAATTATATAAGTATAAAAATTATCTGGTAGTTTCTCAAGATTCATTAGATATTTTCAAATCG
>NZ_JAESIT010000045.1:0-4254 GCF_016756935.1 Chryseobacterium sp. KMC2
TCCCAATTTTGAGCTAGTAAATGAGGTCATTTCCTTTAAATTTGCTCAAAATTCATGAGACTTAGGAGAGCTAGGGAATTTATAGGATTAAAGATTGAAACTCTTTTTACAAATTTTAATATGACTAATAATTTTAAATTTTCCTTGAAATAACATCTCTAAAGTTAGAAGACTTAGTAGAAATGATTAACAAATCAAATATTTCTTATATATTTAAAAAAAATTATAACTATGGACATAGCAATGAGATTTGAAGATACTGTAATAAGTATTTGGGGAAGGCCTGAATTTCCAATTTGGTTTGCAGGTTACTATAATTCTCCTAACCAAAAAACATTTAAATCTATTTTACTTTCATTATGTATTTACGAAAAGAATTATAACAAGAGTAAATATGATGATGAATCCCTACAAATTCTAAATGAATATGAAACATTAGCAGGAAGTAATGATTCATCACATACAGAGGATGTGAAGTTTCTCAAATTTCTATACAAGAAAAATGTTCCACACCCAAGAGAATGGGAATAAGTAAAAGCACTCATAAAATGAGTGCTTTTTAATCATTAATGGATTTGTTCAATTCTTTAACTTGAATAATATTTTCCAGCAACTGTTTTCAAGTGTAATCTTAAGTTGTATCTTTGAGCTAGGGCGATTTTGAAGAGTGAAAAATATTTTACAACTTAAATGGCTCTATATCAACCTTGCTAACTTCAACTTCTTCATCATGAATATTTGAAAAATTAATAATTTGCTCTTCTTTAATTTTGCTAAATAATACATTAAAATTATTGTCATCTTGATCTTTTTTGAGATTGAGAATTTCGGTGCCACCAATGGCCAATGGTGAAATATCTTTTATGTTTTCATCTCCAAATGAAACAAAAATATATTTATTAGGATTCGCTTTTTTATCCTCAAAAATAATCTGAAACTCTGTATCAACACCCCCAAGAAATTTTTCAGCCCTCTCCTTATATTTTTTATTTAAAACTACAATAACTTTATCACTATTCGCAATTCCATCGATCATCATTTTATTAAAATTTATTGCGACCGATTCTTGACTTTTTTTCCTATCAAGAGTTGCATCAAAACCTTTCTTTCTTAAGAAATCAACAAATGAAATGATTTTTGTATTAAATTCCTCATCTGACCAAGCATAAGTAATGAAAATTTTTTTAATTTCTCTGATTTTATTTCTCATAAGTGTCTTATTTTCATTGCTTTTACTATTCGCAATCAACGTATTTAATTTTTTTATTGAATTACCTTTTATCATTGATAATACTTTAAAATATGTATCAAGATCCAGATCCAGATCATCTGCATTTCTTTTAGTATAGCAATATAGTGCATTTAAACTTTTAAGACTACCTATTGATTCAATAGGGAAGTTATTGATTTTCAAGTTATTTATCCATAGTTTTCGAAGATTTTTTAAATTTTCAACTCGAGAATCAATAATTTCGATTGGGTTATTACTTATATCCAACTCTCTTAAATTATGTAAAGAAAATATATTACTTGGTATTTGCCTAAATCTATTATTGGATAGATGTATGCTGCGCAACTTTTTTAGATTTGTTAATTGTAAGGGGGTATTTTTTAATTGATTATTATTTAGATTTAATATTTTTAAATTTTTGAGTGAACAAATTTTTGCATAAAATAATGAAATATTATTTCCTGATAAATCCAAAGTTTCTAACCTGTTTAGCTTTTCAATCTCAGCAGGAATATTTTTTATTTTATTATTTCTTAATATTAATTTTTTTAAGTTTTTTAATTCAAAAACTTCTTCAGGGATTTCTTTTAACCCATAGTTTGACAAGTCAAGTTTAGATTGATTTATGTTTTTAATTTTTATATTCATTTAAATTTCTAAATTTGTAATTCCTTTGGAGGGAAGGTATAATGAAATAAGGATAAATATATTTGAAAGATCAAAGATAGGTATACTTATTTGCTTCGGCATCCTCACTAACATAAACTAAGTTTACCCGAGCCGCTGAGGAAGCACTCGGGATTTTTATTAAAAAAAGTCTAAAACTAGAAGATAATCAAATTTTTATCAGGATTTTCTCTTATTTTGATTTTTAAATTCTTTTTGTAGCTGATCGATTTCACTTTCAATCTTCTTTAATTCTTTTTCATTGAGTTTTGTAAATAAATGTAATAGATCAATTTCAAGAAAATTACAAAATAGGATAAGACTTTCAATGGTTGGATTCGTTTCAGCTCTTTCAATCCTACCGACATGGTTACTTGAGATATTGAGCTCATTTCCAAGCTGAAACTGCGAAAGTCCTCTTTTGAGCCTATGTAACTGAATAAGCTTTCCAATTTGAAATTTTAATTCTTCTATTTGCCATTTATACATTTAGTAAAGTTTGAGCTTTCTAAAATTATTCATCAACACATATATGTGTTTTGTTGTATTTTTTTATTACATTTATAAAAAAATACAAACAATGAAAAAGATAAAAACAGATTTTGCACCCAGGTTTCGGGCAGGCAAGAAGCGCTCCGGGTTGCAGCTGATGGAAACTTTCTTTCAGTTCAATGAGCTGGACGTTGCCAAAGAAAGGCTCAGCAATATTATGAATTACGCGGTAAAAAGAAATAGTTGGATCAATGAAGATCCGGCGGTGATCTTTGAGTTTTACCAGTCGATAAGGTCGTTGATCCGGGCAGGATATCTCATCATGCTGAAAGACAGGAAATGGACGGTTGACACTCGGCCGGAAAAGATTTCCCCGTGGGTTCTTGGTCTGCTTTCAGAGAAGGAATACCGGAATCCTGTGCTGGTTTTCAAAACAGCATTCAGAGCATACACCCTCAAAGAATTTGATTATTTTATGTCGGGAATTGTCTATTTTTCAATGGGTGTCTATGAAAATCTACCGGAAAGGAATATCGTTATGCCCTATATTCATACGGTTAAAATGCTGGATGCTGCACACCTTATTCTTCAGAGAAGGAGAGAACAGAAGATGGCGGACACCCATTCAGGATAAGAAAGTTGAGCATAATGAAGCTAAAGCTTTGCATTAGAAAAACACACCATCATTACATTATTTTGATTACAAAGATTAACGCAAAGTTGATGATTAATTCCGCTTTATTATAAGTGGGCAAAGTGATGCAACTTCGTCGCTGATGAAGCGGTATGTTTATCCATACGCTTCGACGAATCCACGAAGTTGATTCTATTCTTAGCTCCCTAAAAAATATGCATAATGAAGCTAAAGCTTTGCGTTAGAAAAACATACCATCAGTACATTATTTTTGATTACAAAGATTAACGCAAAGTTGATGTATGATTCCGCTTTATTGTAAGTTGGCAAAGTGATGCGACTATGTCGCTGATGAAGCGGTATGTTTATCCATACGCTTCGACGAATCCACGAAGTTGATTCTATTCTTTGCTGCCTAAAAAATAGGCATAATGTAGCTAAAGCTTTGCGTTAGAAAAACACATCATCATTACATTATTTTTGATTACAAAGATTAACGCAAAGTTGATGAATAATTCCGCTTTATTATAAGTGGGTAAAGTGATGCGACTATGTCGCTGATGAAGCGGTATGTTTATCCATACGCTTCGACGAATCAACGAAGTTGATTCTATTCTTAGCTCCCTAAAAAATAAGCATAATGTAGCTAAAGCTTTGCGTTAGAAAAACATGTCATCATTACATTATTTTTGATTACAAAGATTAACGCAAAGTTGATGAGTAATTCCGCTTTATTGTAAGTGGGCAAAGTGATGCAACTTTGTCGCTGATGAAGCATTATGCTTCTCCATGCGCTTCGACGAATCAACGAAGTTGATTCTATTCTTTGCTCCCTAAAAAATAGGCATAATGAAGTTAAAGCTTTGCGTTAGAAAAACATACCATCAGTACATTATTTTTGATTACAAAGATTAACGCAAAGTTGATGAATAATTCCGCTTTATTGTAAGTTGGGCAAAGTGATGCGACTTTGTCGCTGATGAAGCATTATGCTTTTCCATGCGCTTCGACGAATCAACGAAGTTGATTCTATTCTTTGCTCCCTAAAAAATAGGCATAATGAAGTTAAAGCTTTGCGTTAGAAAAACATACCATCAGTACATTATTTTTGATTACAAAGATTAACGCAAAGTTGATGAATAATTCCGCTTTATTGTAAGTTGGGCAAAGTGATGCGACTTTGTCGCTGATGAAGCATTATGCTTTTCCATGCGCTTCGACGAATCAACGA
>NZ_JAESIT010000046.1:0-3193 GCF_016756935.1 Chryseobacterium sp. KMC2
CCTGCCGTAAGAATGGAGTAGTTGAGGGCTGTTCGGGTTGCTATTTTCATAATTGTGAAGCAAAGATAAATCCTACTCCCGGTTTGGTGTGAATAAGTTTTTGATCAAAATCTTTATCAATTTTTTTCCTTAGATAGGCAATGTATACATCAATATAATTAGTCCCTGTGTCAAAATGATTGCCCCAGACATTCTCAGCAATTTCTTCACGGGTTAAAATTCTTTCCGCATTGCTCATCAGGAAAATAAGCAGTTTAAATTCTTTTGGAGTAAGCTCAATTTCTTTTTCATTTCGGAAGACTCTGTTGATTTTTTTATCAACCCTTAATTCATGATACTCAAGGTCCGTTAAATACGCTTCTTTATTTTTGATGGATCTTCTCTGTAAGATGGCTTTTATCCTGACAAAAAGCTCCCTTATTTCAAATGGTTTCACCATATAATCATCCGCCCCGGCATCAAATCCTTCAATTTTTTCATCAATGGTCCCTAAAGCGGTCAGCATAATGATGGGCAGGTCAGGATATTTTTGTTTAATCCATTTACTGAGTTCTATCCCATTCATCTTGGGAAGCATAATATCAGTGATGGCAAGATCAAATGTTATTTTATTCAGTAAAACAATAGCATCTTCTGCATCTTCCGAAATATAAACCTGATATTCCTGGCTTTCCAGCCCCCTTTTTAAAAGGCTAGAAACACGTGAATTATCTTCTATAATTAAAATTTTCATAAGGAAATATATAGGACTTTGACCATGTTTTTTTTGTGAAATATATATTTTCAAAAGACTGATTCCCAGTCCTCCCTGAAGCCCTGTACAAAGGTATTTCATATTTTCCTTTTATAAGAAAAGATTAACCTTTTTAATAGTTTTCTATAAGGTTTCTAATAGATTTCTAATAGCAATGCTGTCTTTCCGGATTTAATTTTGTCCCGTTGAAATCAACAAAAAACTAAGAATAGAAAAATATGAATACTAAATCTTTCAGAGCCGGAATTGTTTTAATTTCCTTATTGGGAATGATGGGGAAATTAGAAGCTCAGAAAAAAAATGATTTTAATAATCCGGGATTAACGCATTACTTCAATGAAGAACATTCAAGATATATCTCCCTGAGTGGCTATGCAGAATTATGGGCCAGGTATACGCAGCTTAATCCGGGGAGTCTTGTCAATAACGAGGCGAAATCTGAGCTGTCTGACCTGTCCCTTCGCAGAGTTCGGGTAAAAATGACGTACAAACCTACTGAGAAATTAATGTTTGTGCTGCAGGGAGGAACTACCAATGTGAATGTGAATGCCAAAGGAAGCAATTATTTTGATCTTCTGGATGCTTACGCAGAATACTCCTTTAATGATAAAATTGCTTTCGGTGCTGGGCGTTCCACATGGAGAGGTCTTTCCAGGTTTACGACAGGACCTTTGAATACACTGTTATATGACCTTCCGGCCTATGCAACATCCAATGCCGGTGCTACAGATTATACTGTAAGAGAGTTGAGTGCTTATATTAAGGGGCAGCTTGGAAAATTTGATTACCGCTTGGTGGTAGCAGATCCCTATACAATGGCCACTTCAGATCCTAAATATAATGTAGCTTCTTTTAGTAAAAATGCTCCGGGTAAAGATTTTTCAGGATATTTCAGGTATGCTTTTTTAGATAAAGAAAATATATCCACTCCTTTTAATTCTGGGACATACGTAGGAAAAAAGAATGTGTTGAGCCTGGGGGCAGGTTTTGATTACATTCATAATGCATTATGGCATCAGGATGCCAGCAAAAATACAGTGAATGACGATATGAAGAGTGTTGCTGTAGATATATTTTATGATGCTCCGCTTAATAAAGAAAAGGGAACCTCTATCAGCGCTTATGGAATGGCAATGCATAACGATTATGGACCTAATTATATCCGCTATGTAGGAACAAATAATCCTGCTACTTCTGTAGATGTTACCCAGGCCAGTCTTAACGGTGCGGGAAATGCAATGCCTGTTATAGGAACGGGAAATACCTATTATGTACAATTGGGAGGAACACTGCCTTATCTGGATAAAGAAAAGAAAAACCTTCAGCTTCAGCCTGCGGTGGGTATGCAGCTGTCCGACTTAAAGGGACTTCATGATAATGCTGTAATCTACGATGCCGGAATATCATTATTGATGAACGGAATGTCATCAAGACTAACCTTTGATGCCCAAAACAGACCTGTGTATGCAAACGATGCTTCTAACAATGCTGTAGTGTCTGACCGGAAATGGCAGTTTGTACTGAAATACAGAATTGATTTTAATTAAAAATGAGATACTATGGAAAGACGAAAGTTTTTATTCCGCTCAGTTCAGGCTTCGGCCTTACTTCTGATCTCCGGAACTATGTTGGCCTCTGCCTTACCGATGTTTAACCCCACAAAAAAGAAAAAAGTGTACTTCCATTATTTGTTGTTCTGGCTTAGAAAAGATCTTTCTGAAGCTGATGTTAAAGAATTTGAGAATTTTTTTGAAGGTCTTAAAAAGCTTCCTTATCAGAAAAATCTCCGTTACGGAAAACCTGCTGCCTCCAGTCCGAGAAGTGTTTTAGATAATACATTTACATATAATGCTTCTATGGAATTTGATAGTTTAGAAGAACTGGAAGCCTATGGAAAACTTCCCGAACATCTTGCTTTAGTTCAAAAATACAAACCATTCTTCGAAAGAATGTTAGTGTATGATACTGTTTACAATTAAAAATAAAAATTTAAATTTATAATGAAAAATTTCATCAAAGGCTTGAGCCTTGTTTTAGCATTAAGCACTGTAGGACTTATGAATGCACAACATAAAAACCATAAAAGCGTGAGTGTCACTCCAGAAACTTCCACTGAATTTATTCCTGCCGTAAGATTGGTCAATAACCCTGATGGGTCATGCTCATTTGAAAAAGGTAAGATCCCCACTCTAAAACACATGAATACAACTACCTTCTGGATGAGTAATAAGACAGAAGAATGGGAGAAAAATGCACATCCCGCCCCAAGAAGGCAATATGTAATCACCATCAAAGGGAATATCAGATTTAAAGTAACAGATGGTTCAACATTTATAATCAAACCAGGAGTTGTTCTTTTGGCTGAAGATCTTAAAGGAACCGGACATAGCTGGGATATGGTGAAAAGTAAAGAATGGGAAAGACTTTATATTCCTATTG
>NZ_JAESIT010000047.1:0-2977 GCF_016756935.1 Chryseobacterium sp. KMC2
GGTTGGGACTGGACTGGAACACAAAGAGGTGATGTCAATTCTCATCCTGTTTCTGCTGATTATGATGGCGATGGTGCTGCAGATTTAAGTGTTAAAACTGATGATGGAACTTGGCTCATTGACTACGCAAACAATGGATTCGATGGATGGGAATGGACTGGAACATTAAGAGGAGGGTCGGAAGCCCATCCTGTGCCGGCTGATTATGACGGTGATGGCTTGGCAGATCTAAGTGTTAAAACAGACGCTGGAACTTGGCTTATTGATTATGCCAAGAATGGATTTAACGGATGGGACTGGACTGGAACACAAAGAGGAGGAGGTAATGCGCATCCAGCTCCAGCTGACTATGATGGTGATGGCATGACAGATCTGAGTGTAAAAACTGATGATGGAAAATGGTACATTGACTATGCCTATAACGGTTTCGATGGTTGGGATTGGACAGGAACAGATAGAGGAGGCCTTGATACTTCAGTTGCTAGAAAAGCTGTGGCAAATAATATAGAGAACAAACTTTATCAAAACACACCTAATCCTTTTAATACTTCTACAACGATAGAATACTTTCTAGTTGACAGTACTAAAACTGCCGAAATAAATGTTTTCAACCAACAGGGAATACCTGTAAAAAAATATACTCTTGATAAAAAAGGAAAGGAAAGTATTAGATTAGAATCTTCCATGCTTCCTTCCGGAATCTATTATTATAATCTCATCGTTGATGGCCAACAATTGGACACTAAAAAAATGATCATACAATAACATGATTAAGTAAATAGGCTGCCTCGTACAGCCTATTTGCTTAAATTTACTGTTATAAATAATATAGAGTTCTCATAGTAAGATATTCAGCCAACTATATATATACCTAAAAATCAAAACATTACACTAACCCCTTGTTTTAAAATAATCTTTTATTCTTACATTATTAACATATAGTTATAAATTTGTATTTTATATCTATTGAATGAAAGAAATACTCATACGTCAGAAACAGGTTTTGTTTTTCATCATAGCAGGAGGACTCAGTGCTATTGTAGAAATTGGCAGCTTTAAGGTGTTCAGCACCTATCTTCCACAATTTCTTGCCAGAGAAACCAATTTCCATGGCATCCATTATCCCTTAAGTAATATTTTTTCTACCAGCTGTGGAATCATTACCAATTACTTTCTCAGCATCTGGTTTGTTTTTGAAAGAGGAAAACACTCCAAGAAAAGAGAGTTTGCTTATTTCATGGTAGTTTCCTTTATCTCCACTTTATTCAGCTTAGGTTTTTTCCAGATATTTTACAGCTTTGTATTTAAAGATAATATCAATTTAATTTTTTATACCTTAAGCCCTGAAATGATCAGTAAGATTGCTGCTATTCTGCTGGTTTCTATTCTCAATTATTCTGTAAAAAAGAAAGTAATTTTTAATGGTTAAACTGTGACAAAAATTTTAAATTATCTCTGGAGATTCTGGCTGCTGTTACTTGCATTTATCTTAACAGTTACGATGGGAATCCCTGTTTATATTTTATCATTCAATAAAAAGCATTATAAATATGCTTATAAATTTATAAGGATCTGGTGTTTCGGAATGTTCTACGGAATGGGGTTCAGATATGACCTCATAAAACTTTCTGAACAGAAGAAAGATAAAAACCAACAGTATGTTTTCATCTCGAACCACACTTCCATTATGGATATCATGCTTACCTGCATTCTTTTCCCGGATCATCCGGTTTGTTTTGTAGGAAAAAAAGAGCTTGTAAAGATTCCTATTTTTGGCACCATCTATAAAAGAATATGCGTCATGGTGGATAGAACCAGTGCAAAAAGCAGAGCAGATGTATACAGAAGGTGTGCTGAGAAAATGGAAGAAGGAAACAGCATTGCTATTTTTCCTGAAGGCGGGGTTCCTGATGATACCAGTATTATCCTTGACGAATTTAAGGATGGAGCATTTATGTTGTCTTCAAAATACCATTCTCCCATTGCTGTATACACCTTTATAGGCCTTAAAGAAATGTTTCCTTTTGACAGTTCTCAGGGCTACCCTGGAAGAGTAAAGGTCTATTTCAATGGAATTATACAACCTACAAATTCTCCAAAAGATTCAAAATCAGAAGCTTATCAAGAAATTAAAAAAACCTTATTGGAGTATTCTATTTAAAAGAAATAGTTATATTTGTTTGCGAAATTTTCAATAAAATATGTCAAAAACCAATCAGCCGACTAATTACCCGGCGCTGTACACACTTGTACTTGTATTTTTTTTCTGGGGTTTTATTGCTGCCGGCAATAGTATTTTCATCCCTTTCTGTAAAAACTATTTTTCTCTTGACCAATTTCAGTCTCAGTTAATAGATTTTGCATTTTATACCGCTTATTTCCTGGGAGCATTGCTGCTCTTCATATTCAGTACTATAAAAGGTACTGATATAATTGGTAAATGGGGATATAAAAAGAGTATTGTTTATGGGCTTCTGCTCTCTGCCGTTGGTGCAGCCATCATGATCATTGCCGTTAAAAGCAATGTATACTACGGGATGCTTATAGGGCTTTTTGTGGTTGCATTAGGGTTTTCGATTCAGCAGACTGCTGCCAATCCTTTTGCCGTTCTGCTGGGAGATCCTAAAACCGGAGCAAGCAGACAGAACCTTGCGGGTGGGATCAATTCCTTTGGAACCTCTATAGGACCCATTATTGTAGGACTGGCACTGTTCGGAACGACAGCTACTGTAGATGATGACCAGATTAAACATTTGGCTCTCGATAAAGTTATTTTACTGTACACAGCAGTGGGAGCTCTTTTCTTAATAGCTGCCGGAATTTTCTATTTTTCAAAGAAACTTCCTGACGGAATCTCTACAGAACCTATGGAAAAAGCAGGAAAAGCTAGAAAAACATTGGTTGTAATGACTATACTGGTCATTCTTTTCTTCATTCCTGTGTTCAGCAGCTACAATTCTGAAGAAGCTAAAAACAT
>NZ_JAESIT010000048.1:0-1934 GCF_016756935.1 Chryseobacterium sp. KMC2
GAAGCCCATCCTGTGCCGGCTGATTATGATGGTGATGGGAAAGCTGACCTTAGCGTAAAAACTGATAGTGGCAACTGGCTTATCGACTATGCTAAGGACGGATTCAACGGATGGGAATGGACCGGAGTTCAGAAAGGAGGTATTGAGGCAAAACCTATAGCAGCAGATTATGATGGTGATGGGAAGGCTGACCTAAGTGTGAAAACCAATGAAGGAAACTGGCTTATTGACTACGCTAAGGATGGATTCAACGGATGGGAATGGACCGGAACACAAAGAGGTGGAAGCGATGCAAAGCCTGTACCAGCTGATTATGATGGCGACGGAAAAGCAGACATTAGTATTAAAACTGATTCGGACAGTTGGTACATTGACACCTATGCAGATGGAATGTTCAGCGGCTGGAATAGCATCTATAATTTGGATGAGATTACCCCATATAATCTGTTAGGGTTAAACCCTGCAGACCTTAGTAACTTTAATAGGGTTAAATCTGCCTATATAGATCTTTTAATAAGCCCGGAATCCATATTTAATAATACTCATTACACAAAAGTGGATTATTATTTAAATTTAGCTGCCCATGAGTCTTTAAAAGTACTTATTTCAAATAATAAAATTATGTCTTTTTCAGATCCAGCTTTATCAGACACGAACAATCAGCAGTTCATCAATCACTTCAAAGACAATATACCATCATTGCTTAAAGAAGCCATTTTTGGAATAAATTTAGGCGATGAACCTGCCCCTACAAACCTTCAAAATGTTAATAAGTGGAATCTTTTTTTTAAAAATAACTATAATCAAAAACCAACTTATTATAATTTATTGCCAAGATATGGGGATTTCGCGAGCGATACTGCTTACGAAAACTATCTAGACAATTTTATTAATTCAAACTCTTCAGACATCGTATCTTTTGATCATTATCCGTTTGACGGCAGTATTTTTTTAAACAGCTATTTTTATAATTTATCCAAAGTAAAAGAAAAGTCTCAAAACAAGCCTTTCTGGATGGTAATACCTTCTCATAAAGATTATTCGCCTGTACCTTATGAAGCAAAACTTAAATTTCAGGCATTTTGTCCCATTGCCTATGGTGCTAAAGGGTTGATGTATTGGTCATATGTAGATGGTTTTGAAAATGATCCTATGAAATATGAATCTATTCAAAAAATCAACCGTTTCTTAAAAGAAATTGTTGGGCCAGTTGTAATTAATAATAAAAATACTGCAACGCTGCATAAAAATAATACACCTCTAAACCAGGGTTATCCTTTTTCCA
Organism: Chryseobacterium sp. KMC2; assembly: GCF_016756935.1. Classification (NCBI taxonomy): domain Bacteria; kingdom Pseudomonadati; phylum Bacteroidota; class Flavobacteriia; order Flavobacteriales; family Weeksellaceae; genus Chryseobacterium; species Chryseobacterium sp. KMC2. Next base: position 1,286 of record NZ_JAESIT010000048.1, read on the forward strand.
CACACGAACTTATACAAGACAATAATACAGTTATCAGAGATGTAAAGAACGAAGATATTCTATTGGGTATTTTTGAAACAGAAAAAACCAGTAATACCAAAACATCTTATGTATGGATTGTTAATAAAAATGTAAATACATCTGCTTCACAAACAAAAATTTACTTAAAGGGATATCTTGTAGGAAAGATCTTGATATCACCCCGAGTAGATAGCTATGATCCACAGTCCCCAAATTATCAAATCGTTTCTGACGCATATTTTGATAATCAAAACAATCAAACAATAATTAATCTTCCGGATCTCTATCCTGGTGAAGGTATTATGTTAAAAGTCAATCAGTATATAAGTAGTACCAACAAAGATTATGATGGTGATGGAAAAGCCGATATAAGCATAAAAACAGATACCGGAAAATGGCTTATTGACTATGCTAAAAATGGATTTAACGGTTGGGACTGGACTGGAACACAAAGAGGTGGTGTCGATTCTCATCCTGTTTCTGCGGATTATGATGGTGATGGAATAACAGATTTAAGTGTAAAGACAGACACAGGAAATTGGCTTATTGATTATGCTAAAAATGGATTTAATGGTTGGGACTGGACTGGAACACAAAGAGGTGATGTCAATTCTCATCCTGTTTCTGC
>NZ_JAESIT010000049.1:0-1901 GCF_016756935.1 Chryseobacterium sp. KMC2
TTTCAGATATACTGTCAACCCATTCCACATTCAAGGTAGCATACTGACTGCTGTTTACGTTTCCTACTTTTCTGATCCTTATTTTATAGGAAGGTTTCTTGTCCACAATCATTTCGTATTGTTTGTTGATCAGGAATGTTTGAAGGACTGTATTGTTATTGTCCAGTAACTCCCCTACAAAATGAGGTCCCTCCGGCAGGCTCCCCTCTGAACCTTCTGCAGGGCTGGTAGTACTTTGAAAAGTAATCTTAAAATCCACCTTATTTCCGTCTCTGCTCACATTGAAAACACCGCCTAAAGGTTCCAGGTTTGAAATAAGAAATTCCTTTTTCCCCATTTGCGTTTCTACTCCACTAAAATAGAAATCATCCAATCCGTATTCCAGGTTCATGGTTCCCCCAGTCGGATATTGGACCTCTTTTAAACTCCCTGACACCGCATAATTAATATCAGGTTTCTTATCATCCCCATAGCCATAGGTCTTATCATCATATGTTATATAGGGGATTCCCCGGTTAAAGGTCTTCCCGTTATAGAATCCCACATAATCAGTCTGATCAGAAAGCCTGTTTGGTAAAGGATAATTTTCATAATACTGTAGTTTGTATTTTGAGTTATCTTTCAGGTTCACCACCTCCTTAAGCTTCAACCTTTTAGTCAGATAGGGAAAGTCAGCTTCAAAACCCGGAACTACCGGTGAATCTGTACTCACAAAGTACTCTTTAACCAGGCTATAATCTGATACCAACGATTTCTGTGGATTTCTCACCTCTACTTTACTTAAAGAAAGTCCATTATTGATATCTTCACGGCCATTATACAGAAATTTGATCTCACTTCCTTCAAATTCAATACTTTGAAGTACATTTTCTGAAAGAACTCTTGTTCTTGTAACAAACTCTTCATAAGTAGTCCCATTTTCAACAGTACAGGCCCTTCCTACTTTTAATCCTTTATAAAAACTACTCAGATAATTGTAATTGCTGGTCAGGTAGTTAAATTTTATTTCCTTTCCGGTTGGTAAAAGAATTCTGGTAATGACAAAATCTGTGGTATTGAAATCCTGAGGATCAGGTGCATTACCACCTCCAACATTTTGGGTCTGATTTCCCGGTTTGAAATAATATTTTATCCCCTGATTATCTGTAAAAACAAATGAGTCTTCAATCTTTACCGTACTATAGGGGATTTGAATGATTCTACCGGCACTGTCATAATAAAACTCTCCTGAGCTGCCACCAATAGCATAAGAATAGATATCCGGCTGGGTATCCGGTGCTCCCAGTCCATTTTTGAGGGTCATGGCAAGAGTATAATCATTTGAGTTCGCTTGGACAGGGTTAAAATTATCAGGATTAATATATTGTATTTTTCCTTTGTCCTCTTTCCCCAAAATCTGTTTGGAAAGAGAAATCCCTCCAACGGATAATGACCAGCCAAGGCCAACTTTTGAAGCGGTTTCTTTGACTTTCACCCCTGAAGCGTGATACTTTAAAGAAATAGGTAAACTAAAATCACCTACTTTGATGGTATACAGAGGAATATCAATGCCTACCGCTCCGGTATGGGTAGAAGTAGGGATATCAATATGTTTGGATAGCTGGCTTGCATCCGGAGATTTTATAGTGAGGTTATATTTACTGTCTTTCGCATCTACTGATTGTGCATAGCCCAGGGCACATCCACAGATGATTAGAGAAGCTGCAATTACTTTTTTCATCGTGTTTATTTTTTAATCAATTTGGCATTCGCCGTTTTATTCGTATCCGTTTTTATGGTCACCAGGTAAGCGCCTTGTACAAGAGCCTGTGTATTGATCTTGGTAACATTATTTTTAGTTTTTATACTCTGAAGCTGTCTTCCGCTCATATCATACAGCATAATATCTGCTTCTTTGAAAT
>NZ_JAESIT010000004.1:0-331753 GCF_016756935.1 Chryseobacterium sp. KMC2
AATTAGCACTTTATAATTAATTTTAGTAGAATAATTAATGATACTGTAAGTTCCCCATGTAGATATAGCTTTTATTATTAATATCTTAACCAAAAGCAATTCATAAATCACAAATATGCTAAAACATAATATTGGAAATTTTTTAAAGGTTTATCACATAGAAAGAGCCTTTGAATTAATAAAGTTACAAATAGAAGATGATAAATTTTCTTTTAAAACACTTGAATTTGAAATTTACAGAAATGAAAATGTTATAAAAAGTTTTGACAGTCAAAAATTTTATGATGACTTTATCAAAAAAGATATGCTTTATAACAACAATAACATTTTTTTTAATATTGATTATCTTATCCCCAAAGGAGTTTATGGTGTACGGAAATTCAATTTTCTATCATTTCAAATGTTAGTTCTATATTATTCTTTAGGCTTTTACATCTTTGACTTAATAAAAGAATCCTATGAAGCAATCGAAACAAAAAAAGAAAAACGAGACAATATCGCTACCTATTATGGAGGAAAAATAAATTTTGAAATCCCTAAAAATTCAATTCTATACTATCAAGGTGACTACGTTGAATTTAATAATAAAGTTAACAATCAAATTGAAAATATCTTAAATAAAAAAAAGAAAGCTATAATAATTAAACTCGACATTCAAGATTATTTTAAGTCAATTAATATTGAAATTCTAATTGACATTATACAGGAATTTGCAGTCCCATCAAATTCCAAACGATACAATTTCGACATTTCAACAATCGAAGAAATTAAAAACTTATTTTTATTCATAAACAAATCACTTAGAGGTGTCCCGTTATTTTCCCAAAATATTCTTTCTAATTTTTTGAGTTACCTATATCTTTTTGAATTGGATAATTTTGTTCAAAATCTAAAAATTTCAAGAGAAGAGGATTTTGTATATTTTCGATACGTTGACGATTTTTATCTTATTTACAAAAGGAATAAAGGAATTAAAAATAATATAATTGGTGATGAAATTTTCGACATTACTACAAGCATTTCTGAATTTCTACATGAAACTCTAGACTTAAAAATCAACGAACTAAAAACTCAAGCAGTTATAATTAGTGACAATGATGATTTTGAAAAATTTATCAAAAAAGAGAAAATCATCAGCATTCCTGAAAGTTTAAAAAAAGAACAAAAACCACTAGATAAACTTACAGAAATTAAAGAAATTGTGGAAAAACTTAAGAAGGACTATAGGACAACCGGTAAAATCTCAATAACTACCGAGAACAGTAATAAACTTAAAGAGATTTTTTCTACTTCCTTAAAACAATATTTAGGTACAACAAATGCAAAAGTGTTAGTTGATCAAATGTTTGTTAATTGGTATCCTGTTTTGACATTATCAAGTACTCAAGCGTTAATTTATTTATTGAAACATTCCAAACAAAACAAATTACTTAAAGATTTTTTAAATGATAAGAAAGACTTTAAATTAAGTAATCCACAATATTTATTTCTGCTTGAAAAATATTTACTTTCAAATGTCCCAGATCCAGCATTTAATCAAGAAATTATAGATATTGAAGAATGTAATAGTTATTTAAACCTCATTAAAAGAATGTTAGATAAGAATATAACTATACATAATCATAATGATATATCTATTAATCCAAACATACTTGCGACAAAAGATACTTTGATGCAACAAATAAAAATGCTAACCACAGCTGAAATTGAAGGAAAATACAATCTTGCCTTTAATCATCTACTAAATATTTATCACTATTACTGTTTTATTAACGATAAAAATGCTAGAGAATTTAAAAAGTACAACCAAATAAATGTGACTGATTTTCTGGATAGTTTAGGATTATCAATTAAAGAAATTAATTTCTCAATGCAGTTTTTTGATCGTCGAAATAAAAATAATATATCTCATCCTGGAGAAGAGCTTATGGAAAGTTGGGCCGTAAACAAAGAGGAATATCTTATATATAAGAGCAAGTTGAATAAACTTCTAAAGAAAATTCAGGATTTTATATAACAGCAATATTGAGAAAGTTGTCATATAATTCTCTCGCTCTCCGAAGTCTCCCAACTTTGTAGCAAGCCTAAAGGAAATAATCTTATTTACTAGCTTAAAGTCGGGAGACTTTCCACAGCAGAGATGTCCCTATTTTTACCCCGCTCTCCGAAGTCTCATGACTTTGGAGCAAGTTTTAAGCAAATAATCTTATTTACCAGCTCAAAGTCGGGAGACTTTGCGCAGCAGAGATGTCCCTGTTTTTACCAGCAATAAAAAAACCTCTATCAAGTTTGATAAAGGTTTTTTATTAGAATTTCAATACTCTTTTTAGTTGAGATGCTTAAAATTTCTGTCCATATTTTTCACATGGGTTATTTTTACTGATGTTTTAAAAGGCTCATCATATTTCATCTTAATATAATCAATGATTTTATTGTCTACATTATCATCAAACTTCCTGGCAAAAAGATGATTTCCTGTTTGGAGAAAGCTGATATCTGTTTTGGTGAATGTTTTAGGACGTAATTTGATATCTCCGTCGGGAATCCAGATAATTGCTCTTTTGTCATCATTCACTAAAGTCCCTGTAAATGAAGTATTCATTAAAACGGTTTGAAAGAAAGATTCATCAGCAATTAAGGTATTTAAATAATAGTCTTCAAATTTTTTAACCTCAACATTGCTATTGATAAATTCACAGCAATCTCTCGTCAAAATCATCCATTGCCCTCCGATATAAGGTATGACATCTTTCATGAAGCCTCTCTTATGAGTTTTGTCAGAAATACGATCTTCCAGTTCTTCAAAATAGTTCTCAATTCTATTCATCGTTTCAGGTCTTATTTTTTCCTGATTATCAATTTTAATATAACTGTTACCATTATTTTTCGATAAAAACTCTTTGATGATTTTTTGTGATTTTAACGGATAATCCTGCCCGCTTAGGTTGATAAAATAATCCCATTTTGCATCCATACTCAACAGGTATTTTATACCATCCAACTCAGCCTGAACCATACTGTATCCTCCCCAAATAACATTTTCACTGTTTAGGATATGTACGTTCGGATATTGTTTTAAAAAATCCTTTACATCTTTACCAATTTCCTGATTGGCTTTTTTGTCAATATGAATAAGGTAGAAATTAGTAGAATCGTAGATCGCTTTAAAAAGCTTCTTAAATTGATTCGGTAAGCGATGTACTAAAATTAAGTATGCTATACTAATTGATTTCATTGGAGTTTCACCAATTCTATGTCCGTCGCTTTCGCTTACATAAACACTTTTCATTTTATTTAATTTAAAAATTACTAATGTTTACAACTTATTTCATAAAGTATTAATAGACATTTTTATAAATATACGAAATTTAAACTGTTTTTATTGGAAATAATAAAATAAAAAATATTTTCAACCCGCTGAAGCTTTGATTTATGAAAGAACGGATTAATAAAATTTGAAGGACTGTTGATAAAATATAATATCTCCGTAAGTAAGGAACGAGAGGTAGTGGCTTACATTAGTTTTCACTGAAGTAATATCCCTATAATTTCCTCATACAATGCCCGTAACTGTTCCTCTTTTATAGCATCGATAAGCGTTCCCGTGTTTGTACACAGGACGACACTGGTATTTTTGGAAGGAAAATAAAAAGCATAGGCACCGGCTCCTACACCACTCCCCTCATGGCCGATTGCCTGCAGGCCACCATTGGTTTTATAAAAATGCAGCCCTAAGCCATATGTAGGAGTACCCTGCTCATTAACTGCAATCTTCATTTCTTCCAGCGATGCGGGTGATACTATCGTTTTGTCATGGAGCAGCTTGTAGTAAAATCCAGCGATATCCTGAGCGGAAGCCACAATACCGTCATCACCAATGAGGGTAAGTACTGTACCCAGTTGCAACTTGCTCATATCGGTAAAAGTGCCGTCTATTTGCAGATAGTTAGCCGTTGTTCCTACGGGAGCGGTAGTGCTTGCCGAGCCTGCTATATAATAGGTATTGGAAAGTCCAATGGCGTTAATTATTTTGTCCGTAATATACTTTCGATGTCCGTTTTGAGTAACACGATCAATAATAAGAGCCAGCAGGTGATAATTTATATTGCAATACCCAAATGAGGTACCGGGTGCAAATTTTGCGGGTTGATTGTATACATAGCTCAATACCTGTTCGCTCGTCATAGGCAGTGGCCCTGCAACCACATCGTTTAAAAACTGATCGCTATCCAAATAATCAGGAAGCCCTGATGTCATCGTAAGCAGCTGCCTTACTGTAATGATATTTCCGTTGGGTAGATGATTACAAATGCTAGGAAGATAGGTGTTTACTTTGGCATCGAGATTAATTTTGCCCTCCTCCTCCAGCTTTATGACAGCAACTGCGGTAAAGGTTTTTGAAATACTCTGCATATAGTGAAGTGCAGAAGCGGCCATCGGCTTTTCATTAATTACCGCGTCTCCTGCAACCAGGGTATAATTCCCGGAAGCTGTCTTTACACTAAGGCTTAAGCCTGGGAAGTTGGACAAAGCTGCATTAAGTTTTTGCTGTGCCTGCGCTTTTCTATCAGGTGAATCGTCATGGCTACATGAGGTCATAAAAATAATAACAGCTAGTAATAAAAACTTTTTCATAACATGTAATTTGAATTATTTACATGCAAAATTCACCTAAGAAAAATGAGAAGAGGTTTCAAAAGCTTAAAAGTGCATAAATTGGTACTTATTTGCCGGTATTTTTATTTGTTTGGTGTCTGACCTGCAATTTTTTAAGGCTTTACAAAATAGTTGTTCTTGAAGTAAAGCCTTATTCTCATCCCATCGCCAGCCCTCCGCTCTCCGAAGTCTCCTGACTTCGGAACAAGTTTAAAGAAAATAATCTTATTACAAGTTCAACGTCAGAAGTCTTCGCACAGCAGAAATTAAAACAAAAAAAATCCCAGCTTTCGTTGGGATTTTTTTAAGCAAAACAGTCTACAATTCTCTATTATTGCAGGAATTTCCCGCGAAAAAAAATGCCGGATATTTTTCGTATCCGGCATTTTATAATGTTAAACTATTGATCTATTTTGCCTTATTGGCTAATCGTTTCCTGATGGTGCTTACAAACTCCTTTGAAACGCCAAATAAGTCCTTTTGTCTTAAAACAAAAGGACCAAAAATTCAAGACTGTAAACTCATACAGTTGCCACAATTTTAATTTCGACTAGCTGTCCCGGCAATGCAAGTCCACTTACTCCAACCATTGTACTGGCTACAGATTTAGGGTAATTGTAAAATTCTGTTTTGAAGTTTTTCCTCGCCTCAAACGCTGTTGCCATATCCATTGCATAGATAACTTCTTCCACCACATTTTCCATCGTCATATCATATCTTGACAATAATTCTTTGATATTGGCATAGGTTTGTTTCATCTGATCTTCCATTCCTTCTGCCAATTCCCCATTCTTGTTATGGCCCAACTGACCGGAAATCCAAACGGTATTTCCTTTTTTTACCGCCTGTGCGTATCCATAGATATCTTCCCAAGGCATTCCCAAGCCTTCTGCTGTTTTGTTTTCCTGTATCATTTTTTATTGTTTAAATTAATACAGCAAATGTAGAACTGATAAAAATCTTAGAAATTTAACTGGTTTAATAAATTACTTTTTTTTTACTCTAAATAAAAAAGGTGGTTTACACATTCTGTATAAACCACCCTTCATATTTTTTATTTTTCACAGCCTCTCCTGGAAAGGAAAATTTTCTATGTATTATTTTTGTTTCTCTTTGTTTGCTAAACGTTTCCTGATGGTGCTTACAAACTCCTTTGAAACACCAAGGTATGATGCAATATAATACTGTGCTACACGCTGCGGAATGCTAGGATACACCCTTATAAATTCCAGATAACGGTCTGTAGCAGGTTGAGAAATGGTGTTAACCAGTCGGTTTTGAAGCGTCACCACATACCGCTGCATCATCAGCCGGAATGCTCTTTCAAACTTCGGAACCTTCTGCATCAGTTCCTCTTTGGTTTCCGGATTCAACATATAAATTTCGGTGTCTTCCAGGGCTTCTATAAAAATCTTCGAGGGTGTTTTATTATTAAAGGAATCAATATCGGTAATCCACCAGTCTTCAACAGCAAACAGAAGAGTTACTTCAAAACCGTTTTCATCAAGATAATAGGTTCGCACACAGCCTTCTTTTATAAACCCTTCGAACTGACAAATCTCCCCTTCGCGCAGAAGATGTGTTTTCTTCGGGTACTTCTGAAGGGTCAGCAAACCTTCATATATATTTTCCTCTTCCGGAGTTAGAGTAACAAATCGTGAGATGTTTTTGATAATATTTTGAAACATACATTTATTTTACAGTTGCAAATTAGCAAAAAGCCTGTAAAATTCATAGTTCAGAAGCAATTTGATAATACCAAAATACTAATATTTAATAATGATCTGAAGAAAAGATTGGATTTGAAAGCCAATTAAACGGTCCAAACAAAAAAATTATTATCAATAGGTACGAAATTAAACTAGATTAATTTCAGTGAAAGCGAACTGTCCTACATTTGCTAAAGAATTAAGACAACAAAAAATTATAAAATAAAATATCAATTAACATTAAAAATTTAAAACTATGAGCACACTTACATTAAAAGACGGAACAGAGATTTTTTATAAAGATCAGGGAGCAGGACCTGTATTGATGTTTCACCACGGATGGCCATTATCATCTGACGATTGGGATGCACAGGTTATCTTTTTCTTACAGAGAGGGTACAGAGTAATTTCCCATGACAGAAGAGGCCACGGCCGTTCAAGCCAGAACATCTATAATCACACCATCGAGCAATATGCTTCTGACGCTGCAGAACTTGTCGAATTCCTTGATTTGAAAGATGTTGTACACATCGGACACTCTACAGGAGGTGGTGAAGTGATCCGGTATGTGCATAAATATGCCAATGGCAGAGCAAAAAAAGCAGTTTTAATAAGTGCTGTTCCACCGGTAATGGTAAAAAGTGAAAATAATTCTGACGGGGTTCCAATGGAAGTATTTGACGGGATCAGAGAGCAGACTTTGAATAACAGAAACCAGTTTTATTTTGATCTGACTTTCCCTTTCTATGGATACAACAGAGAAGGTGCCAATGTAAAAGACGGTGTACAAAGAAACTGGTGGAGACAGGGAATGATGGGTGGTATTGTAGCTCATTATGAGGGAATCAAAGCATTTTCTGAAACTGATTTCACTGAAGATCTGAAAGCTGTGGATATTCCGGTTTTGGTGCTTCACGGTGAAGATGACCAGATTGTACCTATCGAAAATTCTGCTATAAAATCTGCAAAACTATTGAAAAACGGAAAACTGATTACGTATCCCGGTTTTCCTCACGGAATGCCAACTACGGAACACGAAACAATTAATAAAGATCTTTTAGAATTTATTGAAGCTTAATAAAAGAGCAATATAATAAAGAGATGAATCAGTTTGATTCATCTCTTTATTTTTAGATTACATCATTAGGAAAACAGTTATTAATTCTTTCACCCGTTTTTCCGAAGACTCCTGACTTTGGAGCAAGAAATGAAAGTTAATAAGCAAATCCAAGTCTATTTTTAACATGCTTACTTTCTTCATCTCTTAGTTGCTGACTTGTCATGATCTCATGTTCTTTATCTTTTTGAATAACTTTAAACCAACTTATCGCAGGAATCATCCCGTTGGAGTGTAATTCAAGTCTGATGATGAACTCATCTGTCGGTTTTCGGTGATTATTAATATATTGGCTAAGTACAGCTGGCTTAACATCTACCTCAACAGCAAAGTCCTTATCTTTTTTATCTTGTCTGCTAACATACTCATTTAAAAAAAAACCAAAATTAAGAGCTTCCACATATTGGCTGCTATCTATATAATCTTCCAATTGAAACTTTAGTTGTAACAATCTTGAATACATTTTTTCTCTGGGAGTACGATTTTCAAATCGGTCTCGGCGAGCTTTCCAAAAGTCATCTTCCTCTTTTTTCTCCTTCGCACTCAAAATCTTATCAGCAGGGAAGACAAAAGCATCCGCAAGTTCTTCACCTGTAAACTTTGAAAAATTTGTTTCTTTAATTTCTTTCCTGTTTGTCTTCATAATATTTCTGAATTAATTTTAATGAATTTTCGCCTTCAGTGATCAAATACATTTTAGTTGACTGAAATCCATATTGCTGCCTATAATGTTGCTCAAGCTTTGTTTTTGGTTTTAAACATACAAATCCTTCAAACCCTTTTTTAAATGCTTCTTTGCATACAAATGCAATAAGACAACCAGCAATTCGGCTATACTCCTGCGATTGACCAATATTTTCTTTGGAGGCCGCCAAAAGCCTAATTTCCAAAGCATAATCCTGTGGTCGTTCCTCCATTGATAACAGCCCTATTGGTTCTTCTTTACCGTCTACTGTTAACTTATAAACATTAAAGGCTTTTTCTTTGTTCCAATTAAAATCAAACCGTTTGGTTTTATTGATTTGCGAAATTTCAGCAGCATCAATTTTAGTTATTGTTGCAGCCTGTTTCTCACCCGTAATATTATTTAATACGTACATTGCTTAACAAATATACAAAAAAAAGTTTACGTTATACGTAAACTTTTATCACCAATATGTATTACCTGGTTTCTTTTTGTTGTCTCTTTGATGTTTATCTGGTAATATCAAAGCTGCGATTTTTTAAGCAAAACAACTTACAGTTTTCTATTACTGTAGGATTTATCTTATTTTTTCACCAGCTCTACTCTACGGTTTTGCGCCTTCCCTTCTTCAGAACTATTATCTGCAATCGGGTTTTTGCTGCCGAAGCCTTCTGCTGAAAGTCTTACTTTATCGATACCTGAAGTAGTTATCGCATTCAATACTGCTGTAGCACGATCTTTTGAGAGTTGGATATTATGGGCATCATTTCCGCTGTTATCTGTATATCCGTTAATGGCTAGTTTTAGATGGGTGTCGTTTATCAGGACTTTTGTGATTTCATCTACGGCTGTTTTGCCATCGGATTGTAAGCTTGCTTTGTCTGTATCAAAATTAATATGCAATACAGCTTTGCCTTTTGCATCCAATTCTTTTTTTATTTCATCGGATTTTAATATCGAAATCGTTTGTTCAAACGGTGCTTTCTGTAGAATTTGTATGGCTCCGGTCGCCGTATTTCCATAGAGCTGAATATAAATATCATCGCCATTGGGTCTTCTTATGATATATACTTTTACGGGTTCATTCCAGTAATCTATAGAACCTTCCTCTCCAAAATATTTGGCCTCTGGTGTTATTCTGTCAAGCTCTTGCTGAGAAACTTTACCATCAAATATTTTTACACCGCCCACTTTTGTAATGGCATCATCATAACTTTTCAAAAAATAAGGCAACGACCACTCTTCTGTATTACTTTTTCCGTTTACTACGTACGTTTTCCATACTTTCCCTTCTATTGGTGTCATTACGCCTTTAAGTGGAAAAAACAGCATATCATAGCTTCTTTGTACCGGTTTATTTTGGAAGTCCAGCCCTTTGGGAAAACTGAAAAAGGGCAATTCACCCACTTCAGCATTGGAAACCGGTACTGAATTGATATCAAATTGAGTAGCTCCTCCCGGAGATTTTTCTGCAGCTCTGCCATCTTCTATGGCAACAGTATCCTGTGCACTATCTGTTTTTTGTTCAGCTTTTTTGTTACAGGCAGCAAATAAAGCGCCTATTGATAGAATAATCAGTGTCTTCTTCATTGTAATAAATTTAGGTTTTTGGTATTTAATTTTTTTCAAATAGTGAGCAATAAGACAGCTCTAATTCTTCTTCATCAAAATTGTTCTGTATATTTTCTATACTATTTTTTTTTTGCGGCACTAACTTACAAATAAAATGCGAATGGGAAAGTACCTAGATTTAAGGATTTTAGCGATTAAAAGATAATGTACGGATATTTTTTTGACGCAAAGTTTTTATTTTTGAAACTGCTGATTTTTAAGAGAGCAAAGAAAAAATCAACTTTGTTGATTCGTCGGAGCGTATGGATAAATAGACCTCTTCCTGTTCCCTAGCTTTCCGAAGTCTCCTGACTTTGGAGCACTTTAAAAGAAATGATGTTATTCTACTAGCTCAAAGTCGGGAGACTTTGCATAGCAGACCAGCATCAAAATACTAACACTGTCTAATTTTTTTATTAAACCACAAAAGTCACAAAAGATTTTTTAAACACTTAAGCTGTTTAAGTTATATACGTTGTGTATAAAAAGTACACTGAAGTTTTTTTGAAAATCAAAGATTTTCATCTTATGTGAACTTAAATATGCAGTACCTCCTTAAGCTTTCTAAAGTGTTAAAAAAATAAAAACTTTTGTGACTTTTGTGGTTAAGTTTAAACACTCCAAAAAATTCATTGCGTAGCAGAAACATTCTTATCCACAAAATCTATTTTTCTTTATCACTTATATCCTATTTTTGTAAAAAAACTAATGGACAAATTAAGTTTTCTGGAAGTTATTGCTGCGATTGCTGTTTTTATATCGCTGCTGCTTGCCGTATTTTTGTTAACGGTAAAAACAGAAAGAAAACTGGAAAGCAGGTTATTTGCAGCGTTCCTTATCATTAATGCCATTGATATCAGTGGAATTTTCATGCACCTTTTTGTGGAGAGTTATAATCTGAAAGCTTTCAAAATATCTGCTTACTTATTGGTAATGCCTCTTTTCTATCTGTATGTGAATGCTGTTTGTTATTCTGATTTCACCTTAAAAAGAAAGCATTTATTGCATCTTATTCCTTTTATTGTGGCCAACTTAATTTTAGTTCCAAGGCTTTATCTGGCAGAAGGTGCTGCTAAAGAGGACTTCTTTACAACGATGTGGCAATCCCCTGAAATGTTTGTGTATCAACTCATCGGGGAACTGCAGTTTTTCTTTTATATCGTCGCCGTATTCATTGTGCTTAAAAAATATAAGAAGATTTATCTTGAAAACTATACGAATCCCAACACCTTGTTATACCAATGGCTGTTTCAGCTTACCTTGATTTTCCTATTCATCCATGTATGTATTATTTTTAAAAATATCATACGATATACAGCATACAACGATCTGTTTATCTGGATCCATATTGTAGCGGGAGCTTCCTTTTTACTGGCTGCCTGCTGGTTTATCTTAAAGGCATTAAATTATCCTGAGCTTTTTCGAAGAATTGATTCTACCTTACAACCGACAGAAGATTTTGCTGAAACATTAGAAACTGAACATACAACCGACGGAACAAAAAGTTCTCAGATCGAACAGCTTAGAAAATTCATGGTTGAAAAAGAACCTTTCCTGGAGCCTTCATTAACGATTCAGGAATTGGCAGATCAGGTGAATATTCCTGTTCGTGAGTTGTCTGTTTTAATTAACCATCACCTCAATCAGCACTTTTTTGATTTTGTGAATGAATACCGCGTTAAAAAAGCAATGACCCTACTGAAAGATCCCACAAAAAAAGAATATACGGTGCTGGAAATCTTGTATGAAGTAGGTTTCAATTCAAAATCTTCTTTTCATACCTCTTTTAAAAAATATACGAATCAAACGCCAACCGCATTCAGAAACAGTTGATAATTAATTAATTGTAAAAAATCGAACTTTGGATTGTAAATAATCGGACTCATTCTATTCATGAAAATGAGTCCGACTTTTTTATACGGACTTTTTTCAAGATTCTCTACAGCATATTTGCATCAGATTATGAATGTCAAATTAAAATTCTGACCATGAAATATGTAACCCTTATTTTATTTTTTGCCTTACTTGGCTGTAAAAGTGTTCACCCAACCCATCAACAAAATGTTGAAGATGCCATTACAAAAAATGCTCTTCAGTTATTAAAGGACAAAAGATTTCATTCTGTTTCCATTGCTGTGTATAAAGATGGAGAATCCACTATACAACATTTTGGAGAATTAACGATTGGTAAAGGAAACAAACCCAACGATTCTACCCTTTATGAATTAGCTTCTGTAACCAAAACCTTTACAGGGTATATAGCCGCTAAAGCCGTACTTGATCAAAAAATACATTTAGAGGATGATATCAGAATCTATCTTGATGAACCTTATCCCAATTTAGAGTATAAAGGTGAACCTATAAGAATCAAACACCTCATCACCCATACCAGTGGATTTCCTAATTTCCCAATAAAAAGCGAAAATAAAAAGGCTTTTTTTGAAGGATTAAAACTCATCAAGATTGAAACGAAGCCTGGAGAAGTCTATTCTTATTCAAACACTGCCCCGGAGCTGACCGCCTATATCCTTGAAAAAGTATATCAAAAACCCTTTGAGGAATTGGTCACTGAATTTATTTTGAAGCCCAATAACATGAACCAAACTAAGTTCACACTCACTGAAAATGACAGAACAAGACTGGTAAAAGGCTATAACGATAAAAACGAGCTAATGCCCAACTTCAACAGAACTTTATGGGGTGGAATTTCAGGATTACACTCTACGACTACAGATTTGGTGAAATATATGAAACTGCAACTTGCCCCATCCAATCTTATTGTCAAAGAATCTAATAAAAAACTATACAAAGAAGGTTCCGATTTTTGGGAAGGTTATCATTGGTACATTATAGAAAATGATCATCAATTAATGTACAGACACCACGGTGGTATCTACGGAATGCAAAACTGGTTGGTGATCTATCCTAAACAAAATATGGGGATATCCATACTGACCAACACCAGCTTTAATGAAACTGGAGAAATTTTAGAAAAAGTAGTGGATAACCTGTATGATGATATAATGAAAACTAAGAAATAAACAGTACACAACAGTGGTTTGGTAAAGTACTCACCTAACGAAGGTGCCCCCTTTACTCCGTTATTTAAAATTCTTTACCTTTAGCGTTACACAATATTGAGCTATGCCCGAATTTCAGAAAAAAGCAGGCGTTTCAAATATCTCTTTTGATTTGTGTAGTATTCTAATGATTTCTATTGGAACTATTTCTTTCACCCTTCTCCTTTAATGTACCTGGGTGAAGAAAATTATAAAATCTAAAAATGATTTTAAAATGATTTTAAAAGACATATCAAGTTTAACAGATGCAAAAAAGCAGCTTATTATGCATCTGACGGAAGATCTAAGCAAAATAGAGAACATCCAAGCTATTGCATTGGGCGGTTCACATGCAACTGGTAGGGCCAATAAAAGCTCAGATATTGACTTAGGGATATATTACTACGAAAAGGAACCCTTTTCGATCGAAATGATAAAAGAAATTGTCCGAAAATACTCTATAAATGATGATTCTGTAGTAGTAGGTTTTTACGAATGGGGACCATGGATAAATGGTGGGGCCTGGATCTATACCCAAACAGGAAAAATAGATATTTTATATCGCAATATCAATCAGGTAGAAAACACCATTACTGAAGCTCAATCTGGGAAATGGGAGAACCACTATGAACAACAGCCACCCTACGGATTTACTACGATGACTTATCTAGCAGAATGTGTATCCTGCGTTCCGTTAATTGATCCGAAGCAAATTTTACACCGCTTAAAACAAATCTCAGCAACCTATCCCCAAGCGTTAAAAGCAAGTGTTATAAATACGGCTCTTTGGTCTGCTGAGTTTACATTGGCTCATGCCCATGGTTTTGCTATGCAAAAGGATATGTATAATCTGTTAGGTTGCTTTACACGTGCTCTAAAAAGCATCACAGAGGCTTTATTTGCCTTGAACTCAATCTACCCTATCAGTGATAAATATGCTGTTCAATTGCTTTCAAACGCGGCAATGGCTCCGGCCAATCTGGAAGAAAAAGTAAATGCTATTTTGGAGGTTGATCTGGCTGCAGCAGAGAAAAATGTAGTGTTTATCAAAAATTTATTTACAGAAGTTGTGGCACTCACAAACGGTTTGTATCATCCAAAATTTAACTTTAAAGAAAAAATCGGATCCTCACACCTAATGCACCAACCAAACTTTTCAAATTTCCCGGTATTAGAAACCGACAGATTGATTCTTCGCAGGCTTTCATTGAATGATGCAGAAGAAATCTATCAGCTGCGTTCGGATATTGAAGTTGCTGCGTTGACAGGAAGGACACCCTGTGCAAGTATCGACGAAACCATTGCATATATTGGTAAGATTGATCTTATGATCAATAAAAATGAATGTATATTTTGGGCAGTGTCACATCAGGAGAACCCCGCTTTGATCGGAGTAGCGTGCCTCTGGAACTTTGATACAACAAAAGGAGTTGTGGAAATCGGATATGAACTGCTCGAAAAGTTTCAAGGTAAAGGGATTATGGGAGAGGTTATTGTCCGGATACTCAAATACGCATTCGATGTCATGGGCGTTGAAACAATAATCGCATTCCCTTCCGGTGACAACCCATCTTCCGTGAGCCTGCTTAAAAAACTGGGATTTGAACAAGCTCCGGTTCATTTTAAAAATACACACATCAATGTTCCAAATATGCTCACCTATATCTTATCCCGTCCAACATAGGTATTAACATAACCGGTATCACCGGATTTGTTCACCAACCGTATCGGATATATCTTCCATTAAATCAAACCATTATCCACCTACATACCCAACACCGCCCTTATACAATATTATTTCAACAGCTAGAAATCCAGAAATATTTTTGCAACAGCTTCTATACATTATTCTCTTAAAAAAACTTAAGTTATTTTATATCCAAATAAATCAAACATTTCAGTTGAACTGATTGCCCAATTCTTTAAAAAAGCCTTCAGTATTAATATAAATTGGTTTTACCTAGCTCTCAGAAGTCTCCTGACTTTACGCAGCAGAGGTAATTTTTATTTGATCAGTTTATTATTTAATAAGAATATTTTAATGTCATTCACTACTTCATTCGGGCGTTCGTCTTTTACACCATGCCATGTGTTTTCATATACCTTGTGAACAATAAAAGGCCTATGTTCTTCAGTAAGTTTATCATTTTCTTCTTTAAAATCGAACCAATCATTTTTACTGACAGGGTCGAAAATGAGCAAAGGTGTATTTAGATTTCGATAAATTATTTTAGGATTTAATTGATGTGTTGAAGCACCAAAAGCCGTTTTAGAAGTAAAAGGAGTGTAAATAATGGCAATGTTTTCTTCTGCTGAATTCTCGCCGGTAAGTTCTTCTGCACCTGGATTTATTTCATATTTTCCGTTTGTATTTTTCTTTATTCGGGCATAAGAAGTGAAAATTTCTTTTTTCAGTTTCTCGTTTTCTTTTCCTTTTATCCCCCAATTATTATACATCAACCAATACGCATCAAAGTCATTATCAAAGACCAGTGTTTTTTTGTTGGCATAATACTGTTTCGTTTCTTCAATATCTTTTCCAATATTAGCCGACTTTGTCTGAAAATCCCAAGCCACAGAACCGCCATCTTCTAAAATAAGAGCCTGAACCATTTCCGGATAAGCATCATAAAATGCCGAACTGATAGTTCCTCCTCTTGACCAGCCTCCGATAATTGCTTTTTTGATTTTCATTGTATCTAAAAGAAATTTAATGTCATCTGCAACGTGATAAATAGACAGATTTTTTTGAGAAATAGGCGTAAATCCATGACCGTAGTAATCAATGGCAATGACATGCAAATTCATTTTTACCAATTGATCTATTATTTCGTACAGTTCATACCCATTGCTATACGTTCCGGGAATCCAAATAAGTGTTGGATTTTTTTTATCTCCCCATTCCAAATAATGCATTCTTACATTATTGGTTTGGATATAATTTCCGTGTTGTTTTTCGTATTTCTCAAATTCCGGTTTTAAACTTTGGAACAAATTCCGTTGTGTTATGGAATCTACGGAAGCGTTTTTTTGAGCTGCTGCCGATAAATAGACTATGAAAGAAAGCAATAGAATGATCTTTTTTTTCATAATTCACATGTTTTACTTTGTTTTGATTGGTAGTATTTACGATGGTTATTTTCCGATACATAAACGATACGACTTGTAAGGCAATCGTTTATGTTTCACAGTAACAATATAGTAAATTTATTAAGTATCATAACACTCATTTCATTGTTCATTCATTTTTTCTTGCCCTGTTTTCCGTATGAAAGAGCTATATTTAAACCGTGATATACTCAACCAAATCTTTAACTCCCTTTTTATAAAAAATTGATTTATACAACACTTTTAAATATTGCAATTTTCCAGGGAATCGTCTTAGGAGTAGTTATTTTAAAATCTTCCTTATTCAGTAGTAAGTCAAATAAGTATTTAGCCTACTTACTATTTGCACTTTCCATGGTTTTACTGAATTATGTTTTTGAAATTGAAGGTACATTTAAGTCCTATCCCTTGCTACGTTTTCTGGACTATATTGAGTGGATATTTTTACTCCCCGTCTTCATCTTCCTTTTTATAATAAACCGAATTGATGATACCATAAAGAACAGACAAAGAGCTTATTTGTATTACATTCCTTTTATCTATTCCTCTACTTTTGTTATTATATACCATCTTAATGATATTTTAGGGATTTATAAAATCACAAATTCAGGCATTTTCATCATCAATATACTTATGCTGATTCAGCTTTTATTTGCCTTTATCATCATCCTGTTTCCACCTTTTTACTCTTATTTTATGATAAGGCACTTAAAAGACCCACAAGAGAAAAGATGGGTAATTACCTTATTAACCACCCTCTATTTATTGTTATCTACCTGGCTAATTACGTATATGACTGGCTTCTTTTTTGGAATAGACATTTCCTCTACCATGAGTGGACTGGCTTTATCGGCAACATTTATCATGCACTGGACAGCCTATATAGGTATTTACAAATATAAGCTTGCCAAAAACAAAGATGCTGTCTACCATTTTCTAAACAACGATTTGGTTATTATACATCCTAATCTGCAAGCTGCCGAAAGCAGTATAACGCAAGAAAATAACACTGCCGAAGAATCCAGAGAATCTATAACGGCTGACAATCTTTATTTTCAAAAACTGGAACTTCTTTGTAAAGACAAGCACATTTATACAGACAGTACATTAAACAGAGAAAAAGTTGCTGAAAAACTAGGCATAAGCGCAGGATATGTTTCACAAATTGTAAATACGATCACAGGAGACAACTTTGCTCATTATATCAATCAATATCGGGTGGAAGCTGTTAAGGAAATGATATCAGATCCGGAATATGACAACTATAATCTATTGACAATGGGATTAGAAGCGGGTTTTACTTCAAAAACAACTTTTTTTAAAGCCTTTAAAAAAGTGACGGGTCAGACTCCCAATGAATATAAAAATACTGTTAAATAAGTACCATTTTCTCCATTTTTAAGCTTTTGAAACCTGTTGTAATTTGAATTATTTGAGTTTTGCATTTAAATAATTCAAATAACTTTTTTATGAAAAAAAACTTTTCACTACTCATCATTTTGTTTGCTTTTTATTCTGTTAATGCTCAAAGTGAAACGGGTGATCCTTATCAGAAAAACAATGAAATTAAACTGAATTTACTTGCGCCGTTATCCGGTTCTGTGGAAGTAGGTTTTGAACGACACCTCAACAAACATTCATCATTGGGGGTCTCTACATTTATTGTTTACGATAAGACAAAAAATGAGGATATGAATTACAACATCTCCCCTTATTACAGATATTATTTTGGAAAAAAATATGCTTCCGGTTTTTTTGTCGAAGGATTTGGAATGTTCACTTCCATTGATGGGAAAAAAATATACGCACCAGACAACGTGACATTCACTGAGAATAAAGATGTTTATGATCTTGCACTGGGTGCTGGCCTTGGCTGGAAGTTGATTACAAAAAAAGGATTTGTTGTTGAAGCCAACTTAGGCTACGGAAAACTTATGTTCAATGCAGGCAAAACAGATCATGATGTGGTTGCAAAATATGGATTGAGTATTGGCTACCGATTTTAATATCTAAAAACTGCAGCATAAGAAGCCTTTTGTTCGCGGCGGATAAAGTACAAAATTAAAGAATGAATAAAATCCTGACAAAAGTTGGGATTTTATGCTTTTCCTTTAGCACTTTCTTCACAAGAATACCGTTCAACCCAAGGTCAGTCCGGGAAATAAATTATCTTTGTTACGGACAGAAATTTTATCAATCATGAAGTTAGAATTATATCAAATAGATGCGTTTACAGATGAGATTTTCCATGGAAATCCTGCGTGTGTTGTTCCTTTACAGCATTGGCTACCCGATGAGACTCTCTTACAAATAGCCCGTGAAAATGCGGTGGCAGAAACCGCTTTTTTTATTGATAATGGCGATACCATTCACCTGAGATGGTTTACTCCTGAAATAGAGATGGATTTATGCGGGCATGCTACCCTTGCTACGGCTCATTGCTTAGCTTCCATCTTAGACTATCAGAACAGCAGAATTGTTTTTGAAACCAAAAGCGGAGAATTAACCGTGGATGTAAAAGACGGATTTTATTATATGGATTTCCCGTCAAGAATGCCTGAAGCATCCACTCTTCCGGATGCTATAGCCCAATCTCTGAATATACAGCCTAAGGAAGTCTTCCAATCAAGGGACTATGTCCTGGTATACGAGTCTGAAGAAGACATCAAAAAAATAAAAATTGAAAGATCTGTTTTTGACCTCATCAATCTGGATCCGGGAGGTGTTGTGGTGACAGCGGCAGGTACTGACAGTGATTTTGTCTCAAGATATTTTACCCCGCAGTCGTCAATTCTTGAAGATCCGGTAACAGGCTCTGCACACTGCTCGCTTATTCCGTTCTGGTCATCAAGATTGGGGAAAGACAAGCTTTTCGCCCGCCAGCTATCAGAAAGAGGCGGCCAGCTCTTTTGTGAAAATAAAAATGAAAGAGTGATTGTGGCAGGTAAAGCCAGAACCTATTCTACAGGACATCTATGGATAGAATAGTATTGTTTTGATTAAGCTCAACAACTCAATTTTATAAAAAAGTAATCTGAAAATATTCCTTTCAGGTTCATCAACTATAATAGGCACTTATTTAGGAAAATAGGTGCCTATTACTGTAAGGGTATAAAAGTTTATTTTTATTCACGCTTTCCGTTAATATAGGCATACATAGCAGTAGCATGCCCATGCCCTAATTCAAAATCCTCTTTTAACCAATTGATTATTTCTGTTGCTTTTACTCCCTTTTTTAGTTTTCCTTCTTCGGTAAATCCTTTGTCAGCAGCTAAATTTTCAAAATCAGAACGGGACTTTCCGGTTTTTTCTTCAATGTTTTTAATGTAAGTTTGAAATGACATAATATTTTATTTTTTGGTTACTTTTTATTTCTAATTATTAAGTGTCTATACTTTTGTTACATTCGGTAAATCTACCCCAGCTCCTTTAAGGGCTGCATAGGTTAATTTATCCATCATTGCTCCATCAAAATCAATACTTTTAAGGGTTTTATAATATCTGTTGGTAAGGGCAAATGTTGATCGGAAAGAAACATTTTTTAATGCAGCACCTTTAAAAGAAACCCCTTTTAGACAGGCATTATCGAATTTTACATTAATGAAAAGCTGTCTATCAAGACACAGCCCGCTCATGTCTGAAGAACTAAAATCTACCCCGTCAAATTCGCAGTTTTCAAAAATGGTTTTTCTCAGATCACCGCTCACCATCTTTACATCAATTAAGTTGATATCGGTAAATCTTGCGTGAGTAAGATCAGATGAGGAAAACTCTGTTCGGACTAAAACAGCTTTGTTAAAGTTTGTTCCAGAGAGGTTATTATTAGCCAGCACACAATCTGTAAGATCCGCACCTTCAAAATTACCATCACTCACATCACTGTTCTTAAAAGAACTGCCTTTTAAATCTGCTTCGGAGAAATCTACTCCTTTCAGATCACTTCCCCAAAATTTTCTCTCCGGAGCGTTTACTCCAGCAAAATCTGTCCCTACAAAAGCTCCTCCGCTAAAATTAGTCAGTAATGGTTCACTTACAGAAATTGAAGGGGCCATCTCTGCATTATTTTTTTGCCCAGTTTGGTCAGTGTTATTAGCCCTATTTTTAATGGCCAACTCTTCTTTTTGAGCAGGTGTATTCTCTGAAAAATAGTTAAGGTCTAAATTAAAAATTTCAGAGAGACGGTTAATGGTAATAAAATCAGGTACTGATTCTCCACGCTCCCATTTTCCAACCGCCTGCGGACTGATAAATAAAAGTTGTGCAAGCTGCGCCTGGGACATTCTGTTTTCTTTTCGTGCCTGAACGATTTTATCGCCTAGTTTCTTTATATCCATATTCTTGTATTTTTAGTCTTTTTGACAGGACAAAGATAGCTCCAGGATTATCCATATCTATCAGGATTATAGATACTCTTAGTTGTAATTACACTACTTGCAGTTGTATTTGACAACGTATAGTAGTATTGAATAAGACAAGGTAGATATTCATCATTTACCATGATAAAATTGCTCCACCATACAATCTGAGGAATAATATTAATCCCTGTTTTATTAATGACAATTATTGTATCTAATTACTTCTTATCTTCATCAAAACGTCTCACAATTTTTATCGAAAATAGATAAAAAACATTAAAAAAATTTCATATATATTTTTTTACAACAATAATTTATTGAACATTGCAAAATAACCCCCTAAATATCAATTTTCGAAGTCTTTAAATGATTAAATTAGCACTGAATTAAAATGCGTTAAGATTTCTATGAAAAATATATTCTGTGTATTGCTTATTTCACTAGTATCACCTGTACTGGCACAAAGTCAATTAGAAAAGGCAATTACCAATCTCGAGAATAATTACGAACAGGAAAAAGTTTATATACTGACGGACAAATCACAATATGCAGCTGGGGACAAGATCTGGTTCAAAAGTTTTGTATTTGAGGGCTATAACCGTTCTGCATTGTCTACTACTCTATTTGTGGAGCTGTACAATTCCGATAAGAAATTAATAGACTGGAAAACGGTACTTCTGACCAATGGCGAGGGCAGCGGAGATTTTCAGCTGAAAGAGAACCTTCCGGAGCAAGTCTATTTTGTAAGAGCATACACCCCTTACATGACTAATTTTAGTGAAGATTTTCAGATTGTGAAAACGCTTCCGGTTTACAACCCAACCTCCACAGAATCATTAGTGATTGCCAAAAGTTCTGATTGGTCTGCTAAAGCCTTTCCGGAAGGAGGAACTTTCATCAACGGTATGCCTACGAAATTTGCCGTAAGGGTATCAAGTGATACTCCTCTACCGGCAACGTGGACCGGAAAAGTAATAGATACCCAAAGTCCCAATGCACCCATCACGACCTTTACCTCTTTTGATAAAAATGTCGCTTCTTTTAGCATAACTCCAGCGTTAGGAAAAAAATACCAGGTTATCGTTCAGGATAACACCGGAAAAAGTAAAACGGTAGATCTGCCACAAGTTACAGATATGGGTGTCCATCTGGAAGTTTACAACTCTAAAGAAGGAATTAAATACACCCTAAAAGGAGTTAATTTAAAACAGAAACTTCAGAACTATAAAATTGTAGGAACCATCAATAACCACCTTGCTTACAAAGCCAATATTAACCAATTGATCAATGAAGCTTCCAGTCTTATTCCCGCAAAAATCAATAATGAAGCCAACGGTATTTTACAGTTAGCCATTTTTGATGAGCAAGATCATCTGGTAGCCCAAAGACTTTGCTTTGTAAAGCCGAATAGTTTACATATTGAGAAAGCCGAAATTATAGCTCAGAATATAAAACAGACGCCAAGATCTTTCAACAGTATTGACCTTTCCCCGGAATCGTATTTTAAAAATTATACTGTTTTGGTAAGTGAGGATGACGGTACCCAGGCTCCGGAAGAAGAAAATATGCTGAGCAGGCTTTGGTTAACGGGAGATTTTACTTCAAAAATAGACAGTCCGGCCCAATATTTTTCTAAAAATGCCAATACTGAAGCTTTGGATGCACTACTTATTTCTGAAAACTGGAAAAGATTTGACTGGAATTCCCTATTGAGCGGATTTGTACCAGCCATTAAAACCAATTCCCAGCAATTTCTTTCTTACAGGATAAAACCTATTAAAAACAATGCCCTGCTCATCAACTCCAGTGTAATTTTAGCTTTGAAATTAGGTAAAAATGAACCCACGCTTACCCCGTCTAAAACAGACCAAAACGGATATATCTATTTAGATAATCTTAACTACTCTGAACCTTTGAATGTTTCTGTTCTTGCAACTTCAGAAAATAATCAGGAATCAAGCACTGACAATCTATTTGTCACCGTAGAACCACTGGTTACTCCCACACCGTTTAAAGGCAATTTTCCAGGTACAAAATATACCTTAGTAAAAACCAGCGGAAACAAAACTCTTCCTCCATCTATTACCAAGGCTATCAACAACCAGAAAAACAGCAGAAAAAACGGGAGTTCTGATGTACAGATTGAAGAAGTAAAATTAACAGGAAAAAAGAAAGATCCAACGGTAGAATTAAACAGTCAACTGTCTAGCGGAATGTTTAATTCCCTGAATTCTACGATTTTCGACTTTGTCAACGAAGACCAACATGCCGCAGGGTCAACCGATATATTATCTTGGCTACAAGGGAGGGCTGCCGGCCTTGTATTCCAAAGAAATAACTTAGGCGAGAATGTTCCCTACATCCGGGGCAGTAAAGCTCAGCTCTATTTAGATGAAATGGCTACTGAACCAGGCATGATTATGAATGTTCCTATAAGCAATATTGCCATGGTGAAAATCATCAAAGGATCCGGATTAGTGGGCAATGCTGTATTGATCTACACGATGAGAGGGAATATGAAACCTAAAAGCAATGAAAAAGAAGCACAAAAGAACAACTCATCTGTCATAAAAGGCTATGATCGGCCTTCGGAATTTCTTATTGAAACCCTGGATACCGATGATCCTGAAAAGAAAATTGAAAATGACACCCGGGAAACACTCTACTGGAATCCTAATTTATTTGACAGCGAATATGTGCCACCGAGAATTAAATTTTTCAATAACGACACTGCAAAACAATATAAGGTACTGATCATCAGTTTTGATGAAGACGACCATATTCTTTATCAGAATGAAGTTTTTAAATAATAGATTTCTTTATAAAAGCCTTTCAGTTTTTCTGAAAGGCTTTTATATTTTTAATCCAATCATGTCCGGTGCTTTTCTCTGTAAAACGGCATACTGAAGCTTTTTAAAACGCAAAGATGAGATGTAACCGGTTTACTGACTCACTTCCCGTTCTCCGAGATATTGCTGAAATCTCAAAAGATATCCGTCAGAATCCTGTATAAGGAGCTCCTTAACACCTTCTTCCATCGTATTTATTCTATACCATATTTCTTTCGGTTCTCTAAAATAAGCCAACTTATTCGTTTCAATTTTATTAATAATATCATCCAGACAGTTTACTTCAATCTGAAAATTAATACCCCGACCTCTGGGAAAAACAAGCTGGTCAGTCAACCATGAATCGGAACTGTCCTGCTCAAGCATAAGCTGAGCACCCTCATATGAAATCAGTGCAAAACAGTCTTCCTCCCTTTCATATTCCAATGTAAATCCCAATTGTTCCATATAAAACTTCTTAGAATTGCCAATATCGGTCACCAATAATTCAGGAATTAACCTGTTAAATTTTATAGTATCTGCATTCATAGCTATTGAATAGTTTTTGAGCTGGTTTATCTCAAAATGTCCTGAATCAAAGATAAAAACTTTATGAGAAAGGGGTTGAAATAAAAGCTGCATGATACAATAATACGGCAGCAACGGTAAAAAGGAAAGCTGCTTTAAAAAAAAACGCAAAGAAAAGATTCAAGCCTTTGAGTTATAAGGATGCAAAGAAAGCGACAATGTCGCTGATGAAGGTGTATGCTTATCCATAAGCTTCGACGAATCAACAAAGTTGATTCCAACCTTTGCTCCCTGAAAATATGCATAATGTAACTAAAGCTTTGCGTTAGAAAAACACGCCATCATTACATTATTTTTTGATTAGAAAGATTAACGCAAAGTTGATGAATAATTCCGCTTTAGTTTAAGTGGGCAAAGTGATGCGACTTTGTCGCTGATGAAGCGATATGGCTATGCATACGCTTCGACGAATCAACGAAGTTGATTCTGTTCTTTGCTCCCTGAAAATATGCATAATGAAGCTAAAACTTTGCGTTAGAAAAACACGGCATCATTACATGATCTTTTTAATTAAAAAAAAACTTAAGGAATGTGATTTAGATAAAGATTTGTATAAGAAGTAGAATTGACATTTTTATAAAAACCTGTTTAAACTTTTACAGATTTCCAATTCTTCAAACACAATGAAATTCATACAATCTATTATTTGGAACACTTAAGATCACTTAAGAAAGGTGAGTCGCTTCCTGCATCAATAAGTACACTTTAGAAGAAAATCAAAGATTTTCATAAAACTTTAGTGTACTTGATATTCACAAAGCTGGAAACTTAAAAATAACTAAAGTGTTAAAAATATTCTGTGACTTTTAACTCCGTTGAAATAACATTCATTGACTGAAAGGAGATAATCTTCGATTTGTTATTAAAATAAAAAGTTTAAACTGAAATAATAGCCACATGAAAGAAGTCATGCGGCAGCGGTGATTTGTTTTTCTGTTCATTATAAATAAAAGCGCCACTTAAAGATAAGTGGCGCTATTTTTAAAGATTTCAGGTCTAAAGAAATCTTAGTTTTTGTATTAAGGTTTTACAGGTTATCGCTTGATCACTTTCACCATTCTTACAAGGTCATGAGCAGCATTCACTTTAACAAGATAAACCCCTGATACGAGTCCGGAAACATCAATCGTTCCTTTCGTATCATTGATTACCTTCGTAAGCACCTGTTGTCCCGCAGCATTGTACACCGCTACCGACAGCATCTTCTGATCAAATGAAATGGTCAGGATATCCTGTACCGGATTTGGATAGACTTTCAGATGATCTGCCTTTGTAGAAACTTCATCTACCGCTAAACCAGCTTTAGCTAAAGTCGAAACTTTCTGAACAGTACCGCTACCTGTACCACAAGCAACAGGTATGAAGATTTTCTTTTGAACATATGTACCATCTCCTAGCTGTCCCTTGAGATTATAGCCACTGATTGCCAGCGATCCTTTAGTATTTATCGCAAGTGCATTATCAGCTCCGATGGCAATACTTTGCCAGTCAGTTGCAGTTCCTACTTGCATTGGTGTAGGTCTATCTATCTCTGTACCATCACCTAACTGTCCCCAGCCATTATACCCCCAGCTCCATAATGTTCCATCTGTTTTTATGGCTATTGAAGAATTATATATACCAGTCTTCACACTTCGCCAGTTGGCTTCTGTTCCTACTTGGGTCGGAATATTCTTTCGGGTTGTAGTTCCATCACCTAATTGTCCCCTGTTATTATACCCCCAGCTCCATAATGTTCCATCTGTTTTTATGGCTATTGAATGATCATTTCCTGCAGTAACAGTTTTCCAATTCGTTGCAGTTCCTACTTGAATAGGGGAACTTACATCTATTCCAGTACCATCACCCAATTGTCCATAATAATTTTCTCCCCAGCTCCATAGCGTTCCATCTGTTTTTATAGCAAGGGTATGAGATTGTCCGGAGGCGATACTTTGCCAGTCTGTTGCAGTTCCTATTTGCACAGGTATATTTTTGCTAATGATTGTACCATCACCCAGCTGTCCCCTGTTATTATAACCCCAGGCCCAAAGTGTCCCATCTGACTTTATAGCGAACGTCTGTTTTTCTCCCGTTGCAATATCCGCCCAGTCTGTGGCGGCTCCTACCTGTGTTGGAATATTTCTCGTGGTGGTAGTTCCATCACCTAACTGCCCTTTGTTATTCTCTCCCCAGGTCCATATTGTACCATTGGCTTTCATACCTATTGAAAAATTAGACCCGGCAACTATTTTTGTCCAATTATTTTCGGTCCCTATTTGTGTTGGGGTTTTTCTAATGATCATAGTTCCGTCTCCCAGCTGTCCATCATAGTTATCTCCCCAGGCCCATAATGTTCCGTCTGTTTTGATCCCCATTGAGTAATCAACACCTCCACTTACACTTTGCCAACAGCCGGTTGCAGTGGTAGGAAGTGTAGTAAAGGAACCTCCCTGCATCCATGTAAAGGGGCTGAATCCACAATTAGATGCTACCCACCAATAGTAAGTGGTGTCAGGCAGTAAATTATTCAAATTTGCTGTTGTAGAAGTAGAAGGAACAGATCCTTGAATACCTCCCACTGTTGGGCTGGTACTATAAAGATACACATACCCTTGACCAGGAGTCACAGTAGCTGCTGTCCAGTTAAGAGTAGCCGTTTCAGCAGTAATATTGGTTGATGAAAATGGTGTTGGAGGAATACAATATCCAGGGCAAACCATAGAAATAAATGCATTTTTGTTAACTCTCGTTCCGTCACCTAACTGCCCGCTATCATTTCGTCCACAAATTTTTAGAAAACCATCAAATTTTTGTACAAGAATATGACTTTCTCCGGCAAAAACCTGCATATTGTCTGAAGAGGAATCTACTTGTACAGGTGATGTACTATTTCCTCCAGTGGTACCATTACCCAACTGCCCAAAGTTATTGCTGCCCCAAGACCAAACTGTTCCGTCTGTCTTCGTTGCAAATGAAAAACCATTTCCAACTGCTACAGTTTGCCAGTTAGTTGCGGTTCCTATTTGTGTTTGGGTATATTTTGAAATTGTAGTTCCGTCTCCCAGCTGTCCATTATTGTTATTTCCCCAGGCCCATAACGTTCCGTCAGTTTTAAGTCCTACCGAATGTTGCATTCCTGTATCAATACTTTTCCAATTGGCAGCAGTTCCTATTTGTGTTGGAATATTTTTTGAAACCGAAGTTCCATCTCCAAGTTGGCCCGAGGTGTTAATTCCCCATCCCCACAGCGTTCCATCGGTTTTTATCGCTAACGTCTGATGATTTCCAGCACGAATACTTTTCCAATTGGTGGCGGTTCCTATTTGTGTTGGGATATTTTTTGAAACTGTAGTTCCATCTCCCAGCTGCCCATTGTTGTTACGTCCCCAGGTCCAAAGTGTCCCATCGGTTTTGAGTCCTACTGAATGTTCAATTCCACCACCAAGACTTTGCCAGTTTGTTGCGGTTCCTATCTGAGTCGGAACTGTTTTGTCAATTACAGTTCCATCACCTAATTGCCCATATGCATTATCTCCCCATGCCCACATGGTACCATCTGTTTTAATGGCAAGGGTATGTCTATGGCCAACATAAATGCTTTTCCAATCATTTGCGGTTCCTACTTTTACAGGAACAGATCTGGAAGTTGTGGTTCCGTCCCCTATTTGTCCATCGCTATTAGCGCCCCATGCCCACAATGTTCCGTCTGTTTTGAGTCCTACCGAATAGTCTCCTCTGGTAATAAGGGTTTGCCAACAACCTGTAAAAGCTGTGGTCTGTATATCAATAACATTTCTAAAAACAGGACCCCAAATACCCGTATTGTCTTTGACACGGACATTAAACACATGCAGGCCATTAGCAGGCAGAGCAATCCCGGCATCAGTCAGTTGCTCAAAAGAACCGTCAAAATTTGCATCGGCAGCCAATAAAGCGATTCCATTTCCTATGCCCGGATCAGTATCCCAAAAATACTCAGCCTGAGAAACAGCGATTATGGGAGATGCTGAAGTTTGCTGAATATTAATGACATGGGTAAAAACAGGTCCCCAAAAGCCCATATTGTCCTTGATACGGACACTGAATGTATGCAATCCGCTACCCGGTGTGGCAACACCTGTTGTAGCGAGTTGTTCGATAACGCTGTCAAAAGTTCCATCGGCAGCCAATACGGGATTCCCATTTCCTGCTCCCGGATCTGTATCCCAAAAATACTCAGCCTGGGAAACAGCGATTATTGCCGAGGCCTGATTGGACTTAATATCAATAATGTTGGTAAAAACAGGTCCCCAAACTCCCGTATTGTCTTTGACGCGGATATAGAATTTGTGTAAACCGGTCCCCGGCGTAGCAATGTCTGTTTTGGAAAGCTGTTCCACAACATTGTCGAAAGTTCCGTCGGCAGCCCATACCGGAGTTCCGTTTCCTGTTCCCGGATCGATATCCCAAAAATATTCTGCCTGGTTGATCAATACTTGTGCCGGACACAACATGACCATCAACAAAGCAATTATACTATAGATATAATTTTTCATATTGTTATATCATTAGAAATTATTTAGAAAAACCAGACCCACTCATATTAAAAGTTCCGCTGGTAATAGATCTTGGCGTTGACAGATAGTTTACCTGAGGTTTATTATCATTATTTGCAGGCCAGTAATTAGCCCAGCTGTTAGAACCTCCGTAATGCCCGGCATCGTTTCTTGTTAAGTCTAAATCGGTGTATTTTATACCAGGATTTCCGGCATTTACATTCATACCGGTTAGAGTATATGCTATATTATCGAAGTTCAGGTTCATTGATCCTGAATTGTCGCTTTGCGTCATATTACCTTCTGTTACAAAAGTATTGGTGAATACATTGTAGCTAGCTGTTATACTCACGCTAGTGCTTTTGTTTTGAATGCAGGCATTGGTGCCTCCTACCACAAAAGAAGCGGCATTGTTCATCATAAGAATATTCCCCAAATTGATATTATTACCTAAGTTAACGTACAACGGACCCATATCTGCGGGAGAAGGATTATAGATGGTGTTGTTGGTGATTTCGTTAGAGCTTCCCGGTTTAATATTATAGATATAAATACCGGCACAAAAATTATTGCTGAATTTAAAATTATAATTGGCCTGTGAGTTGGATATAAATGATTTAGATACATTACCATACACTTCAATATCAGATCCAATAGGACTGTTATCCTGCGTAGCTACCACGGCAATACTTTGTGCTTTGTTCGTGGTACATCTTCCGTGGGAAAACTTCAGGTTTCCACTAATTGTACAGCCGGAGATATTTGTAGTGAAATTGACTTTGTCTGTCAAAACATTATGCAGATCACAGTTCACAATATTAATAAAAGTTCTTCCTGTACCTATTGGGAAAGTTGCCTCTACATTGTAAATGCCGTAATAACCTGAACTCAGATTGCTGATGGTCACCGTTCTTCCTGTTGCCGGATTGATGCTGACATTTCCCTGAATTATATATTTGGCATAATTGGTTTCGGAAACAAGAGTCAGCGATTTGTTGATAATCAGATTTTCTACATAAGCCTCTCCATTCGCTTTAGGCTGAATGATGATACGATCTCCGTCTGAAGCCGCTGTGATTGCCGTACTTACGGTAGGATAAGCACCGCCTGCTCCCCCATTCCGAACATATAAATCAGCTGCAAAAGCCATAGTACACGATAAGCCTGTGAAGGCAATGATTAGTAGTTTCTTTGTCATAATAGTGTAAAAATTAATGAGTTTAATATTAAATTATATTGTTTGGTTTTTAAATCATTCGTTAGCTGCCATTTTCCCATCCATCCTATTGCTGAGCACAGGATTATAGTATAAGGGTTTACATCCATGAATAACCATTGACTTTGAAAGAGGTCCTTAGCTCAAATAGCAGCATCACTGGCACCGCATGAAACGTCCCTAAATTTCAATAAAGGCATTGCCCGCCCCCAGATCGAAAGCGAAAGTACCGGTCATGCTATTCTTTATCTCTGGTTGGCAGAAATAATCAAATAAGCCCTATATGGTTTATGGCGCTAAAAAATTATGCTAACTTAGTATTGTTTTAAATTGATGGAAACAATGAGTTTTGACGTATCCGTAAAAATAGGCACAGCGTAGTTTTGTTCATTTTTCATGATGTAATTAGTTTTCTGGTTAGTTTTTAGTTTTTTAGAGGAAACAACACAATTTGTTACTTTATGTTGTTGATTACAAAAGTATATTTTTATTATGGATCATCAAAACTAAAAAAGTAAAAAGGAATTTTTATCTCCGCTCCCCTGTTCTCTGAAGTCTCCTGATTTTGAAGTATGTTCAAAGATTTTTTTTTATTTTGCAGGCTCTAAGTCAGGAGACTTTGTACAACGGTTTCATAAAAAAATAAAGACTTTCGATATTTTTTTACAGGATCTTTTAAAAGAAACTCCTACATATTCCGTTTAATTCTTAAATTTAGCTCATGCAAAAGTATCTTTATCTCATCATTATATCATTCTCTCTGAGCAGTTGCTATACCTACCAGGTAAAAAAACAAGTGGATCCGGCCGCCGACAATAAGCAGGATTCTAAAAAGAATACCACCAGTACTACTGCTCCGCAAATGAAAAATACGCCCGCTGAAAGCCTGAACGCACCACAAGCCCCTGCTCCTGTGAATATTCAGGAGAAACTGGCATCAGGTAAAAATGTTAAAATTGACGTTGAAGGCAGATCCTATAAAGTAATCGTTGACAAGTGGGAAAGCGACAGCCTCGTAGCACACCCCGTTCATAATCCCAAGAAAATTTTGAAATTCCATAAGAACCAGATCAATGCCGAGAAAATTGCCGAAAAACGTTTTTCACAACCCATAGCTGATATTATTACCGTTGTTGCGTATGCCGCAGTTGGTGTTGGAATATATCTTATTGTTCGCTAGGTTTTTCTTGTTTTTGAGCATTTTATTTCATTTCAGTATATTTATAGTTCATGGTCTTATTTCTTTTATGTTTTCGATGATAAGAGCATTAATACTACATTTAGATAGAAATACCTTTTATTTAACCAAAAAAATATTATGTTATGGAAGAAGACGAAGACCATTGGAAATTGGGCATTTTTTATTATAATAAAGATGACAAGAGACTTTTCCCCCCGAAAAGAAATAAATTTTTAGGTTGGACGGTTAACTTTGCTAATCCTTATTCTATTTTAGCAATGTTTTTAGTAATTACTGTATTTATATTCGTAGTAGAATCTATTAAAAAGATGTAATTGTTCTAAACAATTTATTCTCAGCTACCACACGAATCTCGTGTGGTATTTAATACTATTAATCAAACATTCTAAAAACAACAATATCATCTAAAAGTCCTTTTTCATCAGCATAATCTATTGCACTACTGTAGCTACAATCTTCTGCACGGAATACTAAACCTGCTTCTATGGGATTTTGATGGATATAATTAATTTTCTGCCTAATCACTTTGTTACTCCACAACTCAATAGGTTTATTATCCCGGCCTACAACAGCAAAGCTTATGAAATATAAACCTTCAGGATTGTGGAATTTGTAATTACGACTTATTAATTATGTTTTATAAAGATAAAAACTTTATGAGAAAGTGATTGAAATAGAAACCACACGAAAGGATTCATGCGGCAGCGATGGGGCTTTTTATTTTTAATCCTACTCTATATTCCTCTATTCATACTTCGAAAAATCCACTGCAAAAATACATCTATTGACCTGGCTGCCATTCTGGGCTCCGGCATTGGGTTCATATTCTGTGAGGCTCCACAGATAGTTATATTGGGATTCATAATAAAGGGATTCCGCACCATAGGGCCATCGGTAGCGTACGGTGTCATCGGCTCCATCGGTATACCGGGCGAGTCTTGCATTGGAACCGTAAGAGTTGCTTGGAGATCCGGTGCAGGAAAGCCATGTACGGTTTCCTTTCCGGAATACGCCCTGGATGCCATGGGCATGGCTATCGGCAAAAAGGCTGTTTTTAGGCGCTACGGCAACAATCCCTGAGTTTTGAAGTGTTCCACTGGCATCTACAGGAAAGCCAAAGACTTGTGGGACAATGGAAGCATCGGCACTGCCGGCATAATATTGTCCGGTCCAGAACTGAGTGCCTTCCTCATTGACCTGTATGGTGGAAAAAGGATTGGCGTTATTGATCTTCTGATACCCTGTCTGGGGCAATATATAACGGTAATTGAAGGCGAATAGGTTACCGTTGGCATCCTTACCACATTTTTCATTGGTCGTGTCCCCGGTACTGACTTCAATGATTTTATCCAGATCAAATACCCGAACCCCGAGATTCGTGCTGCTGAGATAAATCTTACCTTTCAAATAGGCAATCCCTCCGGCATGTACTTTCAGTGGGGCGTAAGAGCCATATTGGGTATGCGTGGTGGTACTGGCAGGGATATCAGGCTGCACAAGCAGGATATGCCGGTATGTGAGATAGGTACTTGAACTAGGGCTGATGTCGATCAGGGTAATGCGGGAACCTTTATATTCGGCATTATCTTTTGCATACCAGCTCACCAACAGATAACGGACACCATCTCTGGTAAACCCGGCAATGCCCTGTGGCCGCCAGATGGAGGTCGTTTCATCATCGGCGTTCCAGCGGATTCCTCTTACCCTGTTTTCTTCCGGAATATTGAATCCATAGACTTCGGTATATGCATTTCCGCCAATGGCCTGGCGGTTTTTATTAACCTGGGATGGGTTTAAAAAGCTAAAACCTGAACTGATATACGTACTGGTGTCTACATAAGGATTGACACTGACTTCTGTAGCAGCTCTGCTCGCGTTGGATTTTGACGGAAGCTCTTCCTCCATTGAAGCTGAAGCCATTTCGTTATTCTGGCATCCAACGCTTGCCAGGATAAGCATAAACATCCATCCAAGAAATTGTTTTTGAATCATGATTCGTTTTTTGGCGTGTGATAAGGGATAAAAACGTTTTAACAACCGTTTATAAATTGCGTACGAAACTAGCAGATTCCGTTTTTATTGGGGTAACCTCAGCATTAAATCTGTATTAATTTTATGATTCTGCCACCCCTTTACAGCACTCCATAGCCGCCTGTCTATTGAAAAGTTCTATCATTTAAAAAAAATGTCTCATATTTGAGACATTTGTCGTAATTTTGAGGCAATAAAAAACAGATGAGTACACAGCAAAAAATTATTGATACTGCTATATCAGTTTTAAATGAGAATTTTTCGGCAACATTTGAAGATATTGCCGTGCGTTGTGGCATTAACCGGAGAACTCTTCACCGGTATTTTAAAAATCGTCAGGAATTATTAGAAGCATGCCATAAGAATATGATGGAGGTATGGGAACTTGCAGCGATGAACGCCTGTAACCGTTCCACAGATCCCCTGATACAACTCGAATATTTATTATATGCAGGAATTGACAGCGGTACAAAGTATGCTTTTCTCATTAAACTCAATGACGACATAAAATCCTCTTCTATACCCTACGAAAGTGAACAAAGTGCAGCCTATTTTAAAACAAGAAATCAGCTATTTGGTGCCATCCGGGATTTACAAAAAGAACAGGTAATAGATGACCGGTTTCCATTACCCTGGATAAGAATTATTTTCACCAGTGTGATTACCGCAACCATCACCGCATTCAGATCCGGAGATATTGCCCAGAATGAAGTAAAGAAGCTGGCCTGGCTTTCATTCAGCAGAAGTATAGGTATACCTTTAAACAGATAAAATGATACATTCCTTTTTAATGATTGGTCAGTCTAATATGGCTGGCCGTGGCTATAGCAAAGAAGTCCCTGCTATCTATGATGAACATATTAAGATGCAAAGAAACGGACTATGGCAAATCATGTCTGAACCTATTAATTTTGACCGTCCCAGTGCCGGTGTGGGGCTTGCCTCTTCATTTGCCGCTGCGTGGAGGCTCGACAATGAGCAGCATGAGATAGGATTAATTCCCTGTGCAGATGGAGGAACCAGCCTTGATGACTGGGCGGTGGGAGGTGCCTTATTTGAAAATGCGATATCACAGGCCAGACTTGCACAACGAACAAGCCAGCTTTCAGGCATCCTCTGGCATCAGGGTGAAAGTGACTGTTCTCCGGAAAAAGCTGAGCAATACGGTGAAAAGTTTTCTGTAATTATGGAGGCACTACGCCGGGAATTGCATATTCCTGAAGTTCCACTTATAATAGGCGGTTTAGGAGACTTCTTGTCCCATGGAATCTTTGGGCAATATTTTGCGTCCTACCCTTTAATTAATCAAGCATTGGAAGATTTTGCCAGGAATCATGCCAACTCTTATTTTGTTACCGCCAAAGAACTTACGGCCAATGCGGATGGCATTCACTTCAATGCTCTGTCCCAAAGAATATTGGGTATCAGGTATTATAACGCTTTTCGGGATTTAAAACATCTTCCCGATCCTCTGCATGATGAAGAAGACAGACTGGCTGCAATGTATAATCGCCCATACACCCAAACAGAAAAAATAAAGCTGCTGGAACATGAGTTTGCCGTTGGGAATATTGACCCTAAGGATTATCTGGCCGAATTGGCTATCCTAAGTGGGAGATAAAATAAGGTATTGATATACCGGTTTTATATTTGTTTTTTTATAAAGCTGTGTAAACTTTTTATCTCATAAGAATGTTTTTAACCACAAAAGACACAAAAGCTTTTATCCTAAACACTTTAGTTCACTTAAGTTAGCGTAAAATGACATCGGATAAAAGGACACTTAAGTTTTTAAAAATCAAAGATTTTTTCTCTTAGGTGTACTTATTGTGCACAAAGCTTGTTATCTAAAATAACTTAAGTGTTTAAAATAACACCACTCTCCTCTTCTACTCTATTTGGCCAGATATTTCCAGCATAACCTTTTTTACCTATTTTTACAGTAAATTATATATAACCTATGAAAAGAATCATATTGGCCGGAATGGTGACTTTGGGAGGATTTTTAACTGTAAAAGCACAGTGTAAAGCTGTATCCACGATCACAGAAAATTTTGATACATGGAAAGACATCAACAAATTCTGGACTGCCCAGGCAGGAGGAAAATCTATGCTGTATGCCAGTGACAAAAAAATTATATTTTATTCGATGTACAGCCCGGGAGAAAATATGTATTTAATTACTCCAAAAATTAAAGCAGGAGCCTATACGCTTAGTTTTGATATTTCAGACAATGGAGGAGAAACCACCCTGGAAATTCTCTCCGTCAACAATCCCTCCGATACCAAATCCTATGTTTCAATAGCGAAACCTTCCAAGATAACCGGCGATAAAAAGACGCTCACTATTTCTGTAAAAAAAGATACCCATCTAGCCCTGAAAGTCTTACTGAATGGAGTCCACCAGGCAGTTTATATGGATAATTTTTCATTGAAACAAAAAAAATAATTGAAGAAGCTCATGTTGGGCTCACCTATACTCCGAAGTCTACCGACTTTGGAGATTTTGTTTCAGGCAAACGATCACAAAAATAAGATTTGTAAAACTTACCCGTCGAATTTTTCCCTCAACGGGATACTGCCTTTTTGCTGCGCAGATCATCAATCCAACTTAAAAAAGAAGTACACTACTGCTGCCCATTCTTTTTTAATTCCTACGGCATACCCTATAGTACTTCGGCTGCTGTTTTCTACCGTTCCATCATCTTTGATGTATCCAATAGTGGAACGGCTGCTGTTCTCTACAGTGCCGTCTTTTTTAACATAGCCTATAGTAGAACGGCTGCTGTTTTCTATGGTACCGTCGCTTTTGATGTACCCGATGGTTGAGCGGTTTTTATTCTCGACGGTTCCGTCAGCACTGATATATCCCACTGTGGAACGGCTGCTATTTTCAATGGTTCCATCCGGTTTGATGTAGCCCGTCGTACTGCGGCTCCCCGATTCTATTGTTTGTGCACTTGCAACGGAAAAGCTGAGCAGAAAGAAACAAATGATGCCTATTTTTTTCATGGTTTTAAAATATTAAGAGGTTATTATTGGGGTGAAGCCGATGTATTAAAATTATTGATTAATTTTTAAAAAAGGACAGTCCTCGGCAAGATATTCATCGCCAGATGGGTAACGAAGATAGAATTTTAAAGTCTATAGTATTTTTACCTCCCATTTTTGATTTTATTCTCTATATTTTCTTATATTTACCTACCAACTAGTAGGTAGATGAAAACAAAAGATTTAATAATAGCCGTTAGCTCTGAATTATTAACTGAAAAGGGATATAACGCTTTCAGCTATGCAGACATTTCAGATCGGATTAAGATTAAAAAAGCTTCGATACATTATTATTTCCCAACAAAAACGGATTTAGGTATTGCGATCATTGAGAATCACAAAACGAAAATTGAAAGTCTGCATAGTAAACAGGCTGATTTAACCGCATTTGAAAGACTACATCAACTGGGGCAATACTACATTCATCTAATCAATGAAAACAAAATATGCCTGATAGGAACTTTAGCCAGTGACGGAAATACCATAGAACCTGCCCTGAAAGAAAAGAGTATGGAATTTTGTCAGACTATTCTGCAACACACCATTGAAATTCTGAATACCGGAATTGATGACCATCAATTTAAGTTCATCGAAAATACTGAAAATAAAGCAATTGAGATCTTAAGTTCATTGATGGGACTGGCCCAGATAGGCCGTATTTATCCCAAAGAAAAAGTAATAGAAGTGATACAAGGAATCGTGAACCAGCTAAAATAAATACTATGACATTTTATCAAACATTGTCTGTAATCGGAAAAAAATATGTGGGAATGAGCAGAATGTTCAAATGGGGATTTAATCTTTCTCCCATGTACAGCAGGACAACCGCAAAAATCAGCTACGCTTCCAAAGACCTGCATCATATAAAGATAAGGCTGCCTCTCAGCTATAAAAATAAAAATTATGTGGGAACTATTTTCGGAGGCAGTATGTCTTCGGCCACAGATCCTATATTTATGGTACAGCTCACCCATCTTCTCGGAAATAAATATGTGGTATGGGATAAAGCGGCAACCATCCGTTTCAAACGCCCCGGCAATGTAACACTTTATGCTGATTTTGATTTTTCAGACGAAGAAATAACCGAAATTAAAAACCGTGTTGCCACCGAAAATGAGATTGAAATTGTAAAGCAAACCTTTCTAACCAACGAAGATAAATCGACCATTTTTTGTGAAGTGGACAAAACCATTTACATCGCAGATAAAGCGTTTTACAAAAAGAAACTCGAGTTCAAAAGGAAAAATCAATAATAATCAATATCTATTCATCATCCTGTCAGGTATTATGAAAACTCCCATTATTAATTTTTGACCGACTGCTTGAACTCCAAGGGGGAGAAATCTGGTTTTCGCTTCATTCCTGAAAATCTACAGACGGATTCTACTCCTCCTTCTCTTCTCTATCCAATACAGATCATTCAACAGCTTCAATATTAGTCAATACTTAAGACAAATGAACTACTTTTTATTTTCTTTGATTCTTTTTGCCCAACTCTGGTAGATAGGATACCAGACCCGGTCTCCATTAGAGCCATTGCAGAGTATTACAATACCACTCTTTGTGGGAAGGTGCATAAACACACCGGCACTCCAGCCTTCATTCTCTCCGGTATGTCCAATTGTTTCTAGCCCTTCATAATTCATAAACCGATAGCCGAGGCCACTTTTTCCCTGATCAGAAAAGGGTAAAATCTGTTTCTCCATTACCTGCAGGTTTGTGGATTTCAAAACTTTATTCAATTGACTTGGATCAGAGGTTATAGATAGCTCTGCAAAATGAGCCAGGTCTAAAACTGTTGTTTGTAACCCTGCTGCTGCCTGTTCTGTAAATATCCTGTTCTTTATGGGTTTCCCTGAAGCGTCATAAGCCGTTGCAGAATTTGCCATCATATCTTCTGTCCATTCATAATGGGTATGATTCAATCCTAAAGGTTCAAAAACATTTTTTTTCATATAGACCGCGAACTTTTCTTTCGTTCTTTCTTCAAGCAGTAACTGCGCAAGTGTATAGCCACCCCCTGAATATTCCCATTTCGTTCCCGGCTCGCTGATCAGGCGTACACTTTCCCCATTTCTTTTGGTCTTTCCTGAAAGCGACTCTTCTAAGCTTAACAACGGAGTTCCCTGCTCTGAGCCTCCATATCCGTGCACCGAAAGTCCGGCTGTATGGCTGAGAATACGCCGCAAAGTAACTTTTGATCTATCATATGGAGATGCGGGTAACTTCCAGCGTACCAGGAACTGATCAACCGGATCATCCAGTTTTACAAGCCCTTTTTCCGTCAGCTGTATCAATCCCCATGCAGATACCATTTTGGATACAGAACCCACATTAAAAATGGTTTCCGGAGTGACTGGTTTTTTACTTTCGACATCAGCAAACCCAATAGATTGTGTCCAGGCAACTTTTCCATGTTGGATAACCGCTATAGCTACCCCGGGAACATGATTATTTTTGGTAGCTTCCATACCTACACGCTGGATTTCCATATAGAGAGAATCTGTTTGGGAAACCATATTTTCTGTATTTCCACGTTCAACCCCCTGTTTTGTGGCTGAACAGGAAAAAAGAAGTGCGGTAAAAGAAAAAGCAACGAGTCCCTGTATCCTGTTTTTGATCATTTTTCTATGTATTTGTAATACCTGCCGTTTCAGCATACGGCAAACCATAATGAAACGTAAGGCCAATTTCTACTATTTTTCCAACCCCCAATCCTGGCTAATCTGACTGCGAGCTTCCCAGTATGTCTTTGTAAATATTTCCGGATTAGTTTTAGCTTCCAGGAGTAATAAAATTCTTTTGAATTGAGGTTCAAGGTAAAAACTTTTGTTCAATTTCAGCTGTCCGCCGGCATAATAAATCGTAGCTGTCGGTGTTTTATATTTTCCTAGCCTCATCATGTCAACCTTCGTAATAGCATTCCAGGAAATAAAATGCCTCTTAAAACCACCAACAAGATGTATTTCATCATTTGAAATAATCAGTTTTTGACGGGTATATACAAACATGGAAACGAAAATGAAGAAAATCAGGGGAGCTAAAAAAAGCAGCCACCCTGCCTCTTTTATCATGAGAACATTAATACCTAATGCAAATACCAAAATACTTAGTATACGATAGGTTATTTTCTGCCATTTTGGTGCTGAAAATACTTCCTCAGTTAATAGTTCTCCCATACTGTAAATATATGATTTTCTGCAACAAACAATATACTCCTCACGGATGCGATCATGCGTTACCATATGAACTGGTTTCATGGATCAGCTCTCTGCTATAATAAAGCAAAAAGACAGCCTTATAGGGCTGCCTTTTTATCTATTTCAATAGGATTCATCTCTTAAATACCAAAGTTGTTAGCCTTGTCTCACAAGTTTATTTTCTGCAAATGGAACCACGACCAACGGATATTGCTCCGCTTCGATATGGCTTTTATCCAATCCAAAATTAATATAGTCTTTTACGGATAGATACCGCAGATTATAATATCCCTTCATGATAAAATTTTTCCAAAATGGCATTCTGTTATCATAAGAAAGGAAGCTATCCATGATCATAAATTTAAAATCACCAATTTTATTCTGCTGATAGGCCTGCTCTAAAGAATCTTCAACATCTACCTCGTT
This sequence comes from Chryseobacterium sp. KMC2, assembly GCF_016756935.1. Classification (NCBI taxonomy): domain Bacteria; kingdom Pseudomonadati; phylum Bacteroidota; class Flavobacteriia; order Flavobacteriales; family Weeksellaceae; genus Chryseobacterium; species Chryseobacterium sp. KMC2. The sequence continues at coordinate 39,359 of NZ_JAESIT010000004.1, forward strand.
ATTTCCGATCATATCATTCACTACCTGCTTGAAATAATACCCTATCCGGGGATCCTCGCGGAAGCCCAGATCGAATTGAATATAATACACGTCATTTCTGATAATGGTATCTACGGAATACCTCTGTGCATAAGGCTCATCCAAAATATTGACATGCACAAACCAGTAGATATCAGCACGCTTTGGAAGACCAAATTTTAAAATCGAATCCATGACAGTTTTTTCAATTTTCTTTTCTGAATCCGAAGTGGTGAGATAGACCAGGTTGGTTGCATATTTCGGAATTTTTTCATCCGTACTTAGTTTAGTCAATAATGAAAGATAATCGGAGAGTTTTACAAATGACTGAATCTCCGATTTGATCTGTCTGCCCCTCCACCAGATATACATCACGGCAAACAGCGAAAAACCAAGGATCAGGGTGATCCATCCTCCATCTTTAACTTTCTGTAGGTTAGCCCCTAAAAAGCTCAACTCAATAGCTAAAAACACACTTGTGATCAGAAGGTTAAAAACAAACGGAACTCTTTTAATACGAAGGTAAGCATTGATCAGAATAGTACTCATCAGCATCGTAAGCGTCACACTGAGTCCAAATGCAGCTTCCATTTTAGTACTTTCTTTAAAATACAGGACCATGCCCACACATCCGCACATCAGAAACCAGTTGATCGCAGGAATATAGAGCTGCCCCTTGACATTGCTGGGAAACAGCACCAAATGTTTTGGCCATATATTAAGCCGTATGGCTTCGTTGATCAGCGTAAAACAACCACTGATCAATGCCTGGGAAGCGATAATCGTTGCCAAGGTTGCAATGCATAAAGCCAGCCAGAAAATTGATTTCGGAACAATATGATAGAAAGGACTTAAGCTACCTACCTCCTCTCCTACATGATTGAGAAGCCAGGTGGTCTGCCCGGCATAACAGAGTATCAATGCAATTTTTATAAAGATCCAGGTGAACCTGATATTATTTCTGCCACAGTGCCCCATGTCGCTATATAAAGCTTCAGCCCCTGTTGTACACAGAAATATACTGCCCAACAGCCAAAATCCTTTTGGCTCATTTACCAGCATTTGATAGGCATAATAAGGATTTAAGGCTCTAAAGACCTCCCAGTTGCTGCCTATGGCCATCACTCCTATTATCCCGATGAATCCAAACCAGATAATCATCGCAGGGCCAAAAACCTTGCCTATTTTATCGGTCCCGAACTGCTGAAAAATAAACAGCAGTATCAGAATTCCAACAATAACCGGAACTGTATTAAAACCGGGAATTACAGCCTGAACACCTTCTACAGCGGAAGACACCGAAATGGGTGGAGTAATAATACCGTCAGCCATTAAAAATGCACCACCCGCCATGGCAATAAAAACGAGCCATTTGCCACTGTATCGCCGCACTAAGGCATAAAGAGAGAAAATTCCTCCCTCACCATTATTGTCAGCCTGCAAGGTAATGAGTACATATTTGATGGTTGTCTGGAAAACCAGCGTCCAGAAAATACAGCTTAAGCTGCCAAGGGCAATCGCTTCGGTAATAAGCTTATGATGAAAAACGGCATTGAGTGTATAGAGTGGAGATGTACCAATATCACCAAATACAATTCCTATAGCGATCAATGATCCTGCAAGGGTAATCCTCTTATGAAAATCTGAGGTGTGCTGTCCGGACATAATTAGTTTTTACTGCAAATTAAACCAATTTTTGCAATGAAATGAGAATTGGGAATATTTTTTCAGAGACTTGCAGCTATTGTAACATAACCCCTTGATAATGAACCAATTTAATGCCGATCACTACTTTTCAGCAGCCTACGGTCCTACCAATTTATTATTAGATTAATATTTGATTAAGGGCACTTTTAAAGCATCCTAAAATAAACTCTGTGTAATATAATTGGGCATCCAAACCCTGGGTTTTCTGATGAAGTTCTATGCGTTTGGAAAGTATAGTCTCCCCTTTATAACTAAATGAACAAAATGAAAAAACTTTAAATCCTGAATTCCTCACAGATGCGGCATATCCTGTAGATGCAATTCCCCAATCCGTTTCAAATAAGGCAGCTCCTTTTATAGCCATTATATCCGCCATGTTTTGAGTTTCAAAATCATTTTCCTGAGCTTCAATTCGATTAATATTTAAGAATTTGACTTTTTCAGGTAAGGTAAATGTTGTGATCCCTCCTTTGTAAAATAAACTTGCGTTGGGCATTTGAGAAAAAGCCAGCTGTATTAATCCTGAAGTTACACTTTCTACAATAGAAACGGTTTCGTTCACTGTAATGAGCGAAGTACTGATATAGTCAAGTAAGTTTTGCTGGAATTTCATGATACCTATTATTTAATGTTGATCTAAAAAACTTGTAAAATCTATTTATTCCATTGAAATGCATTCTCAAAGAACATCATAATCATCCAATGCTGTAACAAAATAATGTTCAATGGTCTCTTTAGCATTTTTGCACATCTCTAAAAGATCACCTCTTGAGGTATCTTCAAAAACAAAGTCATCATGAATATCAATGATGAACTCAGTCACCTTTTCTGTATTGATCAGGTCATAGGTCATTAAATCATTTAAGCTATCCAGTCGGTGTTCTTCATTAAAAAATGGAATTTTACGGGAAATGGAATTTTTAAACTGAAAGAGATGTATTGTTTTCATGACTTTGGCATTGGGATTAATGGAAACCGATTTTATATATAAAACCGGGCCTTGCTGTTTCCTATATGAATGATCTTTCAAATAGGAGTATTATTTGGATATTCTCTATGTGAAATTTATGGTCAATCAATCAGTTTTTCAGCTACATTATGGATAAAAAGGACAGAGACCAATGGGTTTCTATCCTATAATTAAAACCTTCTGAAAACAGATCTACTATTTTTTCAGATTTTAATAAGCTCATTATGAAAATTGAATGTTTTTTAAGGATTTTAACCCCTTTTTCATGGTTTATATTGGGTCTTTTCTAATTTCCCGGTATATGTTTATTCAACTGTCAGACGTTATTATATTCTCAGACTGTTCTTCAAATCCTCACAGTCTTTGTTTTATCATATTAATCGATTATTATAGACACTGTATTCTTTAATATACAAGAATACTACGATACAAAGATGGGTGTTTCAGAATAGGTTACGCTACATATATTTATAATAATCTTGCATATATCACACCTTTTTACAAATCTTCTAAATTTCCAAGACGTTTTTTCTTCAACTGTTTATAGAATGAAGGGGAAAGTCCGGTGATTTTCTTAAACTGGTTAGAAAGATGCGCAACACTGCTGTAGTTAAGCTTATAGGAAATCTCTGTAAGATTGAGCTCATCGTATAGTAGTAATTCTTTTACCTTTTCTACTTTATTGATTATAATAAAATGCTGCAGGGTCATTCCTTTCACTTCAGAAAATGTATTGGCAAGGTAGGTATAGTCGTACCCAAGCTTTTCACTCACATAGTCTGAGAAATTTTCTTTGGGAAGAGCATCAGAATAATGAATCATTTCCGTTACTACATTCTTTATTTTTTCTATCAGAATACTTTTTTTGTCATCCAATATTTCAAGCCCTGTTTTGAGCAGATTTTCTTTCAATACACGCCTTTGTTCGGCACTGATATCATTTAATAATTCTACTGTACCCAGATCTACGACAGCCCCTTTAATCCCCAGTCTTTCCAGTTCCTGATGGACAACCATTTTGCAGCGTAGGCTTACCATATATTTTATGTATAACTTCATGATCCTTACTGTTTACAGCTTGTTAATCATCATCATCTTAACAGTCATTCACTCAAAGTTACTCCATTAAATCAGAATACCTATGATTTATATAACAAATTGAAAGACTATTACAACGCTTTCCTTCTTTAATGACTGAAATTTACATATACTCAAAAACAGGGACAATGTCAAAAGAAACGAAATCCAGCAAAACACGTCCTTCAAAATCAATAAAAGAGAAACGGGAATTTAAAATAAACCCAATACAGATGCTTATTAAGGCACTACTGTAATGAAAAGGTAAATTAAAAATATAGCAATAAGCACCACTCCCTGCATAATATTGGTTCTGCCTGTTGCCAGTGAAACGGTAATAATAAAAAGAGAGAGCCCCAAAAGTATCGTTGATTTAATGTCTATTCCTAATGTCATTCTTATACCGGTTATGACAGATATAATGGCAATGGCTGGAATACTTAACCCAATACTTGCTAAAGCAGACCCGAAAGCCAGGTTTAGTGAGGTTTGGATCTCATCACTTTTTGCAGCTCTCAATGCAGCGAGCCCCTCAGGAAGAAGAACTATACCGGCAATGATGATTCCTACCAGAGATCTGGGAGCTCCCGCTGAAACCACTATATTTTCAACATCTTTTGAAAGAAGCTTTGCCAGGAAAACGACCACTCCCAAGCTTAAGAGCAGCAGTACCCCACTGATATACAGCTCTTTTTTGGAAGATTTTTCCTGATGATCTTTTGCTGATATGTTTTCCTGCAGCTTATTTTGCGGGGAAATAAAAAAGTTCCGGTGTCTCATCGTCTGAATCATGGTAAACCCCAGATATAACCCCAAACAAATCAAGGCTATAAAAAGTAACTGAAAGGAGGTATATTCGCCACCGAGATGACTTACCGTATAATTGGGCAAGATAAGAACAAAAATAATTACGGCAGTAAGAGTGATCAATGCTGTACTTACTCCCTGCAGAGTAAAGCTTTGTTCCCTGTATCTTAAAGAGCCTATCACAATGCAGCTCCCGATAATCCCGTTCAGGATAATCATCACGGCTGCAAAAACGGTATCCCGGGCAAGGGTGATGGTCTCCAGCCCTTTGGCTCCCAGCATTATGGAAATAATCAACCCGACTTCTATTACCGTAATGGCAAATGCCAAAAGTAAAGTTCCAAAAGGCTCACCCAGACGATGGGCAATGACTTCAGAATGGTACACTGCCGCAAGGACACTTCCCATAAGAAATAAGGCAAGGAGTATAGAATAATAACCTGAGGAAAAAACAGCACTTCCAAAATAAAAGAGCCAGGCTAAAATGGGAACCAAAAATGTCCACATCCATAAATATTTTTTTTTCTTCATAAAAAACAGTACTAATTTTTTTTAATGATTGACTCCCCCTTTGGAGAGACTCAGCAGGATTATATTTTCTTTTTGAAAAGGGCTTGGGATTATAGATTTGAAATGTGTGAGATGCCCAATTGAAAATTAAATGATATAAAAAAGTAATAGCCCAGAACTTAAATTGGCAATCCAACGTAATATTGCGCTAAGATACAAATTATCAAGCATTTATTAAAATAATACCCGTATCAATGCAATTCTAAAAAGCCACAGGACTTTCCTCTCTTTACAGGTAATTTTTTCCTCAATTATGGAAAACAACATAGAAGCTTTGCAATATGTGTGATATATGCAACATTAAAACAACAATCTACAATACAATGAATTACAAAAAAACCAACTTTGTATAGTAACAATGATGTTATACCAAAATCCACATTATGGACACAAACCACGACAAAGACAACGAATTTTCTAAAACTCCGGGAGACTGGATTGCACAGTCTAAACAGCTGAAAGAAAAATTCTCTACATTAACAGACCATGATTTAAAGCTTGAAAAAGGGAAGGAAAAGGAAATGCTTGAAAGAATTGGTAACAGATTGAGAAAAAATCGTGAAGAGGTTATGAATATTATAAAAGAACTAAATCTTTCATAATTCTTTCCAAATAGCAATTAAAACCTATGCATAGAGTTATATCTTTCAGAGAGTTTTGATTAAAAGGGGGATAGAAAGTTAGGAGGTTCTATCCCTTTTTATGTACAGTACACCATACATTTTACTTTCAAAACTAACCGTGATGAATCATAAAGAACTTGAGAAATCAAAAATACATGCGACCAGCCAGATTGTAGGCTACCTTTCCAATTCTGTACTCAGCAGAACAATAATAGAAAAAATAACCGGCAATATCAGTGCTATATCATTTGATGACGGAGAAGGGCTGCCGGAAAAGACATCCCCTTTTGATACTTTTATACAGATTATTGAAGGGAAAGCAGAAATAATAATTGACGGAAATCCTTATTTTTTGGAAGAAGGTGAATGCATTACCATCCCTGCCCATCAATCGAATGCTATCAAAGGAAATAAACGCTTTAAAATGATTCTAACAATAATAAAAAGCGGCTATGAATAAAATAGATAAGAGATCCAGCTTAACAAAAGAGATCTTTAAAACTACTGTGGAAATTCAGAAAAAATTTCCAGAACTGTATGAGCTTTTAGATGAGACCCCTCTGTTTTTTTCTTTTACAGAAAAAAATATCACCATTACAGATTTGAGGCAATACCTCGTATCATTAATAATGCAGCAAAAATCCTTTGAAAAAAGCATTGGTACAATAAGACATTAATGTATAATTTCCAAATAGGATTCTCATGAAAAAATTATTCAGGCATCCAAAAAATAAGTTGGGTCTAAGAAATAAAAAGAACCTTTCAGACAGAACGTACTATTCTCAGTTTGTTGCTTTATTTTATATCAGAAATATTAATAGTACCCTAAGTAATGATATCACGGAAATTCTTCGGATGTTAGAAGAATTACAGCATCTGAATAACAAATCCAGGTTAGTATTCAGTACTCACTGTGCCTTAAGCAAGCATAATATGTGGCAATCTATTTTAGCCTATATAAGTGATAGTTTAGGCTATATCAGGTTTCAGTTTGAATATGTAAAAGAGAATATTACACAAAAAAATAAATTTAATTCCCTTCTGTTCTGGCAACAAAACAAAATCTATATTGAAGACTTAACTGAAAATCATGAAAAAATGGTACAGCTTGGCATTCAAATTTTGCCGGAAGCAGAAAGGTTATCCTGGAAAACAACCGTATGTAATTTTTATGACAAAATCTTTTCTTTAATCGTTCCTCTTATCAACATATGTAGGCTTGAATCAGACTTTGTTGAAAAATTTACCCCTAAAATTCTCAATACAATCACCCTGGATATTATTAAAAATATTCCTAAAAACTATACTTTAAAAGAGGCTACAGATTACCAGCAAGAGTATTTAAAAGCATTAACAAACTATAACAATGAACTGAATGGAAAAAATAATCTTTGGGACACTTTATTAAACCTGCTTTCAGGTGGTGTACATCAATCCCCCTCCGAACGGGTCATGCTTAAAAGATGGATCAATGGAAAGGATGAGAGATAGCTTCCGGTATGGAATCATCTGTAATTCCGGATTGATACTGCTGTACTCTAAGAAAAACAAAGGATCTATCAGGAAAAATGGTAAAGGAAAATAACATCTCCCGTATAGGCCGGTTTTCGCTGGTCTCTGATTAATAACTTAGCTTCAACCAATACTTTTACAGTTCCTTTAAGATTGGTTACTGATTTTACCGTAGCTTGCAACTGAACGTCGCTGTTGACCGGAACTGCCTGTCCAAATTTAAAATTCTCAATCCCGTAATTGATTTCCATGGTTACATTTCTTACATCGGCAATTTGCTTCCAGAGATAGGGAATCAAGGATAAAGTGAGGTAGCCATGAGCGATAGTCGATTTAAAAGGGCCTTCATTTTTTGCCTTTTCTTTATCAACATGAATCCATTGATAATCTAAGGTGGCCTCTGCAAATTTGTCGATCTGGTCCTGGTCTATCGTATGCCAGCCGGAAACTCCAATCATCTGACCTTCATACGCCTTATATTCATTATAACTGTTGATCGTAACCATATTCTTCTGTTGACCCGATGAGGTCTGTCTATTGGGTGAGCATTTGCATTTGTTATTTCCATTGGTATAATAACTTTGTTTCAAACCAATGTATATACATTAAGTATTCAAATATCAGTCCGAATTTGTGACGACCATATTAAATCTACTTATTCTCATTCCATCAAATCTTTAAAAAACCTCTTACATGAAGTAAGAGGTTAATGAACATAATGTAACTTACATTAACGTTCTTTCAAACAATATTCCAGATACTAAAAGTGAATGGATTTTGCATCTGTAAAAAATCAGACTGCTGGTATGCAGCACAGAATTTTCACATCTGCAAACAGGATTTAATTATGCTAATTTTACATTAACAGCGTTTAAACCTTTATCACTTTTTTGTACTTCAAAAACTACTTTATCATTTTCACGGATCATTTTTGTGTTTAATCCTGAAGAATGTACGAATATGTCTTTACTCCCGTCTGCTGGAGAAATAAACCCGAAGCCTTTTGCTTCATTGAAAAATTTTACGGTGCCTTCTTGCATTGTAATTATTATTAAAAATTGTATGTATTTTGATCTGTAAACTCTACAGATTTATTTATAAAATAGTGGTGATCCATCAGCAAATCATTTTTTTTTTACTCTCTTTCTCTAGAAAGAAAACTGAAGGATCCATAGTTTGTGATAGCGGATATGTAGCGTTTCCTGTAACTTCTACAGGGTTATTCAGGATGGTTTCCGCAAATTTCCGTACGTTTAGCGGTAGGGTTGCCGAAAAGAACAGGGTCTGCTTCTTCGGAGAAACCAGCTTCAGAATCTTTTTTAAATCACTGACCAACCCCATGTCAAGCATTCTGTCTGTTTCATCCAACACAAGAATCTCAATTTTAGAGAGATCAATATGTCTTTGATTCACTAAATCCAAAAGCCTTCCGGGTGTAGCAACCAGAATATCCACTCTTTTTCTGAGTGCTGCGAGTTGGCTTCCGGCTAAAACACCGCCATAAATAGAAAGTTGGGATAATGGTAAATACTTGCTGTATACCCCCAAATTTTCTTCTATCTCTAAGGCCAGTTCGCGGGTCGGGGTAAGTATTAAAGCCCGTATTTCTTTATGTTCAGGGGTATACTTTTTCAGTAACTGCAGAATGGGCATAGCAAAGGTAGCCGTTTTTTCGGCACTCGTTTCTGCACATCCTATAATGTCCCTTCCTGCTAAAATCTGTGGAATGGCAGTATACTGTATTTCAGTAGGCTTTGAGTAGCCAGCTTCTGTAGCAGCGCGGATAATGGGATTGATTAAGTTTAAATTTTTAAAATTCATTATAAATTCCGGATTTCCGGCAGTTTGTAAGCAAATCTGTTTATCAGAATTTGTGTTGATATATTAGGATAAACAAATAAGGAATACTCTTTTTCAGCTTATCATTTTGCTTGCTCAGGCTGTACCAATATTATTAAATAGTACTGATTAACCTGCAATAACGTATCGCTCCTATTTACAATAGGACTTTTATAATCTCTATTTTCCGCAATTGAATGAAGACTATAAATGGTAGCTGAAAAAGCAAAACTGACAGAAAAAATTGTGATTTTAAACTATTACAGAGTAGCAAAGGCAGTGACCTGTTTTATAAACGTTCTGCAAACCTACAATAAAGAAAACAAACAAAATCATATTTAATTAGTTGATTATCAAAAATATATTCGTAATTTATGCACATTAAATGAATTGTTTGCAGGCGCGGATGATTTTAATCTTCCGAAATATGCAAACCCCCTCTCCCATAACAGATCCCCAACGAAAAACTTTACCTTTACAAGCTGCCCCGCACGTAAGAATTGCTTATTTTATTATGGTGCATCACAAGCCTGAAGTATTTAAGGCCATGTTTCAGAAGATTTATACCCGGGATCAGTTTTATCTTATTCATATTGACCGGAAATCTACTCCAAGGTTCACAGAAGAGATCCAGCAGTATGCCGTTCAGTTTCCTAACGTCTATATTTTAGATAGCATGAATATTGTATCGGGAGGTTTCAGCATGATTCAGGCCGAACTCAACGCCATGGAGTTTCTCCTGAATGTCAACCGGGAATGGGATTATTTCATTAACCTAAGCGGTGAAGATTATCCGCTTAAATCTCAAAAAATCATACGCAAGTTTCTGACAGCCAATAAAGGCCGAAATTATCTCTTTTATTATGATCAAAAATTTTACAGACCAGATACCCTGCAGAGAATACAGAATCATTTTACAGAACTGGCCTACGTCATCTCTTCATTCATTTATAAAAGAGAATTTATGAAAGGGGTCACTCCTTATATTGGTGGAAAATGGTTTATGTTTACAAGAGAAACCTGCATATTCCTTACTAACAATAAAAGGGTAATGGACTTTGAAGATTACTATCTTTATACCTTCTTACCTGCTGAATCGTTTTTTCAGACCGTTCTTATGAACACAACATTCAATGATATTATTGTTAATGATGATAAAAGAGCCGTATTTGAGAAATCTATTTTCAAAAACAACCAGGACATCCTGACTTATATTAAAAAACTGGAATCCAGTAACCAGCTTTTCATCAGAAAAATAAATAATAAAACTGATGAAAATATCCTGACTTATATTGAAAACTCTTTTCTTCTTCCTTTACCGGAAATTGATGAAATTGAGAAAGAATTAAAAAGGGATGGTTATCAAAATAACTGATTTCTAATACATCAACTTCTGCTCATAGCCGTCCGATAGTTCTTGGGAGTCATTCCTGTTTGTGATCTGAAAAAGTAAGAGAAATGGGAAAGATTTCGAAATCCAAGTTCATAAGCAATCTCTTTGATCGATTTTCCGGAGCTGTGCAATAATTTCTTTGCTTCTAATAAGACTCTTTCTCTGATAAATTCAAGGGGTGAAATTTTATATTGTTTCCGGCTGATAACCCCAAGATAATTAGGGGTGATACATAGCTCCTGTGCATAGAAAGACACATTTTTCTGTGTTTTATAATACTTCTGAACCAATGAATGAAACCTGAAGGCAAGATTGTCATGGTGATTCAGAACAGATTTACCATATATTTCTTCTACCCATAAATTGATCATGAGCGCTAAAAGCCTTACCCTGGCATTGATAAGTTCCGGAAATATCATCTCGGAATAAATCTCCTTCCGGATAGCACTGAATTCTGCACTCAGTTTATCATACGCTTCATCATTCGGCTCTATCATTTCATATTTGCTATGCAGTGAAAAGGTATGCTTTAAGGTAGGAGAGAATGTTTCAAGAATAGAATCCTGAACAATCAGCCTTCTGCCCGATACATCAGCAGGCAATTTCCAGATATATTCTTTTTGAGGCAGATGTATAAACAATTGCCTGGAATTCAGATCATAGGTATTGATATCTGTAATGCATTCACCATCCCGGCATTCATCTAAAATAACAATGGTAAAGGAGTTTTCCGGAAAATTATTGAGTTCGGAAGAACTTATTTCATCCTGATAAATTACATCGACTTTTGGGGTGCTTTCATGGGGTAATTGGTTTGAAATCCTTTCCTTTTCCATTGCTCATTATTATACCAGCTAAATTATAAAATACTCTATCATATTTTTTCATCAAAACGGAAATTCTTTAGAATTAAATGCCTGAAGCAGACAAACTATCAGAAACAGTGACAAAAGTATTGTTGTTTACTCCTAAATTCAGAATCAGTCCGCTTCATGGAAAACAATCAGTATATTTGTCATAAGACATTTCTATCCCCATGCTGAAAGATAAATTTGGAAGAACAATTAATTACCTCAGACTGGCTGTTGTGGACCGGTGTAATCTACGCTGTACCTACTGTATGCCGGAAAATGGGCTTTCATGGATTAAACAGGAAGAATTGATGACGGATGAAGAAATGCTCAGGATATGTTCTGTTTTTACGGAACTCGGGGTCAATAAAATCCGCATCACCGGAGGAGAGCCTTTTGTGAGAAAAAACAGTATTGATCTCATCGAAAAAATATCGCGCTTGGAAGGTCTTAGCGACCTTAGCCTAACCACTAACGGGCTTCTGACCGAACCGTACATTCCACAGCTCAGGGAGTTTGGAATAAAATCAGTCAATCTTAGTCTGGATACCCTGGATGAAGAACGTTTTTTCAAAATTACCCGCAGAAAGGGCTATCATAAGGTCATCAAAACATTGGAAAGCCTTATCGAACATGATATCAAGGTAAAAATCAATACCGTAGTGATGGAAAATCAAAATATTGAAGATATCATTCCTTTGGTTATGCTTACAAAATCCCTTCCCGTAGATGTCCGTTTTATTGAAGAAATGCCATTTAACGGGAATGATAAAGACATCCTTTTGAACTGGAATCACTCAAAGATCTACCAGCATATCAGGGAGCATTTTCCTGATATTCAAAAACTAGCAGATCCTAAAAGCTCCACATCCTATAATTATAAGATTCCGGGCTTTATGGGTGAAGTTGGAATCATTGCAGCATATACCCGTTCATTTTGTGGAGACTGCAACAGAATACGTATCACCCCAACGGGTATGCTCAGAAGCTGTTTGTATGAAAGCGGCGGAGTTAATTTAAAAGACGAAATACGTGCTGGAAAAACGAATGAGGAACTAAAAAATACAATCATCAATACTATACATCACAAACCCAAAGACGGATGGGAAGCTCAACAATCAGGTTTGAATGCTGCACAGATCCATCAGTCTATGGCAACAATCGGAGGATAAGATGGAAATGATTACCGTACAACAGGCAGAAAATATCATCCTTTCCGAGGCACAGGATTTTGGAAAGGAATTCATTCATTACGACTCAGCATTAGGAAGAGTCCTGGCAGAAGATCTCAAAGCAGACCGGGATCTCCCTCCTTTTGACAGGCCCACTGTGGATGGAATTGCCATCAGCTATCATGCCTACGAAAAAGGAATCCGTTCATTTAAAATTAAAGCGGTACAATCTGCCGGAGAACCTTCTGTTTCTATCCATTCGGAAGAGGATTGTATTGAAATTATGACAGGTGCTGCACTGGACAGTTCTGCGGATACGGTAATCCGTTACGAAGATATTTCAATTGATCATGGAACGGCACATATCAATATTGATATAAAACAAGGGCAAAACATACACCTTAAAGCAAAAGATAAAAAAGCGGGAGAAATACTGGTCAAAGCCGGCCAGATTATCAGTCCTGCCATCATTGGTATCGCTTCTTCTATTGGAAAAACGACTTTATTTGTTAAAAAGCTTCCCAAGATTGCCATCATTTCTACAGGAGATGAAATGGTAAGTGCAGAGTCTGTTCCTACCCCATTTCAGTTGAGGCGCTCCAATGGAGTTTCCATACAGTCTGTATTGAAAAAATATGGGATTCAGGCAGATACCCTTCATGTCAATGATCATTATGAAGAGATCAAAAAAGAACTAGCCCGCTGTATTGAGGAGTATGATGTACTTCTTTTGAGCGGTGGCGTTTCTATGGGAAAATTTGATTATTTACCTGAAGTATGCAGGGAACTGGGAATAGAAAAACGCTTTCACAAAATAAAGCAGAGACCCGGAAAGCCTTTTTGGTTTGGAAGCAAAGATCAGAAACTTGTTTTTGCGTTTCCCGGCAATCCTGTTTCAGTATTTATGTGTCTGCATCGCTATTTCATTCCCTGGCTGGAAAAATCGTTGGAAACACCTCCAACTTCACCTTTATTTGCGGTATTGCAGGATGATATTGACTTTCCATTCGGGCTTCAGTATTTTGCACAGGTAAAGCTCAATATTAACTCCTCAGGACAGCTTACCGCTGAATCCGTTCATACAAACGGCTCCGGTGATTTTTCACACCTCGCCGAAACTGATGCTTTTATAGAACTGCCTTTGGAGCAGAATCATTTTAAAAAAGGAGAGGTATATCCCATATGGAAATATAATTTTTAAAGATTATGACTGATTTTTCACATCTCAATAAAAAACTGCAGCCTTCTATTGTTGACGTCAGCAGAAAACAAATAACCCGCCGTAAAGCTGTTGCAAAAGCAATAGTGGAAATTCCTGAGAATATTTTACAAAAGCTTAGCGAAGGAGGCTTCAATACCCCAAAAGGTTCAGTCTTTCAAACCGCAATCATTGCCGGAATTATGGCTGCTAAAAAAACGGGCGAACTCATTCCTCTCTGCCATCCGATAGGACTTGAGAACTGTAAGGTTGATATAGAACTTACCGACCGTAATGAAATTGAAATATACTGTACTGCAGAGGTAGAAGCCAAAACAGGTATAGAAATGGAAGCCCTCACAGGAGCTTCTGTAGCTGCACTGACTATCTATGACATGTGTAAGGCCCTGAGCCACAATATCACTATCAAGGAGATTAAATTAATAGAAAAAACAGGCGGAAAAAATGATTTCAAAAGAACAGAATAAAATTCCATCCATCAACGGCCTGGTGCTGGCAGGTGGAAAAAGCCAAAGAATGGGAACTCCCAAAGATCTGATGAACTGGCATGGGAAAGAACAGCGTTATTTTGCAGCAGATCTGCTGGCAGAATTTTGTGATGAGGTTTATATTTCCTGCCGCCAGGATCAGCTAGAAAATTTTGACAGGCAGTATCATCCATTAACAGACACCTTTCTGAACATGGGACCTTTTGGTGGTATTCTTTCTGCACTGCGTTCCCAGCGGGATAAAGCCTGGCTGGTGGTCGCCTGTGATCTGCCCCTGCTGGATAAAAAATCGTTGGAATTTTTACTGCATTCACGAAATCCTGAAAAAGCGGCCACTACCTATAAAAGCCCTTTTGATGGGTTACCGGAACCTTTAATTACCATCTGGGAGCCTAAGAGCTATCCGCTGCTCCTGAATTTTCTGGGTATAGGGAATACCTGTCCCAGAAAGGTTTTGATCAATAGTGATACGCTTATTTTAGAACCTCAAGATCCTGATGCTCTGATGAATGTGAACACCCCTGAGGAAGCAGCAATAGCAGAACGAGCACTGAACCGACAAAAATAATAAAGATGGAAGGGAATCTAGAACGCTACCAGTGTCAGATGGCTTTACCCGGATTTGGCAGCTCTGCACAGCATCTTCTTACAAATGCCAGGGTGCTCATCGTAGGAATGGGAGGTCTTGGCTGTCCGTGTGCACAATACCTCACCTCTTCCGGTATAGGAACAATAGGTATTGCAGACGATGATAAGGTTTCTCTAAGCAATCTGCACCGGCAGATTTTATATACTCCGGATGATATCGGATTGTTTAAAGTGGATGTGGCTGCAAAACAGTTACAGCAACAAAATCCATCTGTACAAATCATTCCGTTCAGACTTCGGGTGACTTCTGAAAACGTAATGGATCTGATTTCAGAATTTGACCTGATTATTGAAGGTACAGATAATTTTGAAACAAAATATATATTGAATGATGCCTGTGTACTGGCAGGAAAAGCATTGGTATACGGTGCAATTTATCAATATGAGGGCCAGGTCAGCCTATGGAATGTTTTACAGAAAGACGGAAGCTATTCCACCCATTACCGTGATGTATTTCCCAATGTTGAAGAATCTCAGATTCCTAACTGTCAGGAAGGTGGCGTAACACCTCCACTGGCGGGAATCGTTGGCTGCATGCAGGCCAATGAAGCTATTAAATATCTTACAGGTTCCGAAGATATATTAGCCGGGAAATTATGGATGATCAATATGATGAGTGGAAAAACACAAATTATAAAGCTGAGAAAATCCTCAGTTCAAATTACAGATCTTCCCCAGACTGTTCCCACACTTACCTTCGAAGAATTTAAAGAAAATCAAGAACATTTTGATCTTATCGATGTACGTGATGACCATGAACATCAGAATTTCAATATTGGCGGAAAGAACATTCCTCTGGATGAATTAGAAAATCATTTTGATGAAATCTCCGGTTTTTCCCACCAGGTATTAGTCTACTGCATGTCCGGAAAACGCAGCAAGGAAGCAGCACGGAAAATTAAAAAGGCTTTTCCCGGAAAAGCGGTGTTTTCTTTACAGGATGGTATTTATAAAATGTATCCCTAAAATCCTTGAGGCAGATTTTAAAATGTCCGAAAATATTTAATCGATAATATTCTGTGAAGATTTCTGCACCACAGGAATGGTCTCTCCGGCCATTTCATGAATGGTAGCATTGATCATTTCGCACATACTATTTAATGCCAAGTCATTAGCGTCTGTACCAAAGGGTTCTTCAATTTCATCTGCTATGGCTTCAAATGCGACAAATGTATACGCTACGAATACAACGATCAGGGGCATAAACCAGCCTAAAGTATCTACTAATCCAAAAGGCAGCAGAGAACAATAGATATACACTGTACGATGAAGCAGAACACGGTAACTGTAGGGTATCGGCGTGGAAACAATCCGTTCACAACCTCCTACAATATCTGAAAGTTTATCCAGGTTCTCATCAAAACGCGCCTGCTGAATAGAGTCGATCCTACCGCCCTCTTTTGCTTCCCTGACCCAGTCTGCCATTAATTTCATAATAACTGCAGGTTTATATTTCGCGGCAAGTACAGTTTCCCGTTTTTTTCCGTCCAGTCTGTCCTTTAAATCTTCATAAGGATCCGTTCCTCTGAGTTGATGTTTTAAGGCAAAAATAAAAGAACTGAGCAGGTCAATAAATTCGGTGACTGATGTATCATTTTTTATATTCCCAAGAGTCAGTACCTGGCGTGTCAGTGACCGTGAAGTGTTCAGTAAAGCTCCCCATAATTTGCGTCCTTCCCAGAACCTTTCATAGCTTACGTTATTACGGAATCCCAGAAAAAGAGCAAGTACAAAACCAAATAAAGTAAGCGGTGCGGGATTAAGCGGAATCTTAAAGGAAAAAACAATTCCACGAAAGTAAACCACTCCCAAAGAAAATACAAAAAGAAGCAACAAACGCGGCAACAGAGCCGGTAATACAGATCCATGCCAAACAAAAAGCATTTTAAACCAGTGCTCTTTTTTCCTAATAATCATATTTTCTTTGTCATTACTTGTTACAATTACTTTTTAATATGCCCCACAATCAAGGCTTCTACCTGATAAGAACTCCGGGCCGGTTTTTTTTCACCTTCGGCAATGATACGGAGCGGACCTTTTTCCTTCAATAATGGGTTACCGTCTGTGGTGTCTGCTACAATCACATTTTTATCTGCAATCGACGGATCCAGCTCTGCCAGAGAGAATAAAACCTGATATCCATCGGTACATTGTACCAGAAGGTATTTGGAAAGGTTTTCACCGTGTAATTCTTTACCGGAAGGAACCCCGGCTTTGGCAAGAATATCCAGAACAGAAACTCCTGTATACACATGAACATTTCCTTCTTTATCTTTTAATTTAGCTTCCTTTCTGGGCATTTTTACAAGATCAGATAAGGAGAGCTCCAGCGGCTGTGATACCTCCCCACTTACTTTTAATTTAAATTGCGACTGGGCAGATACCATGCCCGCAATCAAAAACAGGGCGAATATCCATATTTTGCCTAAATATAGAGATTTCTGATTTATACTCATCGTTTATTTTATATTACGGTCTTTGAATAGCCCCCTGATAGAGCATCTGATCTACTTTTTTGTATACTTCGGGGTCATGTTTCATAATTTTGATTTTCACATATTTTGATGCGGGCATATTACTTTCCTTGACAACATTATTGACGGATACCAGGACATTCGTTTCCGGAAAATACGTAACGGTATTTTTTTCCGGAATCTGATAAGAAACAATGATAAACAGTGGTGCTACACGCTCTATCCCGTCATCATAATTGTAAAGGTCTACCCGATCTCCGGCTTTAAAACCTGCTTTATCAATATCATTCTGATTCATAAATATTACCCTGCGCTCATTTTTAATCCCGCGGTAGCGATCATCCAATCCATAGATTGTTGTATTGAACTGGTCATGAGTTCTGGTGGTTGCCATCATATATTCATCTGCAGCAAGCGTATTATCCGGTACTTCTGTCAGGGTAAAAGGGGCACGCCCTCCCAGTTCTTTCGAGAATTCCTGTTTATCCCGTGCAGCATTCGGAAGATAAAAACCTCCTTTCTGGCGGACACGGACGTTATAATTTTCAAAACCCGGGATACACTGCTCGATATCATCCCTTACGGCATCGTAGCTGTCATGATAACGCTGCCAGCTGACCACAGATCTTTCTCCTAAAGTAGCCATTGCCATACGGCAGACAATCTGAGTTTCATTGATCAGATTATTGGATACGGCATCCAGTATTCCCTTTGAATCCTGAACTACCCCCATAGAGTTTTCGGTTGTTACGATCTGGAGTTTACCATTCACAATATCTTTATCACTGCGGCCATAGGTCGGCAGGATAAGTGCTTCTTTTCCATGAACCAGATGTCCCCGGTTAAGTTTGGTAGAAACAGAGACCAGAAGGTTAAGTTTTCTGAGGGCATGGGCTGTATAAGTGGTATCAGGTGTTGCCGAAAGGAAGTTTCCTCCCATGCAGAACATGACCTTTATTTTTTCTTCATGTATGGCTTTAATTGCTCTTACGACATCATAGCCGTGCTTGCGTGGCATTTTGAAACCATAAAACTTTTCGAGACGGTCAAGTTGTTCATCTGTAGGTTTTTCGTCAATCATCATGGTCCTGTTTCCCTGAACATTACTGTGCCCCCGAACCGGACAAACCCCAGCTCCAGGTATGCCTATACTCCCTTTTAGCAAAAGAATATTGAGAATTTCACGGATCATATCCACTCCATTGGGCTGTTGGGTAAGCCCCATTCCCCAGCTGAAAATAATTCTTTTTTTAGATGCTATTGTTACTGCAGCCTCATAGATTAATTCTTTCGAAACTCCTGAAAGGGAAGCCAGCTCATCTAGTTTATAATGATCAAACTGTCTGATAAAATCCTCATATCCTACTGTTTTTTCTGTAATAAAATTTTCATCAAACACAGAGCCAGGATTTTCCTTTTCAAATTCGATCAACAAAAGTTCCAACGCCTTTAAAAGAGCCATATCACCGTTGATCTTAACGGGCAGATAGAGATCAGCCAGCTGTACTCCGCCATTAAGAATATCTTTAACACTCTGTGGATTGGTAAAGCCCATAAGACCTGCTTCCGGCAATGGATTTATGGCTATAATCTTAGCTCCATTCTTTTTTCCTTTTGAAAGAGCACTCATCATTCTGGGAGCATTGGTTCCCGGATTCTGTCCGATAATAACAATGACTTCGGCCTCGTAAAAATCCTCCAAAGTCACTGTACCTTTACCAATTCCAATGGTAGGACGCAGTGCTGATCCCGAAGTTTCATGGCACATATTGGAGCAATCAGGCATATTATTGGTTCCGAATTCCTTTGCAAACAGCTGATAAACAAAAGATGCTTCATTACTCGTTCTTCCGGAGGTATAAAAGGCTGCTTCATCCGGAGATTCCAGTGCATTGAGATGTCCTGCTATTTTTTTAAAAGCCTCATCCCAGCTTATCGGTTGGTAATGAGTAGCTCCTTCCGGCAAGTACATGGGATCCGTAAGTCTTCCCATCTTGCCGATCTCGTAGTCGTCCAGTTTTGCCAGATCAAATACAGAATTTTCTTTAAAGAATTCCGGGGTAACTCTTTTGGTTGTCGCTTCTTCTGCTAGAGCCTTAGCCCCATTTTCACAATATTCACCAAGAACCGAACGTTCATCATCCGGATCCGGCCAGGCGCAGCTGGGACAGTCAAAACCACCCATCTGATTCATTTTAAATAAAGCCCTCATCCCTCGAATAGGGGCCTTTTCTTCAAATAAATCACTAAAAGCAGCTAATACTGCAGGAATTCCGGCAGCTGATTTTTCAACATGTGTAAGTTTTAGATCAAGTAATCTGTAAGGATTTTCTGCCTGAGGCTCATTCTTAATTTCCTTTTCTATTTTATTGTTATCATGTTCTTCCATCGCCTTTTATTTTTTTGGGGTTAGCATTTCATATTTGGATTCGGATAATTATCACTCTGATCCTCTATGGTATTATCAAGGCATACAAAGTCTTTTTCTATCAGGAGCTGAACTTTTCCGCTCAATCCGTCGAAACCCACCCTATCTGTAGTAGCCAGTTCTTCTACCATAAAACCTGGAATTTTCATTACAATTGTATGCTCTACAAATGCAGCTGACAGCTGTTGTTCATCTGTTTTTTCAACAGTATATATAAATGGGTTGTCTATAAATTGTGTCGTGCTGGAGATCATTCCATTTTTGTGCAATTCCGTAACCTCAGATTGGGTAATTCGGAATCTCACGGAATTATCTTTTATTCTTATTTTCATATCAAATTTTTAATTTCAAAATTAGTCCCCGAGTGATAGATATTAAACCGGTTGTCCCGAAGGAACCCAAGTAAAGTGATATCAAACTCTTTTGCCAGATCTACTGCGAGACTGGAGGG
Organism: Chryseobacterium sp. KMC2; assembly: GCF_016756935.1. Classification (NCBI taxonomy): domain Bacteria; kingdom Pseudomonadati; phylum Bacteroidota; class Flavobacteriia; order Flavobacteriales; family Weeksellaceae; genus Chryseobacterium; species Chryseobacterium sp. KMC2. Next base: position 59,606 of record NZ_JAESIT010000004.1, read on the forward strand.
AGCTCCTATTGCTGCAATAACCGGAATACCTGCCATTGCCGCTTTCTGAACCAGTTCAAAACTTGCCCTTCCGCTTAACACTAAAATTTTATGTTTCAATGGCAGCTGGTCAGTGAACACGGCATATCCTATCAATTTATCCAGTGCATTATGTCTTCCTACATCTTCCCGCACGGCAAGAAGATTACCTTCCAGATCAAAAATGCCTGAAGCATGTATTCCCCCTGTGGCACTGAAGTTATCCTGAAAAGATTTTAGTTTCTCTGATAATTGATAGATGGTTTCCAGATTGAGGGTATTTTTTTCTTTTTCCAGTTTATGGAAAGCACTTACAGTGCGTATTGATTCGATGGATCCTTTTCCACAAACTCCGCAACTGGAGGTGGTATAGAAATTTCTGTCAGTTTTCATCAGCTGTGGAACAAATCCTTCTGTAAGTTCAACGATGATCACATTTTCACTGGTTCTGGAACATGCCTCCTGAGCATGCTGTACATTTCTGATCTGCTTTGGGTCTTCAATAATCCCTTCCGTATATAGAAAACCGGCTGCCAGTTCCCCGTCATTTCCGGGAGTTCTCATGGTAACGGATAGGTTTTTCGTCTCCCTGTAGGATTCTGATCCGAATGAAATCCTGATTTCCAATGGTTCTTCCACTGAAATATCATCCGTATAGGGAAAACTTGTGTTATCCTTAACTTTGATAATCTCTATCTTCTGTACTGAATTATATTTCAAGGTATTGATTTTCATCTAACAAGAAGTATTATAGTAAATATACGAAATTTTATTCCTTACCATTACGGATGTGCGGAAACCCATTCATCTCCATCTTCAAAAATTTCTTTTTTCCAGATCGGAACTTTTTGTTTTAAGGTATCAATGATATACCGGCAGGCATCAAAAACTGCCTCACGATGTCCGTCATTGACAACAATGATCACTGCCGCATCACCGGGATATAGTATCCCTACACGATGATGAACCACTATATTGCGAACGGAAAACAGAGCAGCAGCTGCGTCGGCTATCTTTTGCATTTCCTTAATCGCCATAGTTTGATAACATTCAAACTCCAGGCGGACAACAGGCTTTTCTTTGGTCCTGTTACGAACGGTTCCTATAAAAGTGGCTGTTCCTCCGCTGCCCAGATCATGGGCAACCTCTAAACAGTCAGCTATATTCAGTGCCTGGTCGGTTATTTTTATATCAATCATACTTTTTATCCACCGCTTACGGGAGGGATCACTGCTATTTCGTTAGTACCTGTTATAATGCGGTCATCATCCGCATATTCTTCATCCACAGCAATAAAATAAGATTTCAGTTTTCTAAGCTGTGGAAAACGGTCTTCCAGAATATCTTTTAGCTGTCCGACATTCAAGTCTTCTGTGGTTTCTATTTCCATGTCCGGTGTTCCAAAAATATCTTTTGCTATTCCGAACGCCAATATATTAAGTTTCATTTTTAATTGGGGTTTACCAGTATTTTATTAAAACATTTATTCCCGCTACCAGAACAAGCACAGCTGTCACTCTTTTTATAACTAAGGGGTTCCATTTCAGAGACATTCTGGAACCTATCTGTCCACCGATAAAAACGGCCAGACATAAACTCAGAATTCTAAAGAAGTCCATATCTACGGATAGTTTTGTGAGCTGTCCGAAAATTCCTGATATGGAATTAACCAATATAAAAAAACTGGAGGTGGCGGCAATTTTTCTTGGGGTATCCCACTTCAGCAGATTAAGCAGTGGGGAAAGAAAGATCCCCCCTCCTATACCTACCAAACCAGAAAGAAACCCGATTCCGCCTCCCAAAAAGCCATTCCGAATGACGGATGCCTGTGAATCCTGTGATATTTCAGCGTTGTTCTTTGCATCTGTTTTTATCCATAACAATATGGCTGCTATAATCAGGGTGATCCCCAGGATCAGAAAAAAAGTTTCCTGACTGATCTTCAATATGGCACCCAGATAGGCCATGGGTACACTCACAAGGGTAATGGGCAGTATTTTCCGCCAATCGGTTTGTTTATTTTTAATATAAATATAAACTCCTCCCGTAACGACAATCACGTTGCATATAAGAGCTATCAGGCGTATCTCCTGATATGGAAGTCCATACATTGCCAAAACAGCAAGATAACTTGACCCTCCTCCAAATCCTACTGATGAATAAACAAAAGCTATCACCAGAAAGAACAAGATGATTTCCCAATGTCCCATAAAGTGTATCAATTATTGATCTTACAATAATACTGATTTTTAGTCATCAGTTCGTACAAATAAAGGAAAAGTAAATGTGCTTATTTGTGACAAAAATATCATTGAATGTGTATTGTATTTGCGACTACTCTGAATCAAATGTCATTTGTTAATTTACTATATGTTACTGATCTATTTTCTATAATAACATTCCGGGCAGGTCACAAAATAAAATAGCATCATAAACTGATGCTATTTTATTTTTATTGTAATGAAATCAAACATTTACCTGGCAGGCTGCATTAGTGTTGAGGCAGCATGCTGAATAAAATCATTCCACTGTTTATTCAGGTGGGCAACGGCAACCTTTTTTTCATTATCATTCATAGAAGAATAAGTAATGGAATTGAAAACCAATTTTTTCAGGGCTTTCACATCCAGCTCCCAATAGACAAAAGCAACCCAGAAATCATAGCTGAGACCTTCATATCCATATACCGACGGATCATCACTGTTTATGGAACACTGTACCCCATTACTTAATAACACTCTTGCCGGGTGATTCCTCAAGTCACTTACGTATCCTAAAATCTGGTTACTGATTGGGCTTACCTCAACCAGTTTATTCTGTTTTTTGATCAGCTCCATCGTTTTCGGAAAATAGATCAGGTTTAAACCATGACCAATTCTTCGGTTATTCAACAATGAAGTATCAAAAACATTTTTATTAAAGACCGAATTACTTTCACCGGCATGGAGGAAAAGAGGCATTTCTACGCCATATTTTTTACTAAGTCCGTCCAATGCGGTCCAGTTTTTCTCAAAGAAAGAAACACTATGGCCTGCCGCTTCATCTGCAACAAGATCAAAACCGGAAATCATATCCGGAAATTCTTTTTTAAGTTCAAAAGCTGTTTCAAGCTGCTTTTCAATACTTTGAGGATCTAAAAACTTAAAACTTGAATAAATGAGCTTCAGGCTGAACTGAGGGTCTGATTTCTGTACTTCTTTAACGATATCCTGCAGGTCGGTAATCGATTTCTTTAAAGGGTATTTTCCATGTTGGAAATCATAAAGCTCTTCAAAAACATATCGGATTTCCACATGCTGTACTTTATCTTTCGCCAGATCCTGGAAGCCTTTCAGATAATATTCTTTAAAGAAAGGACGGTAAGGCAACAGCAGATTGATGCGTTGAAAACGTTTTTCAAACTCAATCCAATAGTTGGTATAGGTACATAATTTATCCCGCTTCAGAGTGAGAAGCTCCAATAACTCTTTTTCAAAATGAGGATCTGAAAGAAGTTTTTTATCAAGACTGACGAATCCTTGGGGAACTTTCCCATTTTCAAAAAAAGCCAGCTGACCTACAATAAACTTATCATTATCTTTTTGGTCATAGACATAACATTCTTTATACTTTCTTGCTGCTGCAATCACCCATTTCATATCGGTAACTCCCCCACTGTGGGTATGCAGCAGACCACCTTTAGGCATCGTTTGAAAAACTTTATACAGCTTACTGTCTTCTATCAACGGTTTTAATTCGTTAAAAGAACTGTTATATAAAGGGATCTTCTGTTTCTCTGTTTCGTTAAGGAATTGTTTTCGTAGTTCAAATAATCTTTTATCCAATGTAAGTTCAGCATCAGATAAGTGTATATCGGCATCAAAAGCCAGTGCTTTATTATCTTTTTCTAACAACATCCAGTTCTGCTCATAGGTGGATTTTTCAACCACCTTAGTTTGGCATCCGAACAAAGGAAATCCAAAAAGCAGGATATAAGTAGAATATTTTCTCATCATAATAGTAAGGGTTCACGTTACACAATTGATCACGAATATCAATTGTACAAATAAAATCATCATCAAAAATATAATTAATTTTACAAAAATACTCTCAATACCTCCTAAAAATGGGCTTAATTTTTATACCGCCTCTTTTCATATTATCATTTCTTTTATGGTAACCATCGATATTTCAAGCTTTCATAGATAAATGGATTCTTTTAAAAATGCTGATCAAAATTTAACGCTTAGATTTATTCAATGAACATTTTTACAAAAAACATAATAGGGGTACGCTCTTTCTCTATCCTGATATGTAGTGTATTAGGGTCGGCAGCCTTTTCGCAAACAAAATCCTACACTCCGGTTTCCCGGGAACTCTATCATACCATTATGGAAAGGGACAGCACACTTTTCAGTGCTGCCAACAGTGGAGATATTGACAAACTCAAAACTTTTTTTCACCAAAGACCTTGAATTTTTCCATGATACCGGTGGATTGTCTGGATACGAAGCGAAGAAACCGTTGATAATTTCCGAAGGGTTGCTAAAAGCTATGCCTACACCAGGAGAGTACTTGTGCCGGGTACTGTAGAAGTATATCCTGTTAAAGATTACGGAGCTATTCAATCAGGACATCAGTTTTGTCGTCTGGAAAATGGAGTTTTAACCCATTGTGGAACGTTCAAATTTGTTGATATCTGGAAGCATACTGATGAAGGCTGGATGATCTCAAGAGTGGTAAGCTATGGACATTAAAGTATTTCCATTTTATTCTTCCATTAGACCCAACATATCCTGATTCCTTTATACAAGCATCCTATCCGGAGCTTTTAATCCTCATTTAATGAAAAGAATTTCTGAATTTTAGCGGCGAAAGCTTCGTTTTATTTTTAAACAGTTTGGTAAAAGACTGGGGATGCTCAAAGCCTAAATCATAAGCAATCTCACTTATGGATTCATCTGTTGTAGAGAGTTTTTCTTTGGCTCTTTCAATCAATTTATCCTGAATCAGTTGCTGTGTACTTTGCCCTGTAAGTGTGGTAAGCATCCGGCTCAGGTAATTGGGAGAAATATTCAGCTTTTGGGCAATATACTGCACGGTGGGTAATCCTTTTGAAACCGGGGCATTATCATTGAAATATTCATTCAACACCTCCTCCAGGCGATTAAGAACGTGATGGTTGGTAATTTTTCTGGTTATAAACTGACGTTCATAAAATCTTTCGGAATAATTGAGCAGGGTTTCTATATGTGAAATAATAATATTTTGACTGAACTTATCAAGAGTAGCCCGATATTCCTGTTCAATATTTTCTATAATTTCATTGATGGTTTTTTCCTCTTTTTTGGAAAGAAATAAAGCTTCATGTACTGAATAGTCAAAAAAATCATATTGCCTGATCACTTTTGCCAGAGGGGTATTCCAAAGGAAATCAGGATGAATCAGCAGCATCCACCCGGATTGCTTTTCCTGAAGAACGGGTTCAGTTTCAATCCGGAAGACCTGGTTGGGAGAAATAAAAAACATGGTGCCTTCATCAAAATCATATTCCTGCTGTCCATATTTCAATTGACCATTGATTCCTATTTTAAGAGAAATCATATAAAAATCAAATACCCAGTTGGCCTCACCAATATCTTCAGGCCGGATAACGGTACTATAATCAACCACACTCACCAGGGGATGTTCGGGATGGGGCAAACCTCTTGACCGGTGAAATTCAGTAATGGTTTTTATTCTTTTTGTAATCCGCTGTTCCATAGGGATAAACTTATTAATTTGTGGTGATTTGCACCAGCATTGCAGTCTCAACCTTATCAATCATGTATTGAGACTGCCAGTGATGCGCTATGTATTATTCATTTTGATAGGCAGCAGCAAATTCTTTAGCAAAATCTGCCAGCTTTATTTTTCCTAAAACAGGTTTCTGTTGATAATAATCTTCGTATAATATACCACTCCCCTGTGCTGCCTGGGTTTCTACAAAACCTCTTGCCACCTGCTCATTGAATCCGATATTCACCCAATGATTGAATAATTCCTCATCCGGAATGATTTGCCACTGTAAATCCGGCTTAGCAATAGCCGCTCCCAAAGCGTTCGCAATTTCATTGGGAGATACCTCATCGCTGGCTACGTAACGAACACTTCTTCCTTCAAAGGGTTTTTCAATTTCTTCTGCAATAGCTTCTGCAATATCCAATGGAGAAACCCAGGGTTCTTTTTTATCACCTCCCCAGTTGGAAAGAATCGTTCCTTTGTTTCTGATGCCGGTAATCATGGAAAACAGATTGAAGTAAATACCCACCGGGCGAATAAATTTAATAGAAATAGCCTCTGGCAATTCTCTGAGTATCTGCTCTACATCATAATGAAAAACAATGATACCTGTTCCTTTGTCGGTATGTGCACCGATACTGCTGAGATGTATGATTTTTTGAACACCGGATCGTTCAACAGCTTTTTTGTAGTTGTGCCCTATCCTACTGATTTCACCAATGAAATCAATACTCTTATCAAATAGATCTCCCACGGCCTCCATAGTTTCCATTAAATAAACAATATCTGCCCCTTCAAATGTTTTGGTCAGAAAATCTACATCAAACATATTTCCTACAGCAGCTTTTGCTCCCAGCATCTCAATAGCGGATACTCTTTCTGTAGTACTGGTGATAACAGTTACCGAATGTCCTTTTTGTACGAGCTCTTCTGTAAGTGGTTTTCCAATGTTCCCGATGGAACCTGTTAAAACAATATTCATTTTTATCTATTTTTTGTTGATGTAAAATTCTGAATACCGCTTAAAACAGACTTCGCTCAATCTCACTTCTTCTTAGCCAAAAGCAAACCTAACATAAAGTTCAAAACACAACTTCTCTATTTTCCCATTATTGATTCTAAGTTTTTTAGTTGGGAAAGAAACTTAAATCTGGCCGGTATATCATTGTTTCACTAACAATGGAACGGATAGTATCAATCTTCAAAATCTGTTCAAACTCTGCAATTTTTTTATTAAGATCTTCACTTTTGGCATAATCTTCCCAGTTGTCAAAACCCAGCATTAAGATCATTTGATTAATATTTCCCCCATCCACAACTTTATAAGTCTTATAAAACTTGATTTGTTTTGAACTATAATAATCTTTTAGTTTTTTACTCATTTTAAGAGATTGTTCCATATCATCTACGGTTAATGTTACAAGTTTTATAAATTTTGTTTTCATTCCGGGTGTATTGGCACTACTTGCTTCAGGAATTCCTGCAACCTTGAAAATGATCTGTACATCAGCAAAAGGAAAAACATGCAGTTTATTGTCAGCCATGTCATCAAGAGGCTTTACAGCATTATCAAAATCAGCCCATGCATGACCGAAAGTAGCATCTACAAATTGTCCATATCTAGGTCCTGAAATAATAAACCATCCATACCATCCCCATTTATCACCATTGTCTTTGTGCCAGTTGAGATGCTGTTTATATCCTTCTTCAAAACTCCGTAACTGGCCATCTTTAGCTTTCCAGATTGCAAATTGTCCGATATCAACACCCTGTCCGTAGGTAAAGTTGGTAAGAAGTATAAAAAAAATAATAAATGCAGCTTTATGCAAAGACCATACATTTTTTAAATGGAGCTCAATAAAACCTTTAGAATTTTTTAAATAATTGTCAAGTATTTTTTGTTTGTTTTTCATGTTATACCATCTATATGTATTAAACTTTTAAACGTTTTTCTATAAGATAACTAATATTATTCAAAAATATAAAATCTAATCTATATCACTATAATACAATAATTTAAATTCTGAAAACAGCATTGAAAAGCTAATTATAGTAACCATCCGTTATGAATACATTGGTAAGCACCGCAATAAAATAAACAAAAAGTCTATAAAAACAATAGACTTTTATTATTAAGATTTATTCACACCATACAAGAAGCTTAATAGAGACTTTATCTCGCATTTCAACGAAATAAATAACTCTCTGATTTAAAATATATTACATTTAAAATACACACTCAAAATACTTAATTCTTTATTACCCTACCAAATTAGTAGACTTATATGATATATCTCATATCCCCTATTGATAAGGGTTTACAAATAATTAAATAATTTTGACACAGTTAAAAAAAATAAACTTTATTCTCATGAATAAAAATTACTCCGATACTTACCTGTTCACCATCGTCGATAGGATGTCTGCCCAACATAACCGCAGTGCATATCTATGTCTTTCACAGCACGATCATACTTCTCAAAATATGTGTTTTGAATTTTCGATGTGTACAATGATGATGTCATAACTTCACATACACAATCTGATACTGTAGGGCCTTTTATTTCAAGGCCTAACTAACCCTGTACCCATTATAAGCTTTTCACTGAAACCTCCCCAAAAAGGGAGGCCGGGACTTCTTATTCCTTAACTGGAAGTACAGGCCGTCATATCCTACGATTTTAAACTTAAAGATGATAATATAATGAGAAAAAAACAATGCAAACTTGGTGTATTGGCTGTGCTTTTATTCGCAGAATATGGCTTTGCACAAAGTAAAGACAGCCTCTCCAAAGAAACCTCGATCAAAGAAGTGGTGGTGGTAGCCTTTGGAAAACAGAAAAAAGAAGAGATCACCGGATCTGTACAGTCCTTAAAAGCTAAAGACCTGTCTAATCTTCAAAACGGAAACATTCTTCAGGGAATTGGTGGAAAGGTTGCCGGTGTACAGGTAATTTCTTCAGGACAACCCGGCTCACAGCCAACTATAAGAATGAGAGGAATAGGTTCTATTAACGCCTCCAGTGATCCACTCATCGTTCTGGACGGTATCCCCTACAGCGGAAACCTCAACAGTATTGCAGCCTCAGATATTGAAAGTATTTCCTTTCTTGAAGATGCTTCTTCCAATGCCTTATACGGATCAAGAGGAGCCAACGGTGTTATTATTGTCAACACCAAAAGAGGTAAAACGAAGGGGTTACATATTGAAGCTGATGTGAGAACCGGGGTTAATTTCAGATCTATTGAAGATTATTCGGTTTATACCTCTCCACAGGATTATTATACCGCATACTATAACAGGGCAAGGATTGGAGAAGTGGCAAGACTCCAGCAACCGGGTGCTATACCTTCTGCTGCCAGTCCTCATGCTGCGGGATTGGCTGCTTTAAGCAAATTGGGATACAATGTTTACAACACTCCTTTTAATCAGCTGATTACAAAAGACGGTCAATTTAATCCGGATGCTCAGTTACTGTATCAGGATAACTGGAAAAAGCTGCTGTTTAAACCTGCCCTAAGAAGGGAAGCTACTGTAGGAATCAGTGCCAATGGTGATCAGGTAAAATCTTATACGTCCTTAAACTACCTGGATGATAAAGGCTACCTTATCTCCTCCGGATTTGAAAGGTTTGGGATAAGATCCAACCTGGACTACTCTATTACCTCAAAACTAAAATTAACTACAGCCCTTTCTTATACTTACAGCAAGCAGGATTTTGGAGAGTCAGGTGGTTTTTCCAATCCTTTTCAGTTTGCCAGAAATATATCTCCTTTTTATCCTGTTTTCCTCAGAGATAATAATTATCAGCAGCTCTATGACACTAATGGAAATGCTCTGTATGATTATGGTGACGGGCAAGGTCCTAATGGAGCTACAAGATCTTATGCTGTGTTTGAAAATCCGGTGGGCAATCTCCAAAAGGATAAATCTCAAACCACCAGCAACATTACGAATATCAACCTGGGGTTAAATTATGAAATCATTAAAGGATTAGACTTTACTTATAATTTCGGAGCTTATCTTGAGAATGTCACCAACCTTCAGTTTGGAAATACAGAAGGAGGTACCTCATCATCCGTGGGCGGTACTATTTCCAAAGGTTCAATTTTCAAATATACCCTGAATCATCAGCAATTGCTTACCTATCAAAAGAAATTGGGTAATCATAGTTTCAACATCCTTGTAGGTCACGAATTAAACAAAATAAAAAATGAAGGATTTTCCGGATCAAAACAACAACTTTTATTACCGAATTCATTGTCTTTCGATAATGCCGTAAAAATAACAGACTTATCCGGAAATGGCTATGAGTACGCTGTAGAAGGGTATTTCTCCAGATTACTCTATAATTATGACAGTAAATATTTCTTTAATGCCAATGTACGAAGAGATGGCTCTTCTGTTTTTTCTCCGGAAAGCAGATGGGGAAATTTCTATGGATTGGGAGTAGCATGGAATGTGGCCAAAGAAAACTTTCTTAAAGATAATACGCTGATCAATTCTTTAAAGTTAAAAGCTTCCTACGGACAGCAGGGAAATGACAATATCCTGTTAGACGGTACCAATAGGGATTATTATGCGTATCAGGATATCTATGGGATCAACAATTTTGGGGATGACAAGCCTGTGCTATCCCTCAAAAAGCAAGGAAACAAAGATTTAAAATGGGAAACTTCCAAGAATCTGAATGCCGGTGTTGAAATCTCCCTGTTAAAAAACAGGATTACCTTAAATGCTGATTATTTTGAAAGGAAAGTCTCAGATATGATTTATACGCTTCCTCTTCCTCCCTCCAATGCAGGATCTTATGTGAAATATGGAAATATAGGAGACATGACAAACAGAGGTGTACAGGCTAATATCAATGTGGACGTTCTTCGTACCGATGATTTCCAATGGAATATCTACGCCAATGCGACCCATTATAAAAATACAATTACCAGATTACCTGCTGAACAGAGAAATACGGGTCTTGTCAGCGGCCTGTTTATTTTGGCGGAAGGCGGCGACAGATATACCTACTATCTTAAGGAGTTTGCCGGTGTAAACCCCAATAACGGGGATGCCTTATGGTATCGTACAGCCATCAACCCAACCACTCAAAAGGAAGAAAAAACCATAACCAATAATTATAAGGAGGCTACAGACTACAATACTGGGAAATCAGCTATTCCTAAGGTATATGGTGGTTTTGGAACAGATGTAACCTATAAGAGATTGAACCTGTCTGTTAATTTTGCTTATCAGTTTGGCGGCTATGGATATGATGATATTTACAGAAGCTTATTCCATTCGGATACCTATGCCTCTAACTACTCTACGGATCTGGATAAAACATGGACTCCTGAAAACCCCAGTGCAGCTTTACCAAGAGTGGACCTGACATCAACCAATCAGAATGGAAATTCAACACTCTATCTCATCAAATCAGATTATATCAGTCTTCAGGATGTTACGCTGTCTTATCAGCTGCCTGATGATTTTGCAGGACAGGCTGGTTTATCCGGTTTAAAAGTTTACCTCACAGGAAACAACCTCTACCTATGGTCCAAGAGAAAAGGATATGATCCCAGAACTTCATTAACCGGAGTTTCAGATTCATACAAATATTCTACGCTATCAAGTGTCTCTCTCGGCTTTAAACTAACATTTTAAAAGAACTTATGAAAACAATAAAATACTTTATAACTGCTATAAGCATCGGATTGATAGCCCATAGCTGCTCCAGTGACCTCAATACGCTGCCGGAAGGCGATATATCCGGAGAGCAATTAAATAATGACTCATCAAGCCCTGAAAAAATATTGGGCGGAATCTATCTTGATCTCCGAAGCAATGGAGCCGGAGGAACGACCTCTCATTCCGATTTTGGGATTATGGGAATAAAAGCAGGTGCAGACCTGATGTCCAATGATGTTATACAGTCTACCAATCAGCATTTGGGAATGTTTTATAATTATGAAGCAACCAATGCCAGCAATTCTGCCTCAGAAATTGTATGGACCACTTTTTATGCAAGAATATTTGTAATCAATAAGCTTCTTGATGATCTGAAAAATGATACGGGTACTAAAAACAGAGCTATTAAAGGGCAATTGCTTGCATTAAGAGCCTATTCCTATCTTTATTTGGTACGTTTTTATGCTAACAGCTACAAAGAACATCAGTCGGAACCCGGCGTTCCTTTAGTCCTGACAAGCAGTAATCCAAGCCAGGGACTTCCAAGATCAACTGTTTCAGAAGTATATGGGCAAATTGTTAAAGATATTGAAGAGTCTATTGTCCTTCTGGATACTTTTGCCCGCCCTTCTAAAGCTCAGATTGATCAGAGAACAGCTAAGGCTATTGCTGCTGAAGTATTTTTGGAAACAGAAAATTATGCTAAATCTGCCCAATATGCAGAAGAAAGTAAACAGGGTATTGCCCTGATGACAGAAAACGACTATACCACTACCGGATTCTCTACTGTCAGCAATCCCGAAGTAATATGGGGATTCCACAATACCATATCCACTATGAGTATCGGGAATTATTATGCTTCTTTCTTCTCTATGTTCGATAATACCAATGAAGGCTATGCCGGAGCTGCGCAGATCCGTAAACTGATAGACAAACGTCTTTATGAAGCTATTCCGGAAACGGATTACCGGAAAAAAGTTTTCAATGGCAGCCAAAGTGCTTCATATACTTTTAATGGAAAAACCAAAAACTATCCTGCCTATGTAAGCTGGAAGTTTAAAGATCCTAGTCTTTTTGAGGGCGATTATATCTATATCAGAGCTTCCTCTCTTTACTATATAGAAGCTGAAGCCCTTGCCAGACAGGGAAGAGAAGCCGAGGCCAGACAGGTATTATTTGAGATTTCATCCAAAAGAGATAAGGCATACACCCTTTCTTCAAAAACAGGAAATGAACTGATCAGTGAAATTATCCTTCAAAAAAGAATAGAGCTTTGGGGAGAAGGCTACGCCTGGTTTGATATGAAAAGATTAAATACCCCATTAGAAAGGATATACCCGGGAACGAACCATACTTTCGGAAGGTTTAATCTATCACCGGACAAATTCAGGTTTCAGATCCCTAATAAAGAAATCAATAACAACCCACAGATCACCCAGAATCCGTAAATAAAGTCACATTCATATCAATCATATTTTGTATCTAGAACAGGTTTTTCCTGTTCATTAAAACGAATAGCACCATTTTCATTAAATGGTGCTATTCTATTATAATAATAAGTCTTCTTAATTTCCTACCTCTGATCAGTCAAACTTGATAAACATCTGATCAAAATTCATGGTCATTGTATTAAACTGACGGATCACGTCCTGTCCGATATTTCCGTAAACCGTTTCTTTATTAATTTTGGTTGTTAGCACACTTACATTCTCAAGAGGAATTTTCTTATCCAGGATATGAAAAGTATGATTGATCTTAAATCCGTCATATTCAATTTTCCCACCGGCTCCCCCCATGCTGATCTTAGTCACCTGATACTGCCTGTCAATATTTTTTTTATTCTCCTGATAAAAAGGGGCATACAAAATGGTATGGTCCGCTCCCGTATCGAATGAAAAATGTTTCCCATCGATAAAAATAAGGGGAGATAATCCGTCAATAGCCAGATTGGAGACTGTATTTATTTTCGTTTCTGTGTCTGGCACTATAAAGTAGTCGTCCTTAGTCAGCTGAACTTCTTTTAATGCTTCGATTACAGGAAAACCGAGGATACCATTGATCCGGTATTTGATTTGAGGAAAACTGAGTGCGCTATCTGCAAACACCAGAAATACAGCATTTTCAACGGTAATATTTCCAAGAACCAGTTTTTTGCAGACTGCAAGATCAGCTTTAACAGAAATACCGGTAATGGCATCTACATCAATAGCAGCCGGAATGATCTTCATATGTAAACGCTGGGCCGCTGAAGTTGAAATTGTAGAAATATTGGCACCCGTATCAAAAATAAAGTTCATGGTACCTTCTCCAATATCCACTTTCAGGTTTTTCAACCCTGCCGCATCTTTTTCCATTTTCAAACGGGTTGAACCGTTCATGACAATTTTCTGACGGGGCTCATTTTCCAGCGCGGTCCAGATTTTCAGATTATTCTTAAGATCATCCTTTTCATCTTGTGTAAGTAACCTGTCATATTGTTGAAGAGTTCCCTGTACCGCTTTTTTAGCTCCGGCATAATCATACTGTTTCATACAGTTATCTTCTTTTATACGCCCTATTTTAAGCATCAGGGAATCCGGAAATGAAGACTTCAGCATTTCCAGCTTTGTAATTTTCAGGTTAGATTCTTCAGGTTTGTTAAATGCATTATCAAGTACCGCTTCTGTAAAATACTGATATTCCACAGGCAGTTTTTTCTTATGCACAGCAAAAGATGTACGGGCTTCAAAAAAATTTTTTTGCTTCATTTGACCGTATATCATATCAAATGCAGAAGCAGGTGTCTGCCCGAATCCTGTAAAAGAAATACATAACAAAGCAAACAACATTGCTGTGCGTATTGTTTTTATCTTTCCGAATAATTCTGTTTTTAACAGCCTGCTTAATGTATTCTTCATTGTAATAGTGATCATGTATTGAGTTTTATCTGACTTGCTAATTTATTAATTCTGCTCATGTTATAACGTAAAAATTCCTCTAAAATGATATTCAGACAGAATACAGAAAACTAATACCACGACAGTTACAACAAAGTAAATTGACGCTTACAACAAAATGAAAAGAATAAATCCGGAATACCTTTGCTGTATAACATTTAAATACCAAAACAATGCAAAACAGTAATTATCAAGGTACAATGCAAAAGCCTATTATTTCAGGGTTTAATGCACAGTCGACAGCAGAGGAAGTGATCAAAGGGATTGATCTTACGGGAAAGATCGCCATTGTTACCGGAGGAAATACAGGTATCGGTCTGGAAACGACTAAAATTTTGGCTGCAGCGGGAGCAACAGTTATTGTCCCTGCACGGAATATACAAAAGGCCGTAGAAAACCTGAAGGGAATTGAAAACGTAGAAATCGAGCCTATGGATCTCATAAACCCCTCGTCTATTGATGATTTTGCCCAAAAATTTCTCGCATCCGGAAGGTCTCTTCACCTGCTGATCAATAATGCAGGTATTATGTGGGTACCTTTACGTAAAGATGAACGGGGTATTGAGTCTCAGCTGGCTACAAATTACCTCGCTCAGTTTCAGTTAACAGCAAGGCTATGGCCGGCTCTTAAAAGTGCCCAGGGAGCCAGAGTGGTTAATGTATCATCACAAGGACATCAGTTTGCTCCTTTCAACTTTGAAGATCCTAATTTCCTTACCCGTGAATATGAAACTCTTCAGGGATATGGACAATCTAAAACAGCAGTGAATCTTTTTTCTCTTGAATTGGATAACCGGGCAAGATCAGCAGGAGTACGAGTATATTCTCTACATCCGGGATCAATTGCCGGTACAGAACTGGGAAGAGAAGCTCCCCTGGAACTTTTCCAAAAAATGGGATTGGCAGACGCTCACGGGAATATTCCTGAGGAAATACTCTCTACCTTAAAAACAATTCCTCAGGGTGCTGCCACAACAGTATGGTGTGCTACCAGCCCACAACTTAATGCTATCGGAGGAGTCTACTGTGAAGATACGGATATTGCCCCATTAGCCCTTGAAAATGCAATAACAAAAGGGGTAAAACCCTATTCTTTGGATCAATCCAGTGCCACCCGTTTATGGGATTGGAGTGAGAAAATAACAGGCATCCGTTTTCCGGTTGAATAAGGCAAAAAAGACACTGCAAAATGTATTATATTTATTAGTCTAAAAATATCATGAGCCATGGATCATATTTCAAAATACCTGACAAAGGAGATCAAATTATCCTGCTATGAGGATAAACTATTCAAGTCAGATCTTATGTTTGATGATCATATGCTGGTCTGGTTTATTTCAGGTGAAACCAAAATCATACAGGCAGACAAAACGTATTACTTCCATGCCGGCGATACTTTTTTAATTCCCCGAAATCAGTTGGCTACAGTTGTCAACTATCCTAAGGACGGGCTGCCTCATAAAACAGTCGTCCTCCATCTCTCGGTAGAACGCCTGAAACATTATTATGAAAAAATTGATCTACCTAAACCCATACGGCCGGAGCAATGTATTTACAGTTTTAATAACCATCCGCTACTGAAAAGTTATTTAAACTCTCTGCTTCCTTATTTTGAAATGGAGGAAACCTTTCCTGAACATATTGCTTCCCTTAAAATAACCGAAGCAATAGCCATCCTCAGATCGGTAAATCCTGATGTAGATAAAGTTCTTGCCCATTTCGATGCTCCGGGAAAAATAGACCTTATCCATTTTATGGAACGGAACTTCATGTTCAATATGCCTTTGGAAAAACTTGGATACCTCACGGGTCGCAGCCTGTCTACTTTTAACCGGGATTTTAAAAGGCATTTTAACAATACTCCCCAGAAATGGCTGATTGCCAAAAGGCTTGAACTGGCCTATTACCAGCTGTCAGAAAAAAACAGAAAACCCAAAGACGTTTTCCTTGAAGTAGGATTTGAGGACCTCTCCCACTTTTCTTTTGCTTTTAAAAAGAAATATGGAATATCGCCAACACAGCTTAAGCCAGGCTTACCATAAAACTTATCTCTTCAGATGAATAGGACTGTTTTTATTTGAAGTCTTAATTTTTGCTGTTTTCCTGGCATTATAGAAATTAAATCCCCAAAAAGTATTTCTATTTGGGGATTTTTATTGTTAATGATAATTCGCATTCAACAGTTTGTATTTAAGTCTCGAAAATGGTTTTTCAATGAGGAACCTGTATAGCAATCCTCCTCCAATGCAGGCAAAAAAACAGATCATAAGGCTTATATTGTCTGAAGTTTGAATTCCCAAATTATCCAGGCCGCTTTGTACCATGTGGATAATTCCTTTATGTGAAAGATATATGGCATAAGATAAAGCAGCCAGCTGCGTGGTAGCATAGCATCTACACCGGGAAAGAAATGAAGATTCAGATACAGCAGACATTACCAGTATTCCGCAACTAACAGCCACCAAAGTAAATCCAAAGACAGAAGCTTCTTTTGAACCCTGCTCATTACAAACCCAGAATGAAACTCCCAGCAGTACCAATCCCAGGAAAAAAAGTTTATTTCCATGATGATGAACAAACCTCTTAAAAACCGATGAATGACGCATTAAATAACCGATAAGCACGCCTATTCCCAGACCATCTAACCGGGTATACGTAGGATAATAGATTTTCATATACCACAAACGCCAGAACTCCATAGAATTGCTATCAACGGAAACTAAAAACTGATTCCACATAAAGAATCTGAGTACCAGAGAAAAAGGGATCAGGAGAATAATTAAAAAAGCCAGATATTGAAACAGCTTGATCCGTTTTACCATCAAAAGAGACAAAGGAAGGAGAAGGTAAAACTGCTCTTCAATACACAATGACCATGCGTGGGAAAATGTACCCTGATCAATAACATTCAATCCAAAATTCTGGGTAAAGGAAATAAACTTCCATACAGGCGGCAGTGCTTCCCTCTCTCTGAAAAAAGGAAAAATGAAATACAGCAACAGCGTAACCCCATAAGGTGGAATAATCCTGAAAAAACGTTTAATATAAAATGTTTTCAGACTGATGGTCTGCTTATTTTCTATTTCTTTAAACAGCTGGCTTGCTATTAAAAAACCACTTAAAACAAAAAAAAGATCAACACCCGTCCAGCCGAATCGGCCAATACTGTCAATCCATGCCGGGTGCCTGAATGCCCGATAATGATACATTAAAACCAATACAATGGCCACGGATCTCAGGTGATCCAACCCATACAACCTTTCCGACTGTTCTTTCATTTCATTTTTTTGCAAATGTTATCAGATTCCGGAATACTTTTTACCGTGACATTTGGAAAACAGCTCAACTGATGTCAACAGTACAATAAGTCTTCTGAATATCAAATAAGGTTGTTCATCTCCAATTGATCGTCGTCAGCAACATTTTTCGTCAGCTCTACTTTAGATTTTATATTTTTGAAGATGAAAAATGAGTCAGAGGTTCATATCAGACGTACCCTATATTTCCAGCTGTTTTTTTGGACAGCTTTATTTCTGTTTGGAACCGCAAGAAATTACGGAGAATACGATGGATTATCTTCAGACATAATTATTTATAATTTCTGTCATTGGATTTTCCAGATTATTGCCGCTAATTTTATTTATTTTATCCTCATCAGGCATTTTTTTGATAAGAAAAAATACCTTGAATGTTCAGTATTTCTTATCATCAGCCTTTATCTCCTATCAGTCATCAACAGGTTCTTTATTGTTTATATTGCCGAGCCCTTTTTTATCAATGAAACCAAAGACAGTATTTTCAGTATTTTCACAGACCTGAAATACCTTTTAATTCATTATACTTTTCCGATCATCAGCGGGGCCTTCATTTTTATTTCAATGATGTTTTTTATCCGCTACAAAGATGAAAAAGAAAAAGCAGCCAACCTGCAGAAAGAGAAAGCTGAACTGGAATTGAAAGCCCTCAAATCCCAGCTAAACCCTCACTTTCTGTTTAATACACTGAACAATATCTATTCGCTCTCCCTCAGCCATTCTGAAAAGACTTCCCAGTCCATTAGCCAGCTTTCGGATATCTTAGATTATATTTTATACAAAGGACAGAAAAAATGGGTATCCGTTTCTGATGAACTGGATATTATTGAAGATTATATCGCTCTGGAAAGTCTCCGCTACCATACGGACAGGTTACAGATAAGCAAGCAGGTCCTACTAAATTCTTCCAATACCATCCCTCCGCTTTTATATCTCAGTTTAGTAGAAAATGCTTTTAAACATGGCGCAGGAAAAAATATCCAGCAGACAGAAATAAAAATAGAAATGGAAACCAACCCCCAACATTCAGTCTTTACAATTGAAAATACTTACCATGAGGATCAGACTGATAATGAGAAAGGAATTGGTCTTCAAAATATCAAAAAACAGCTCCGGCATCATTATGATGAAAATTTTACTTTCAGAATTTCCCGGGAAAACAATATTTTTAAAGTTGAAATAATCACTCCTTCACAATATGATTAACTGTATTATCGTAGATGATGAGCCTTTGGCAGCAAAGTTACTGGAAAATCACATTTCCAGAATCGATCATTTGAAACTGATCGGGAAAGCTGACAATGCAATGGAAGCCTATAAAATGATTCAGAGTCAATCTGTAGAGCTGATGTTTCTGGATATTCAGATGCCCCACTTAAACGGAATTGATTTTTTAAGATCACTGTCTCAGAAGCCAGCCACTATTTTCACCACAGCCTACCGTGATTTTGCCATTGAAGGTTTTGAGCTGGAAGCGGTAGATTATCTTCTTAAACCCATTACTTTTGAACGCTTTTTTAAATCGGTAGAACGTATTCTAAGAAATACAGCGGCTCCTCAGAAAGATTTTATCATATTCAGGACAGAAGGAATGCAGCGCAAAATTTTTCTTTCGGAAATCATTTATTTTGAGAGCCAGGGAAATGATATCAAGGTTGTTTTGGCCACAAAGGAGAGTTTTATTTCAAAGAATAAAATAACAGATCTACAAGCAACCCTCTCCTCCAAAGGTTTCGTAAGAATTCACAGATCATTTTTGATCAATATTGATTTCGTTAGTGCTTTCAACACCACCGAAGTGCTTCTTGGCAATCATCATATTCCTGTTGGAAGAAGCTATCGCCAGGAATTTGACGCTTTCATATCCGCAGTGTCAAAAAACAGATTATTATAAGCTTATTGGTGAATTATCGGTTTCGTCAAAAATGCTATTTGCACCATCATTTCTTTTTTTATCATCATAAAATTCAACACTTATTTTAAATAATTTTTAATTCAATACGCTGCAAACTCATTTCCAACCTGTTTTTCAATACATTACACCCTATAATTTCTGATCTGCTTTTTTCAGAGATTCAAACAGGAGTACATTCACAAAAAGACAATAAACAAATGATTTACAATTCATTACAAACAAACACCAATCCATAGCTCCCACAGGCAATTCCTTATGAATATCAAAAAAAAGTGTTACTTTTGTTTAACAAATAAAAATTGTTATTTAACTTTTTTATTAGTAAGTTTATGTACACCAATTTGTAAAACATTAAAATTCAATTCATGAGAAAAATAATTCTACTTATTACATGCATGTTCAGCATTTCAGTTTTCTCACAAATTAAAGTGTTGAAAAATGAGAGTTTAGTGGAAATTGGTAAAGATAATTCCGTAGGTTTATATAAAAAGGAAGATAAGTTTACAATCAATTACCAGGACTTGAACACCAGCAACCTGAATACCATCCGATCCTTCTCATTCCAAAACCTGAATGGAGATGTATCAGGACTTTATAAACTTATCATGGAAGGCTTTATAACGGCTGTTCCTGATGAAAATATCATTCTGGAACTTCCTAATGATATTATTGAGCTTCACTATGAAAAAAACTACGGTCAGCCGACGGTCCAGTTTATTCAGATCATCAACAAAAACCGAAAGTATGTGGGAAAATCTCAGTTTTTAACCAAAAAACAGGTTGAGAAAATTTTCGGTAAAACGAATGGTAAATATGCATTATATGAAAGATCTGCTGTAAATTCAAAATCAGGTGCCAATACAGCCTCTACAGCAACCCCGGGATCCACTGGTAATGGGAAGAAATCAAAAAAATAAATATTATTTAAAAATATTGTGAAACTCATTCCATCGAATGAGTTTTTTTATTTTATTTTTGCAGAAAGACATTCATTATTATGCCACTTCAGATAATCAATTTGACTAAAAAGTTTGGGGAACAAACTGCCCTTAACAATATCAACATTTCTATTGATAAAAATGAGATCATCGGTCTTCTTGGTCCTAACGGTGCCGGAAAATCTACTTTGATGAAATCTATCGTTGGTGCATTGAAAATTGATGAAGGTGAAATTATTTTTAATGGTCAAAATATTTCTGAACATGCTATTGAAAGCAAGAAAAAAATAGGATTTCTTCCTGAAAACAATCCGCTTTACCTGGAAATGTATATCAAGGAATATCTTCAGTTTGTTGCAAACATTCATAAAATTTCTGAGGCCAGAGTTGATGAAGTGATTCAGCTTGTAGGGATCACTCCGGAAAAATCAAAAAAAATAGGTCAGCTATCTAAAGGATATAAGCAACGTGTAGGGCTGGCCCAGGCTATTATTCATCAGCCTGATTTGTTAATTTTGGATGAGCCAACCAATGGGCTTGACCCCAACCAGATTATTGAGATCAGAAATGTGGTAAAGGAAATCGGACAGCAAAAAACGGTTTTACTATCTACGCATATCATGCAGGAAGTGGAAGCTCTTTGTTCCCGTGTTATTCTGATTCATCAGGGGAATATCCTTCAGGACTGCTCTATTGATGAATTTAAGGGTAGATTTGACAGCCTGGAAGAGGCTTTTGCAAGCTATACCGCTCTATCCAATTAAAATTTACAGTTTTAGATAAGATAAATCTGCGAGAGAAATATCAACCACAAATCGAAGATTATCTCCTTTCAGTCGATGAATGTTATTTCGACGTAGTCAAAAGTCAAAAAAGCTTTAGACACTTTAGATTTTATAAAGTGACTATCACACTGCTGAAAAGTACACCTAAGCTTAATGAAAATCTTTGATTTTCTTGTGTATACAAATCTAGATTCCTTCAGAATTATAAATAACAGATTTTGTCTGTCCACTCATTTTGTCATTCCGTAGGAATCTAAGTATAGAATGTTAGCATAATAAGAAATAAAAATCTGCTTGATCTACTCAATCCGAGAGAGAACATATCAATCACAAATCGAAGATTCGACGTAGTCAAAAGTCACAAAAGATTTAGGCACTTAAGATTTAAAGTGACTATGACACTGCTGAAAAGTACATCTAAGCTTAATGAAAATCTTTGATTTTCTTCTCAAGTGAACTTCTTATATATAATAATTTTTGCTCTTTCTCAAGTGATCTAAAGTGTTAAGAAAATATATCGTTTATGGATAAGCAAAATATTCGCCTCAGGAAGGTTGGCGAAAATTCGAAGAATTTTTGACGGGGTGGTTAATGATACAAATTTGATTTTTGACCACAAACCGAAGATCCGATGTAATCAAAATTTTGATAAAAGTCTCTGATTTCATTGTGTATATGTGTTTAGATTCCTACGGAATGACAATGGCATAGGTAGACTCTATTCTCTATCTCTTAGCTTGTAAGAATCTAAGCTTTCTAATTCTCTTTGCTATACTTAGCTCATCTTTTCAGATTTTTCGGATTTTTGAAGAGCATAAAGACAACTCCATTCTATCCGATACCTTATCTCTGTAAAAATGGCTTTATATTTGATGAAACTCTGATTAGTAACCAATAACCTTTAAAAATATGATTAAAAGCTTCTTATTAGGGACTTTCTGCCTGGCTCAGTTTTCTTTTGTATATGCAAAAGAAGTTCCGAATGAATCTAAAGACCACCGTGTAGCCTCTTATGCTACTTTTCAAAAAGTACCCAAAACGGTCATTATTAAAACAAAAAAATTTAAGATAAGAATTGACAAACAGCCCAACGGCAAGTATTTGTATCAGTCATGGAATGCAAATGCTAAAATCACGGCAAAACCAAGTATGATCATCAGTGATGGTGAACTGGTTCCTGACGGTACAGGAGGAAACTATTATATTGACTTTAACAATCAGGGGTACAGTTATCAGGTTTGGAGAAACTATCTTACCGATTCACCTAAAAAAGCACCCTACACCCTTACTGTAAATGACGAAAATGGTCGTGAAATTGTACGTGAGGACGGGCAGGTAGTTAAAAACTAAGAATAGATGCAACGTGGATTTCAATCCATAAAGCATATTTCCTTTACGTTGTATCAGATAAAATCCTGCATGATGATGCAGGATTTATTTTTATGTTCCTAATTTTTTGAGCTCCGTCTGATATTGGCTGGCTTCAAAACTTTCTGCAGCGGATTTATACCCAATATCAAAAATTTCCTCCAGCCTGTCTTTTCTACGCTCAAACATTCCGTATGTTGACAGCTTCTGTGAAGTAATAAACCAGTCACAATACTCAAACTTCACTTTTTCGATCCTATAGGAAAGAAGGTCATAAGAACGTGAAACAATGGCTTTAATTGATTTTAAATCATTAATATTGGTATCATGAGGCGGTGATACAAAAACTCCGATAAGCTTGTCGCATTCGTCTCTGATAATGTCTGCCGGAAAATTATTGAGCACTCCCCCGTCACAATACATTTCTTCATCAATGATGTAAGGTGTTGTGATTCCGGGAATCGAACAAGAGGCAATAATAGCATCTACTATTTCAAAATTTTCATCAAAAATTTTCTGTGTTCCGGAAACCAGCTCTGTGGCTACAATTTTCACTTCAATATCCAAATCCTTTAATTTCATATCGTGAAAAATAGGTTTAAGATAATTCCTGAAAATGACCGAAGAAACCAATCCTGGCTGGTTGAAGGTAAAATGTTTCCAGTTGAAAAAATAAATTGAATTGAAGAACTCAAGAATTTCTTCAGGTGTTTTGCCAACAGCATGCAGACATCCTACGATAGATCCTGCACTACAGCATGAAAGGATATCTACTTCTATGCTTTTTTCCTTCAAGAATTTTAATACTCCTGCATGGGCGATTCCTTTCGTACCACCTCCTGATAAAACAAGTCCTACTCTCTCAAAATTCATAGAATAAATGTAAGAAATCAGGCTGAGAAAATCAGATTAATTTTAATAAATATGTTGATTTTAAAATTATTTTAACAAATATGCAATAATCATTGTTTCTATTTATTTTTTTATATACTCACGTAAATGACAGAAAATTTAATAAATTCACAAAAAATTGCCAGTTATCACAAACCGACTATCGTCATCACATGGAGGAAATTTATTTATACTTACAGACTAATTTCGACATTACCTATCAAGATTGGGAAATTATTGCATCAAAATTCTATATAGAAAAGTTTAAGAAAAAAGAGATCATTCTTGAAGCCGGCGGGCAGGAAAATATGCTTTCTTTCTTATCTAAAGGGGCATTGAGATTTTTCGTACCAACAGATTATGATAAAGAAACGGATATTACCTATGATTTTATGTTTGAAAAAAAATTTGTTTGTGCAGATGAGTCTTTTATAACCAGAACCCCTTCCTTATATGGAGTTGAAGCATTAACAGATATAGTGCTTTATAGGTTTACATATGAAGATCTTCAGGATATTTATAAAAAAACAGAATCTGCAGAACGTATTGGAAGAATAGCCCATCAAAATCTATTTCTCGAACGGTCCCAAAGACTGTACTCCTTTCTAAGATATTCTGCTAAGGAAAGATATGAGAATTTATTTAAGGAAAATCCTATTTTAATTAAAGAAATCCCTCAAAAATATATTGCATCTTATCTAGGAATCACTCCTCAGGCTTTAAGCAGAATCAAAAGGCAAATTTATTAACATTTGTTCATTGTCTAATCAAAGATGCTCATCTAATTTTGCTGCGCTTAATCAAACTAACAAAAAACACATGACATTTTTGAAACATTTCGGTGCGTCCTTTATTTTTACTGGAATTTCTGTTTTTGGACAGGTAGGGATAAATACAGCAAACCCAATGGGTACCTTCCATGTAGACGGAGGAAAAAACAACCCATCTTCCGGTTCTCCATCATTAACCCAATCCACGGATGATTTTATTGTTACACAGTCTGGAAATGTGGGTCTCGGATCAATATCTCCTTCTGTAAAACTGGAAATATCAACGACAGGAACCCCAACTACTCCTGTTCCAGGAATTATGATTACTGATGGGCTACAGGGTAAAAACAAAGTCCTTACATCAGATGAAAATGGTGTAGGAATATGGAAAAGACAGAGTTTAGAGCTTGTGGTAGGAATCATGGGAAATGGATATAATCTTCCTTTTTTCTTTGATTATAATTACCATCATACAGGTTCTAGCATTGAACTTCCTCCAGGAAAATGGCTTGTAACCGTAAATCTTTTATCTGTAAATAATCCAAACTCTGTATTAGATGAAGACGATTATATTTGGTTCAGATCCACTTTTTCAGATTCTCAAACTTTTACTGATAAAAGCCAGGACATAGAAGGAAATGCAGATAAAATCAGCGGTATGCTACAAGGGCCAGTTCCTACAGGATCATTAAAATATAATATCGCTAATGGACAACTCATAATTAACAACAAATCCGGGATTAATAAAAAATATTGGCTTATTGTAGGAAATGCCGAAGTGATCGGCAATCCTACCTCTTCCAATTATTTAGACCGCTTGGGAGGTTCTAATTGGGGTGAAAATATTATTTCCGCAGTACCAATACAATAAGCAACATATCTATTTATTAGAAAAATAAAACTTAAGCTGTGATCCTTTATGGCTGAAAATATATTTCATTTTAATTGTACAAAAAACGAGGCTTATTGTATAAGCCTCGTTTAAATATTTTAACAGATATATTTTTAAAACGCAGAATATAAACAGTTTTATATCTTATCTATTTCAACAGATATTCCTGCATAAATCTGATCATAGCAAGGCGTTGAAAATCGATGTTTTCTTTTTTTCTAAAGCCATGCCCTTCATTTTTTGCCTCCAGATACCATACGGTTTTTCCCTGAGCTTTCAGCTTATCTCTCATCTGAATAGCTTCTGATACAGGAACTCTTGGATCATTGGTTCCCTGAACAATAAACATAGGCTTTTTAATCTTATCAATATTATTTAAAGGAGCAATTTTGGTGAAGAATTCTGCCATTTTAGGGATTCTTTCATCACCGTATTCTACTCTTCTCAGATCTCTTCGGTATTCTTCAGTATTTTTAAGGAATGTATTGAAGTCTGAAATCCCTACTACATCCATGGAACATCTGATTCTGTCTGCATATTCATATGCTGTAGCCAACGTCATAAATCCTCCGTAACTTCCTCCTGTAATCATAATCCTGTCCTTATCCAATTCAGGTTGTGTTGCAATCCAATCTAATAAAGCCCCGATATCTTTCACAGAGTTCATTCTCAAATATCCGTTATCTGCTGCAATATAAGTCTTTCCGAAGCCTGAAGATCCTCTTACATTAGGTGCAATCATTGCGATCCCCATTTCATTGGGGAAATAATTGGCCTGCCCAAGTGATGTAGCCATAGACTGTCCTTCCGGACCTCCGTGAATTGAAATCAGAACCGGTCTTTTCCCGGTAAACTTTGCTGGCGCAGGATAGTAGAATCCTGTAATTTTCATGCCGTCAAAACTTTTCCATTCTATCAGTTTTGGAATAGCCATATCTGCAGGCTGCATTTCTCCCTGCTCACTTTCTGTCCATTTTTCAATATTTTGAGAAGCTATATCCATTTTATAGATATCTGATCCTGAATTAGCTGCCGACTGTGAGAAATACAGGGATTTTCCATCTCCTGAAAATTTTCCTCCACCGATAAGGCCAACAGGAATATCGCTTACAGGTGTATATTTCCGGTTATATGTATTCATTAGATACAGTTTATTGATCCCACTCTCATTGGTAATGAAAGAAAGCCTGGATTTATCTTTAGAAAGATCATAATTTTCTACATTCCATGGAATAGAAGTCGTCAGATAGCTGATCTTTTTTGTTTTTAGATTGAATACAGCCAGTCTGCTGAACTCATTATCCCTGTCTGTAATATAGTAGATTTCATCAGGATTTTTACCGAAAGAAGCATTAAGCTGAACAATTCCTTTTTCCTTTCTGTCTGTAACGGGTTCTAATTTTTTTGTTTCTGTATCGTAGATATACAGATAAGAATCATTGGCAGAGACATATTCTGTGATCAGCAGCTTCTTATGATCATCAGAAATATCACTGATTCCCCATCCACCACCTTTAAGTTCCAGAACGGGCTTGGTTTCTTCAGGTTTTAAAGGATTCATATAATAAATATCACGGTCACCCCCATTTCTTTTGGTGGAGGTAAAATAGAACCCTGAACCGTCTTTTTTCCAGGTGATACCACCATTTTGGGTTCTTCCTCCATCGGTAAGCAGTTTAGATTCCAATGTTTTGAGGTTTAATGTATAAAGCTGCCCGAATTCGTTTCCTCCCGTATCTTTTGAATAGACCAGGTATTCCCCCTTTGTGGGCTCATAAGAAGCAGTATTAACAGGTTCATCAAAGAAGGTGATCTGTCTTCTGGCCCCCATAGGCTTAGCAATTCTATACAGCTGATTGGTAGATGCAAAACGGGTAACGGCAATAATTTCATTTCCGTTCGGATGTATATCTGCCAGTGAGGCATTTCTGCTTTCAGAATATTTTTTGAGACTCTGGCCTAAACTTTTGGGAATTGGCAGAATATTTTGTGCAACAAGGTTTTCATTGGGAGCTACAAATTCATTTTTTTCCTGTGCACAGAAGAGTGTCCCTGCTAAAGCAAAAGCGGCTATGATAGATTTATTCCTCATGTTAATTTTTTACCGAAATTAGGTATTTTTAATAGAAAAACCACAGACAAAATCTGTGGTTTTATATCATTAATAAAGAGTTTTGCTCTTTTTTTATGTCTTAAATGTGAATCACTTCACCGTAAGCTGCTGCTGCTGCTTCCATGATCGCCTCAGAAACAGTTGGGTGAGGGTGAATAGACTTGATGATCTCATGACCTGTAGTTTCAAGTTTTCTTGCTACCACAGCTTCAGCAACCATATCTGTTACTCCTTCACCAATCATATGACATCCTAACCATTCTCCGTATTTAGCATCAAAAATAACTTTGATGAAACCATCTGTATTTCCGTTTGCAGTAGCTTTACCACTTGCAGAAAGAGGGAATTTACCTACTTTGATTTCGTATCCTTTTTCCTTAGCCTGCTTTTCTGTAAGACCTACAGAAGCTACTTCAGGATGACAGTAAGTACATCCAGGGATATTACCATAGTCGATTTTTTCAACGTGTAATCCTTTGATTTTCTCAACACAAGTGATTCCTTCTGCTGAAGCTACGTGAGCCAATGCCTGAGTTGGGATGATATCTCCAATCGCATAGTAACCCGGTACTGAAGTTTCGTACCATTCATTTACTAAAACTCTTCCTTTATCTGTTTGGATTCCTACTTCTTCTAAACCGATGTTTTCGATGTTCGCAGCAATACCTACAGCAGATAATAAGATATCAGCTTCCAAGGTAATAGTTCCGTTAGCTGTTTTTACAGTAGCTTTTACTCCTTCTCCACTTGTATCCACACTTTCTACAGAAGCGTTGGTCATGATTTCAATTCCTGTCTTCTTCAGAGATTTCTCTAAGTGCTTAGAGATTTCCTCGTCTTCTACAGGAACGATATTTGGCATAAATTCTACAACAGTTACTTTTGTTCCCATTGTATTATAGAAATCGGCAAATTCTACTCCAATTGCTCCAGAACCTACAACAATCATAGATTTTGGCTGCTCAGGAAGAGATAATGCCTGTCTGTATCCGATTACTTTTTTACCGTCTTGTGGCAAGTTTGGTAATTCTCTTGAACGAGCTCCTGTAGCAATGATAATATGGCTTCCTGAATATTCAGTTACTTTACCATCTTTATCTGTAACAGAAACTTTTTTACCTTTCTGAACAGTTGCTGTACCAAGAATTACGTCAATCTTGTTCTTTTTCATTAAGAATTCGATTCCTTTGCTCATTTTGCTGGCTACCCCACGGCTTCTCTGAATAACATTCGGGAACTCAAAGCTAGCTTCCACTTTATTCAATCCGTAATCTTCAGCATGGTTAATATAATGAAAAACCTGAGCAGATTTCAATAAAGCTTTAGTAGGAATACATCCCCAGTTAAGGCAAATCCCTCCTAAGTTTTCTTTCTCGATAATTGCGGTTTTGAAACCCAACTGTGCTGCTCTGATCGCAGTAACATATCCACCAGGACCACTTCCAATGACAATAATATCGTAATTCATTACTTTAAAAATTTTTATGCGAATTTAAGGAAAAATATTGGATGTTTCATGTTTCTGGAAATTGATCTAAAAATGCACCAACAAGCTTATTTCATTCAATTTTAAATAAAAAAAAGAGTACACAATAGCACCCCTTTTCAATAAATCATATAGAGAATTACAAATTTCACAAAATCAAACATGTGAAATTTGACTTATCTTATTTTAATAAGTGTAAGAAATCCATATTATTTAAGACTTCTAAGCAATCGTTTCTCACTTTGATATCTTTTATTTAAAGCTTTTAATTGATCTCTTTTCATCTGTTTGGTCGCAAGCGGATGATTCAAAATCAATTTCTTTTCAGTATTGTATCTTTTATCGAGTTCACGCATTTTAGCATCTACCAGCTCAGTTTTTGACGGATGTGGAGGAAGAGGTGGGCGTTTTTGGGCACAAACATTCATTGATAAACCTAGTACCAACAACGTGGAAATAAATAACTTATTCATGATGTTTATATTTTTAAAATAATATTAATCAATTAATTATATTGAATTAAAATTATTCATCTTCATCATAAGAATGCACATACTATACCATATTCAAAAAATTGCATTTAAGATTATACAATAAAATATATTTATAATTTATTTTCCATTAATTTTCATTCCGGCACCATAAAAATATAAAACATCTACTATTTTTACTTGAAAAAAAAAATCTAAAATAGTCTGCAAAAGACAAAAAAAGCCATCTTGATTACTGATGAATAGAGAAAGTGAGTGGATCATTTGTGAAGGTTATTTTCGATAGCATTATAGCTATTATCTTTCAGAAAATGAGAGAATTACCTATAAGCTTGTTTAAAAATAAGTCTAACAAATAGTAAATATCACGCATTGGAGATTTATGTTAAGAATATATAAAATGTTTAACATAAAGCAAATTACGTATGAATTTTTTATATTTTTGTACAAACAATTAAAAAAAATGAATATGAAAAAATACATTTCGATTTTCTTATTCGGGGCACTTACGCTGAATGCACAGGTTGGTATTAACACCTCAACTCCCAACAGTACTTTAGCAGTAAACGGATCTCTGAGAGCGGGCTACAAGGAAGTAACAACGAACACATATGCTATTACCGCTACTGATCATTATATTACCTATAACGGGACAGGTAATACCACTTTTACGCTTCCGGTTATTGGAAGTGGAACAAGCAGCTATACTGGTAGGATTTATAAAATTAAAAATATTTCTACCTCTAACCTTACCATTCAACCTTCCGGAGGTAATACTTTGAGAATAGACAGTGTTCCTGTTCCTTCTTTTGTAGTGCCGGTAGGAGCTTATGCGGAAGTAGTGAACAATGCGAATACTACTGGTGGAACTTGGGATCTCTCTTTTACCGTTCTTCCTAAGCCAAGTAACGTGGAGATTTACGGTTCTCAATTGTCTATTCCTCCTCATGGAAACGGATCACCGGGAGTTGCAGACTGGACAAACCATGCCAATACTTCTTATGATACCGGATCAGGAACAGATCTATGGTGGATTATCAGTAAATCATCAGTAACCAATGCCCATACAGCTTCGTACTCCAATACAAGTAGAATGACTATTGTTTATGAATATCAGGGAGCCCCTTTCAACGTAACCAATATGTACCCTATTCTTACAGCGGGAAATAATTCAAGTTTTCCTGATGTATTTACAGCATCATTTGTAAGTCTTGCTAATAACGGAACAAGTGGAAAAACCAGACTTACCGTATCTGTTGCCCGTATAGATTTCATTGGAACTAACGGTACCAACAACAGTAACTGGACCGGTACCTTCTTACTGAACCTTCTGTTGGCCAGAAAATACTAAAGATTTTAAAATATTATATTTTATAAGAGCAGATCCATTCTGCTCTTTTTTATTTTGTATTTACTGCCTTATCTGAATGACAGCAGCATATTTTAATGCTGTCCGGTCTTGCGGAAGCTGTACTTTAATTGTACTTCCGTTTTTCTTCCATTGAACTTGAGAAGAAATGCCGAGAATTTTCAGTGATGTTGGAGTGAATTGTTCTGGAATAGCAAAGGTAAGCTCTGACGGAGCCCGGTATTCTGACTGCGTATCCAGATGGAAAATATTTAAAGTATTGCCATCTTTGCTCCGGGTATAATAAAATTCTCCTTCATGATAAGGGGCTACGCTTCTTGTTGCAAACACCGCCGATTGGTTTTTCTCCATCCAACCGGAAATTTCTTTTAACCTTTCGTAAACCACGGCATCATAATCACCATCGGGGCCCGGTGCAATATTCATCAGGTAATTTCCTCCCCGGGAAATAATTTTCACCAGGGTTTCAATGATTTTTTGAGATGATTTATAATTATCATTAGGAACATAGGAGAAAGAATCGCCCATAGTGATACAGCTTTCCCAAGGAACAGAAAGAGGCTGTTCCGGAACAGCCTGCTCGGGGGTTATATAATTCTCCCATTTTCCGGGAACGGTACGGTCTACCATAATAATCCCCGGTTGATTTTTGCGGGCCATTGCACCTATTTTATCCATGTCAATATCCTGTTCCACTTTGATAGTCCTCTGCCACTCTACCTTTGGATCTATTGTATTGAAAGGGCGGACCCAACCACCATCCAGCCAAAGAATATCAATTTTTCCATATCCGGAAGTAATCTCATTCAGCTGATTAAAAGTAAAGTTCTTAAAGCTTTTCCATTTTTCAGGGTATTTCTTAGGGTCATAATTGACATTTCTGTCTTTCGGTGGAAAGTAAGACCACCAATAGTCGTCTGAATGCCAGTCAGGTTTCGAAAAATAAGCTCCGATTTTAAAACCTTCTTTTCTGAATGTACTAAAAATTTCTTTTGTAATGTCTGCTTTCGGATTCTTCGAAAACGGGGTTTTTGCTGATGTTATTTTATAATCGGACTGTTTTGTATCAAACATGGCAAAACCATCGTGGTGTTTTGTAGTAAAAACCACATATTTCATTCCTGCTTTTTTTGTGGCATCCGCCCATTTTTGAGGATTAAACCTTACAGGATTGAAACTGGTCTGAAGGTTTTCGTAGTTTTTCACATACTCATAATACGATTTCCCATGTTCGGGTTTTCTCTGAGTCCAGGACTCATCTTCAGGACATAAGCTCCAGCTTTCGACAATTCCCCATTGACTGTAAGTTCCCCAATGCATAAACAAACCGAATTTCAGATCCTGCCATTCTTCTACATTTTTTGCAACAACAGGATCTACAGGCTTTTGATACCCTTCAGAAACATTATGGGCTTGAGATAAAAGCTTTGCAGTAATCAAAAATGAAGAAAGAACAATAACTTTTGTTTTTTGTCTGGCTGGCATATGGAAATCGTTTTGGCTAATTTAATTATCTTTCCATGAAATACAATATCAGGTTTTCAAAAGATGATCTATAGTTTCATCTATCCCGGGATAAGAAAATTCAAATCCTGTTTTACTCAGTTTTTCAGGATAAACGTTCCGGCTTTTGAGCAACAGCTCGGTCTCTGTTTTCAGCAGGATAGAGGCTATTTCCAATTGCCAAACCGGTGCATTAAGTCCAAAAGGAATATTCAGCTGTTTTCTTAATTTTCTCATCATCTCTTCATTGGATACAGGATTTGGAGCGGTTACATTGACTGCTCCCTGAATATTTTCATTATTTATAATCCATTCCACAGCTTTACAGAAGTCATCAATATGAATCCAGCTTACCATTTGCTGACCTCGTCCCTGCTTGCCTCCCAAGCCCAGCTTTGTAATCAGTTTTAATTTTGGAAAAGCCCCTCCGTTATTTCCCATAACAATAGAGGTACGGAGTGCTACTTTTCTGGTCTCTTCATTTTTAACGGTAAAGAACTTTTCTTCCCAACTCTTACAGATATTCATTGAAAAATCATCGCCTATCACCCCATTTTCCTCAGTATTCAAATGTTTTTCTGAATGTACATAGATGGTTGCAGAGCTTGCGTTCAGCCAGATTTTCGGCTTATCCAGGCAATTGTTTACGGCTTCCTGCAATACTTGAGTAGAGTCTATTCTGGAAGAGTAAATCTCCCGCTTATTTTTCTCAGTATAGCGGCAATCAACAGATTTTCCTGTAAGGTTGATCAGAACATCTGCTTTTTCAAGGCTATTTCTCCATTCCCCTACAGTTTTTGCATTCCAGTACAATTCATTTTTACGTTTGGGCTTTCGGGTTAAGATGAGTACCTGATCGCCTTTTCCAGTAAAATACTTTTCCAGGTTGTCGCCAAGAAATCCGGCCCCACCGGCTATGATAATTTTCATTTTCTAAGGTTTAAAAATTTGAGGTATAAGGTATTGGATTTTACAATGTTTATATGATGTCTTCTCCAATAAGTTTCTTTCACCCTATATATTTCTTCGTTTTCACTTTAATATCAGAACCTTCCGCAAGCATTACAGAAATAGGTCTCTGGAGGTTCAGGCATTCAAAATCCTGACCGTAGACTGTTCCGAAATCAATTTCCAGTTCATGATCTTTCACCTGATAAAACTCCCATTTTGGATGGCAGACCTCATATTCTGAAGTTGTATGATCTTTTTTGGTAAAACCATAATAATGTTCTGTGATAAATTCAAATTCAGAATCAGACTCCATGGGTTGTGCTGTATTCTCCGCTGTAATCTGAATGGAATGCCAGTTTTTGTCTTTCCAGGAATATTTGATCAGCAGCTCATTGCCACTCTCACAGATCTTATTTTTCATAGGCATTGTATGATAGTTTTCTTGATAAATAGAATTGGCTACAAAACTCAAAGCCGGTTTAGGGACTATCTCTTTGACAAAAACCACTCCTCTTTTCCAAATTCCGTTTTCATACTTCTTTACATAAAACCGAAGATTTACTTCTTCGAAATTTCTGTGAAAAGGAATAGGAAAACCTAATAATTTTGTATTTAAAAACATAAAACCCACCAAGCTTACATAGCACTTCCCTTTATAAAAATCCAGCTCAGTCCCTTGAGGTAAATAGGTCAGCAATACTTCAGGATCGACTTCGTAATTAATAATGGCTAATTTACGCCATTCGGCTTTTAAAAAATTCATAATCGTGTATTTTTTGATCGTTATATCTTTAATAAACTTGTATTCTATCCCGGATTAAATAGTTGCTCAGTCCCTCATTTCAGTTTTTCAGCGATGGTTTTTATTAACTCATTTCTTTCCAGAAGAAAGGTTTTGAGGTAGTGAGTGAGATAGATTGTATTAAACAGTTTTCCTATGATTCCGAATGGAGATTCAAATTCAAAACGATCTGTCATCAGAGTTTTTCCTTCTACGTCTCTGAACATATGCTGATGGCGCATAGATTTAAAAGCGCCTTTCAGCATAATATCGGTGAACTGATGTGGTTTTTCCATACTGATGATCTTAGTGGTAAGGGTTTGATAGACCCCCAGATGTTTTGCTCTCCAGGTCACGGTTTCATTTTTTTCAATCAGGCCGGATGTCCGTCCTGCAATTGCTTTTTCATTGGATCTTGAAGTTGATTTTTGGTGCAGATCAATATCTCTTGCCAGATCAAAAACATGGTGTATATCAGCATCGATTAGTGTTTCCAAATATATTTCAGGCATTTTCAAAAAGTTTGTTTTTTATGTAATTCCGGTAAGGTTTTATCTATTCTTTCTGCCAATTCGGGGAGTTTAATGGTGGGAACGGCGGGAAAAAGATGATGTTCCATATGATAAAACATACTGAAGGTCAGTTTGTTTTTCCAAAATCCCCGCTGAGTTCTTGCTACATTTGGATTTTCATGAGTGTCGTGATGAACTGTCCACACCGCAAAAAAGGCCATCAAGAGTTCACCAAAAAACATGATCAGTAGGTGGTACATCAGAAAGTGGATTTGAAAATAGAATACGACAGATATAAAAACAGCTATTGAAAGCAGCTCTACCATCATATTTTTCACATACATTGTATTTGCTTTTTTTAAAGTAATCCAGTGAATCAAAAACATATGTTGGGGTCCGTATAAAATAGCTTCATACCATTTCATAGAAGCAGATTTTCCTTCATAATCTTCTTCAGACAGACAAAATTTATGATGTCTGATATGATTGAACTTTACCGCATGAATAGAAGCCATCATTAAAATACTGTTCAGATACAGTGACAGCCATGTCAGCAACTTTCCGGTTCCCAATGAGTTGTGAAAACCGTTATGTACCTGCCTCAGTGCTGTCAGAAAATAAAATCCTGAAAACGGCAATGCGATCCCATAATACCCATGATACGCTAAAATCAATGAAATAAAAAGCCATGGCAGGCTGATATTATTTTCAATCAACATTTCTTTAACAGAAAGTTTTTTAAGATCTTTCCATTCTACTTGTCTGATAAGTTCCAGGTGGTTCATTGTTTTTATTTTAAAGAGTTGTCAGAATAATGATACCCAACGCTATTGTTCTGAATAGAATCCAGGAAATAGTAGAAATATAATTGAGCTTTAGTATTTTACACCTTCTCAAATGCTCCAGAAACATGATAAAGACTACAATTCCAAAATAAATCATGTAAAGAAGAGAATCAAAATCTGTCCACAAAGTCGGTATCAGGAGTAGGGTTCCGATTAAAGAAACCGTCATCATATTTCCCAGGTAATCCCAGATTTTATCTTTTAAATAGATTCTTAGAAAAACAGTCTGCCAGAAGATCTGCCCCAGGCAAACGGCAAACTCTCTTAAGAAATTACGGTCCAAGTTTACCCCCAGCTTTCCGGAAAACATACTTAAAATCCAGGCAGAGAAAACCGCAACAAACGCTATATACAATAATCTGTATTTTAAATTAAAGTCAGGAACACAGGCGTCTTCTGCACCATTTTCTGCTGATGGAATAATCTGTTTTCTATTGTAAGAGACAAAAGAATAGAGTTTTTTGAAAAACCAATAAAGAGGTTGTAGTCTTGCTATCTTTTCCAACTGTGGGAAAGAATTTCCAATAATCAGAAGTAGACTGTCTAATCCATAGATCACTTCATTGCTGTTATCGTCTACCAATGCAATTTCATTTTTTGCCCGATGGACATCTATCAGGTCTTTATTTCTTGATGAAATTTCTGTAAAAGCTTCTCTGCCGTTTTCATCAAGCATCCCCGATTTTGTGAAGCCCCGGGAATATAGATTACACATCGGACATTCGTTGTCGTAGATTAGCGTGTGATTTTTTAAGGTCTTCATGGTCATTATTTTTAATGGGTTCCTCTTTTTCTGAAATACAAAATCAGAAATAAATGAATGATAAAGTTTTTCATAATTATTATTTATTTAAAACTTTCAGTAATTTTTGAAAGTTAATTTGAAATAAAAAAGGATTTTCATCCTCTTTCTATTTCAATAAATTAGTAATTTTTCCTACCAGCCAATGATCATCGCTTTTTATCGCCAGATCCATAATATTGTTGATCTTTCCAGTGACAGAGCTGAAATCTTCCATTAACTTGATGAATTCTTTTGCCCCTTCCGAATCCTTATCTTCAATATTCTTCAGTTCCTCAAGGAAAGAAATGACAGGTTCAATTTCTCTTTTTCTACGCTCCTTGGTAATTTGTTTGAACAGGTACCACACATCCTTTTCTGCTACGAAATATTCTTTCCGGTCTCCCTTAATAAATTCCTTTCTTACAATACCCCAATCCATTAAAGCCCGCAGATTCATATTGGCATTTCCTCTTGAAATTTCCAGCTGCTCCATTACCTCATCTGTAGACAAAGGTTTATCACTTGCCAACAGTAAGGCATGTACCTGTGCCATGGTACGGTTAATTCCCCAATTGGTAGCAAAGGTTCCCCAGGTTTGAATATATTTTTCTTTTGCTTCTGAAAGTTGCATTGTGTTTAGCTTTTCAATTTCTATTACAAATCTAATTATATTTTTCGAATTTTCAATAATTTTTGAAAATTAATTTTAAAATAAAACAGACATCCTTTGTAGATGCCTGTTCCGTTTTATAAAAATTAAAATTAAGGTTCAATGCTTGCCGTTATTCCTTGATTCCAGTACTTTGCTTCTGGCATATAATAAAGATAAACATTGCTTGATTTCCCGGTATACGTTCCTGCAAACTCTACTTTAAGGTCCAGATTGATTGTCTTTATTTCCTGCGCATTAAAATGTTCCCAGTACAATACAAGATAATTATCAAAGATCTCATAGTAAGAAACCTGTTTTTTATCAATCAGATCTTTAAGTAAAGCATTTTGCAGGCTAAGCCCCGCAGGAATACCAATTTTGGCTATGGTCATTGGCAACTGTCCGTTTATTTTATTTTTAATAGCAATGGTCATTCTGTTTGTCTCTCCTACTTTAGACACTCCTGATTTTAGTTTTGTTTCCATTATAAGAGGAACATCTTTGCTTACCGGAGCCTGCAGTGTATGATATTGATATTCCAGCTTGTAAGTCAGTCCATTTTGAGACGGATAATAAATATGGATATTATTTTCTCCTGTCTTATATGCTGATGAGAGACTCATATTAGGCAAGGCTTGAGCTTTATTAATCGTGATGACCGGTTTTTCAGTTCCGTATAATTTTTCATTTTTGGACAAAAACTCAGACATAGCCTGCATTGCCAGCGTTGTTGCCTGAGTAGAACCAAACCCAAAATATCCATTAAAGCCCATAAGCTGATCTGCAGCTTCCGCAATTTTCAACTGGTTCAGTTTTTCATCTTTTTGAAGCGCCATCATATACAATGAAAGAGTTTCTGCATCAGCAGAACGTCCCCATGAACCTGTAAATGTAATTCTGGATTTTGCATTCTTTGTTTCATACTGTTGATACAGAATCTTCATCAGATCATCATATTCCTTTTGTTTTCCAAGGTTTGCAGAAGCATTAGCAAGTAAAACAAGTTGGTAAGAATCTTTAGTGGCCAAAGCCCTTTTCATCATTACGTTAAAGGAATCTTCAATTTCGTTTTTAAAGCCTAGCTTAGATAAAGCATATACGACATACATATTTCTTGACCACGAGGATTCTGTATAGGTATCCTTTGATTCATACCATCTTCTTACTTCAAATAATCCGTTTGCATTTTTCCTGGATAAAATAAATGAAGAAAGTCCCTGAATCATCTTAGCATCTGGATATACATATTTTTTTAAATCTGTAAATTCTAATAGGGCAAATGCAGAAAGCGCTACATCTGATTCAGTATCGTTGAAATACCCGAAACCTCCGTCTTTATTTTTATAGCTCAGCATTTTTTGGAAACCTTTTTTCAGGTTCTTCATGACAAGATTCTCTGTAACGATATCGATTTTTTTAGTCGACTTTAAATAATCAAGAATAAAAATATTGGGATAGACCGTTGAAGAAAGCTGTTCAAAGCATCCATAGGGTTCTTTCTTTAACCCTTCTATATCCTCAAACATCTGCAGAGCCCTATTTTCAAATATATAATAAGAAGAGTACAAACTTCCGTTAATATACTCTGGAATATTTATTTTTATCTCTTCTTTTTTATTATTGATAACTGAAAAATGATAGGGAAACCCCTTCTCTTCCACTTTAAATGGAAGAATCATTGACTCTCTAAAATTTTCGGACCTTACAGTAAACTGGATATCAGAATTCACCAACTCATCGGTTTGTATTGTAACAAATAACCTTCCTGATTCCAATGGTTTGAGGGTAATAAGAGTATCAGCCTTCACCAGCTTTACATAATTGGGCACTATCACATCCATAGACATTATGCGAGTCTCCGGCGAGTTATTTTTAATAATGACAGGAATGGTCATCATATCTGTTCTTGTGAGATATTGCGGAATTTTAGCATCTATTGAAATAATGCTCTGCGCAGCATAGGTGCTTTCATCTCTTCCCAAAAGTCCTGTTGCAGAAATACCCTCTGCCATAATCCTAAAAGTAGAATTGGCGTCTGAATTATAAAATTCCACTTTTGCTTTTCCATTTTTATCCGTTTCCACAACCGGATTCCAGTAAAGAGCTTCTCTGTAATCAAATCGGTAGGATGTATTAGTTGTTTTATATTCAGGATAGACAAATTCTCTAGATGAAGCATATGAAATAAATCTTCCATGTGGCAAAGCTTCCACAGCAATGTATGATTTCGGGGTGATATCAAAATTGATTTCTGAATTACTGTTTCTGGACGAGCTAATAATCACTACTCCATTTGCGGCTCTACTACCATAAATAGCTGTAGCAGCAGCATCTTTGAGAATGACTATACTGTTGATGTCATTCGGGTTTATGGTAGTATTAAAGTTTTCTACAGGAGCTCCATCAACAATAAATAATGGATTTTTATTGGGAATGGAAGCAGCTCCTCTAATGTTGATCTGGGGTCCCGCCCCTGCCTGTTCTGAAGATTTTACAATTATACCTGCTACTTTTCCACTCAATAATGAAGTTATATTGGGATTCTGAAGTTCCGTAGAAGATAGTATTGTTGTAGAAGTAGCTAAAGCTTTATCTTTATTGACATTATAGCCTACAACGACTACTTCTTCAATCTTTTTATTCTGAATGGTATCAGTTCTTGAGCGCCCTGGTTTATTTAACTGTTGTTTATTAGTTCTGTTTTCTTTTATTGTTTCTTCCCTTCTTTCTCCTTCATTTATGATTTCTTCCACATCTATATTGGTAAGTTTCTGTTTTGCTAAAGGATTAATATCCAGATTATAAGACAACACCCTAATCTTCAGCTTATGTTTAGGCTGTAAAGATTTGGCAATAATTTTATAGGAACTACCTGCATTTAAATCTGAAAAATAAAACTTCCCATTTTCTGCTACGGCCTGCTTAAGAATTTTTTTATCATATATATCCAAAAGAAAAACTTCTGCCTTCACAGGGGTTTTGTTTTCATCTTCTACTACTCCATAGACTGTATTTTTCCTTTCAGGAAGGTATTTGTATTTATTGTTTTTTATGATTTCCGGGATAAGCTCAAAATATCTGTAACCATTCGTTAACATAACAAGATCCAAACTTTTATCTGCTTTTTCTTCTTTTTTATCGAAATAGAACTGTGGCTTTTCAATTTTCCCTTTCAACTCAGCGTCCATCAGAAGCCATGAAATGATATGATTCTGCTTATCGTCGGCATACGTCCAAAGTTTATCATCTACTACACTCAACCCAAGATTCGCAGGAATTGGTCTGCTGTTCTCATCTGTTGTTTCAATCTCCAGAATTACTTTTTCTCTGGGTAGATAATGTTTCTTTACAGGTTTAATTTTTATATTCAGCTGATTCTCTTTATTGGTAAAAACAATACGTTCTGCAATAGGAATATTGCTTTCCATAACGGTGAACCTGCAGATTCCTATCGGGAAATCTTTTTCTGCAATTTCAAGTGAGTTGATTCCTTTTTTTAATGCGAAAACTTTGTTATACACTTCTTTTCCACGGAAGCTTCCTTTCAAAACAATCGTTTTTTCCTCTGTTGAAATAATCGTAAAAGTCAGGTTTTTGTTTTTATTTTGAATGTTTAAAACAAGTCCATCATTTTTTGCCACCGGAAAATTAAAAGTCTGGGATATATTTTCCGGCTTTAAAACTTTTGCATAGTAGGTGTCTCCTTTTTTAGGGGTAAAACGGAAACTTCCCATTCCAAAATTATAAGCCGAAATTTCTTTTATCTTTTCATGCTTTTGATTGTAAACAGCTAGAACAGCGTCTACAGGTTTTTCAAACTCATTCAAAATTTTAAAGGCGATATTTTGTTCTATTCCATTAATAAAAGTTCCTCCTTCAGGTAAAAATTTCACATCCAGATTATTCAGAACAATGGGAATATTTCTCGAAATAGATTCTGTAAACCCATCAAAATTCACTTTAATATTCAAAAGAGCATCGGAGGATTCCAAAACTTCAGGGAGTTTAAACGTTAATTGCTTTTTACCTTCTTTATTGGTGATAAGTTTCCCTTCTGAAATGGTTTCTCCATTGTGCATTACCATATAGTCTGCCTCATAAAAAGGAATTGGAAGGTTGTTCAGGCTTCTCATTGAAAAATCGGCTGTCACTTCATCTCCAGGACCATATCCTTTTTTAGGAAAATCAAGTTTCATTAAAATCCTTGGAGATACAATTTTCTGTAAAGTAATTTCTTTCTCAAAAGCATTTTTTACTTCCTCATTCTGCATCCAGTTGGTAAAGGCTCTGACTGTATATTCCCCACCTTTCATATCTTCATCAAAATAAAAATAGCCCTGGGCGTATCCATTGGTAATTTCATATTTTAATTTTTTTAAAACGCTGCCTGCCGGATCAATGATTTCAAAATTAACAATCCTACTTTCTTCTACCGGAAGGTTATTGCTCCCCTTTACAACGTAGATTTTAAAATACATGCCTTCACCAGGTTTATAAAAAACATGATTGGTCTGAATGTAGGTTTTTTCTTTTTCAAAATCCTGAAATGGCTGCTGTGCTCTCATAAAAACAGTTGAAAACAGTACACTCAACAAGATGATATAGGGTGATATAAATTTGAAATTCATAGGTTAAAATTTGAGTGAAACAATACAGCCAAATGTTTTAAAAGAAGGAAGGTTGAAAAAGTCCAAACCTCTTCCGCTATCCATATCATAAAAATTCTGATTAGGATCTACTCCTTTATTGGCCTGCCAAAGCATCAGATTATTCACGTAAAAAGTAAGCTTAACATTCTGTTTCCCATAGTTTATCGGAAAACTGGAAGACAGTGAAATATTGCTGATCCTTATATAATCTGCATTTTGAATATAGTTTTCCGCCACTCCCAAGTAACCATATCTGGTCCATCTGTTTTCCTGAACAGTGCGGCCAGAATCATAGAAATCTACAGGAATTTGATTGGAATTTCCATTAGCCTGTACTCCTTGAAAAACATAATTTTTTATGTTTCTTTCATCTCCTGAATCGTAAGAACGACCGTAATAATCGAGAACAGCCTGTGTTCCATTCCAGAGCTGACCGCCTTTTTTCCACTCCCAATTGATGTCCAAAGAAAGTCTTTTGTAGAAAAAACTATGACTGAACTTCATAACGAAATCCGGTGTAGAATCTGCAATAATTTTCATTCCTGCTGCCTTTTTGGGGAATCCATACTCATCAATAATTAATTGTCCGGCCGCATTCCTTTCAAAATAGCTTCCCATTACAACACCCAACACCTGTCCTTCTGTCAATGTTTTATAAATGTCTTTAAACCCCGAAACGGCCATATTCTGATATCCGGGGGCTATGCGGTTTACAACATCTTTATATTTGAAAAATGAAACTTTGTGCATCATATAAACATCATACCCCAGACGTAACCGGTCAAAAGCAAAATTGAGTTCATATCCGCTGTAAGTATGATCTGCCATATTTTTCAGTTTCAGCTGATTGTTTTCAAATACAGGAAATACATCATCGATAGTTTTTTTGTTGAAATACTCTCCTTCAATACTTATATTATAGCTAAAGTTCAGTTTACCTGCTAATTTCCATTCTCTGGTATTAATATTGGATAAATCTTTAAACCTTTCTGCTTCCTGTGCAGGGAAATATTGATTATAATTTTCTGCCTTCAGTAACGTTGTAGCATATGATGCATATGACCTTGTAATTTCAGGCTCAGAGCTTAATTGGGTATAGCTTCCAAACAACTTAAAACTATAATTAATCCAATTAAAGATTTCACTGAATTTCAAATAGAAATTAGCTTTGGGAAGCCAGTAGTTATTTTTAATAGATGTATTGGAAATATAAAATGAATTTCCAAGATTAAAACCTGCATCAAAATCATAATCACGGATGTCCATATTATAGTTAAAAATATAATCTTGTGAAGTTCTCTGATAAAGAGAATTTCGATCAGTCAGGCTATTATAAACATCTGATTTTCTATCATTTAAAATAAAATTCAGGTTGAATGTATTTTTAAAATCATCATATCCCAATATATAGGTTCCCAGCACGTTAGAATAGTATAAACTGTTATTCTGCATCCTTTCATTAAGTAATCCGTTGTTGAAACCATATGTAGAAGGTTTATAATGATCCCGGTTCTGGATACTATTGTTTTCATAAGACTGGCTAAGATTTAATCTAAAATCTCCCCATGTTTTAGCAATATTAAGGCTGAATTGTCTTTGAAGGCTTTGATAGCGGTATTTACTATCCTGTTCAAAAAGGAATGATGGATTGTCAGCATATATACTGTAACTTCTCTGTGAACCGTTATTCAATACAACCTGTTGCTCATTTGAAAAAGAAACCGGTGCTAACAGTGAATTCTGATATGCTCTGTTGAACAGTCCTATTCTATTGGTATTGGTTGCTTTATCTTCTTCGTAATTAAAAGCAAGATTTACAGCATATCCACCAAAAATTGTATTCAGCTTTGCTTTAAATGTATTGGAAATATCAAACTGATCTATGAAATACATCTGGTTTTTTTGCTGCCCCAAATTGAATGAAAGCCGGATTTTTTCATTATTTCCTTCTTTTATAAAAGCACTTATATTCAATTGATTATTGTAACCTACTGTTGTTTTAAAAAGACCGTTATTATATTTTTTTGCATGAGGAAGTCCATTAACCCATGGAATCAACTTTCCATTCTGATCGTATTCATAAGCTAATCCGCTAAATCCCAAAGTGGAAATATCCGGTCCAAAGCTAAACATTTCGTTGGTCTCAGGTCCATTCCAAATAAGACTTCCATTTTCTGATCTTCCCTGCACATATTTATCTTGAATTCTGGGAACAGCATTTCTGCTTTTAATATCAAGAGAGCTAGTAAAGCTTCCATTCAGAACCATCGTTCTCTGATTAAGACCTTTTAGGGTATAAAGACTATCACTTTTTTGCCTTAACCTTCTTATGTTGTAAAAATTATTGTTGGATTTTTTACTTAAAAATGTTTTAGCCTTTTCAATACTGAACTCATCTTCAGTTTCTTTTGAAACCATACTATCATAGGCTTTGCTGTATGTATTCTCTACACTTTTTTTCTCCGTCTGGCCTTCAAGAATAGCTTTTAATTCTCTAACCTCATAAGAAGAAATAACATGAGTACTTTCCCCCTGATTCCATACGAGCGTGTCGTAAGGTTTTGCAGCAATGATTGCAAAGCCTTCTTCATCAGTCAGTTCATAAGTACCGTTGTTCTTATTATAGACTTTTAGAAAGCTCTGTGTTTTATTTTTAGACGTTAAAAATTTTCCGGAATAATATAATTTTGAATTTTGTGCCTGTAATAGGCCAACCGTAAAGGGTAATAACAGCAGATAATTCTTTTTCATCGATTATTAGTATGCTTAAAAATATGAAAAAAGAAACTTCCGAGGAAATTTCTTTTTTCATGGATTACTTTTGAATTGTCTTATAAATCTCTATCAACCTTATAAATTCGCTTCTATATCCCTCTTCATCTTTACTTTTCCCTTCTTTGGCCAAATTCTCAATTGCATGTAAGTCTTTTCCTTTAATCAGTTTGGAATCTCTTAGTACCAATCCAAACCATGCTACGGAAGAAGCAAACTTAAAGTCCGGACTTGCTGAAGAGATGTTACGGTCAGAACTTTTAACGACCTGACTGATCTCCTGACTTTTTTCTTCATCCGGTTTTTTATATCTGAATTTGATCGTAGCCAGCTCTTCTCCAAATTTCTTT
Organism: Chryseobacterium sp. KMC2; assembly: GCF_016756935.1. NCBI lineage: Bacteria > Pseudomonadati > Bacteroidota > Flavobacteriia > Flavobacteriales > Weeksellaceae > Chryseobacterium > Chryseobacterium sp. KMC2. The sequence goes on from NZ_JAESIT010000004.1 coordinate 104,134, forward strand.
GAAGAGATAGTCTGTGTATATTTCAGTCCACTCTCTTTAGGAAGAAAATCAGATGTTACATTGGCAGGAATGATCTCATACAAAGCGGTAACCGTATGCCCACTTCCCAGTTCTCCGGCATCTATTTTATCATTCACAAAGTCTTCATTTCTCAGCTTTCTGTTTTCGTAGCCGATCAATCGGTAGGATTTTACAAACTCCGGATTAAATTCAATCTGAATTTTTACATCTTTGGCAATGGCATACATACTTCCTGCAAATTCTCTTCCCAAAAACTTATTGGCTTCCTGCATATTGTCAATATAGGCATAATTTCCATTTCCTTTATCTGCTAAGGTTTCCAGGGTATTATCTTTATAGTTGCCCATTCCAAAGCCTAAACAGGTAAGAAAAACTCCGGATTTTCTTTTCTCTTCAATAAGCGTCTGAAGATCTGCCGTAGATGATTCTCCAACATTAAAATCTCCATCGGTTGCAATGATCACACGGTTATTTCCGTCTTTTACAAAGTTTTCCTGGGCTAGTTTATAGGCTAATTCAATTCCTTCCCCTCCTGCTGTACTTCCTCCAGCCTGTAATCTATCCAAAGCCTGAATAATTTTATCTTTTTCCCCAGCTGATGTGGGAGGTAAGACCATTCCGGCACTTCCTGCGTATACTACAATTCCTACTTTATCTTTAGGTCTGAGCTGATTCAGCAGTACCTTAAAAGATGATTTCAGTAGCGGCAGCTTATTCTGTTCATCCATTGATCCGGAGACATCGATAAGAAAAACCAGATTGGAAGCAGGTAAACGATCCATTGGAATATTTTTCCCCTGAAGTCCTATTTTCAACAATTGATGATCAGGATTCCATGGTGCTTTATTATATTCCGTATTAATAGAAAAAGGATCTGCATTTTTAGGTTGTGGATAACCATATGTAAAATAATTGATCATCTCTTCTACCCGTACTGCATTTTTATTGACAGCTTCTCCATTATTGATCATTCTTCTGACATTGGAATATGAAGCATTATCGACGTCTATAGAAAATGTAGATAATGGCTGACTTTGGGTCAGTTCAAACGGATTCTCTATAAAAGCATCATAGCTTTCATCATTGGCTACAGGAGAAATCTGTTTCTGTTTATTGATTTCTTCCTGAAGTTTTTCTATTTTTTTTCTTTCCCTTCTTGAAAGTTTTTTGGTGGTAACCACAATGATTCCATTAGCGGCTTTGCTTCCGTATAATGCTGTGGCTGCTGCATCTTTTAATACGGCTACGTTTTCAATTTTACTGGGTTCCAACGCTTTGAAATCATCAGCATCAGCAATTTTTCCATTCACAATGTACAAAGGATCTTTTCCGGGAGCAACAGATGCCGCCCCCTTGATTTTTACCTGATTGTTTGTTGATGATCCTATCTGTATTCCTGCAACTCTTCCCTGTAAAGTACTGACAACAGAGGTTTGAGGAGCAATACTGTTTGAAGTAATAACACTCGATGCTGATGCCGTGGAAGCTTTAGACCTTTTAACCCCCATTGCAGTCAGTACAACCTCCTCAATTGGCTGGGTATATTCGCCAGCGTTTTTATTTTGGGTATAATAACCATCTGGTGGATATACCCCTTTTCTTCTGTCTGAAACTTCAATATTTTTGGCATTTTGCACATAATATTCATTTGCTGCCACCTGGATTTTAGGAATTGATGGTATAGGTGGGGCAGGCACAGGTAACGGCATCGCCACATCAAAAGGCTGCCCCGGAACCGGATCTGTATGAACAGCTATTTTTTCTACAGCAGGCTCAGCATTATTTTTATCTTTCTGAATGTTCATCTTTGTTATACTGTCGATTTGGGCAATATTAGTACTGGCAACAGATTCTTTTGAAGTGCTGATATCTGCTATTGACTGCTGTACAGACTCTGATGCATCTTTTGTATTCAGAAAGTATAAAGCTCCTAACCCTATGACCAGACTGGCTGCAACTCCGTAAGGGAACCAAATAGGGATCGTCCTTTTTTTCTCTTCTTTATGGTCTAATTTCTCTTCAATTTTTCCCCAGACTTTTTCAAAACCAGGAAAAACCGTAGGTTCTTCTGAAAGCTTCGAAGCTTCATTGAATTGTTGATCTATATGATTATTTTCCATTGTTGTAAAAGTTTAAATGTTTTGATTCACCAAGAGTTCCTGTAATTTTTTTCTCGCAAAATTGAGCTGAGATTTGGATGTTCCTTCACTTATGGAAAGCATTGTGGCAATTTCTTTGTGAGGATAGCCTTCAATGGCAAAAAGATTAAAGATTGCTCTGCATCCTTCGGGAAGAAAACTAAGCAGGCTCATAATATCTTTTTCAAAAGAAATATTTTCAGCCGTTCCATCTGAAGAGTGGCTAAAGTTGTCTTCTAAAGAAATAAACATCACTTTATTGGTTCTTAGTTTCTGCAGACATTCATTCACTGCAATTTTCCTTGCCCAGGCTTCAAAAGTTTCAGGATTCTGAAGCTGGTCAATCTTTGTGAAGATCTTATAAAAGGTATCTGCCAATACTTCTTCAATATCTTCATCATTTTTCAGATAGCGTCTGCAGACAGCGTACAGTCTGCCCGCCATTTTCTCGTAAACCTTCCGCTGGGCATTGCGGTCATTACGCTGGCATTCTAATAATAATTTTCGTTCCATAGTCAGGAGTTATATCAGGATAGATGCAGAAACTTTTGAGTAGGTTGGAAACATGGTAAACTTTTTCCTAAAATAGAGTAAATATATGAATAGGCAAAGACCGCTGAGAAAGCAGAAAAGCGGATCCGGGGAAGCTCTAAAATGAATGTACTGATTAATCCTGAATCTGTTTTTCATTCTCAATCCTAAAATTTATTCTTAGCTTTTTCACTTTTTTTAGTTTTTTATGAATTTTTTTTCATTTTACATTTAACTTTTCCCTCTGTAACAAATCTCTATTATCAACGACTATTAATACAAATAATCTTTTTATAGTAATGAAAAATGCGAAAATCGCATCATTGCTTTTTGTTTTGTCTGCAGGAAGTATGATGTTTGCCCAAGATGACTTAATCAATAAGTTAAAAAATAACCACTCACAAAATGCTAATTTTCAGTTCACAACGCTAAAAGACGTTGGTGCTACTTCTGTAAAGAACCAGGGGTCATCAGGAACTTGCTGGAGCTACTCAGGAAATTCTTTCCTTGAATCTGAAATGCAGAGAATGGGCAAAAAGCCTGTAGATCTTGCTGAAATTTTCACGGCCAGAAACTCTTATCATGATAAAGCGAAGTTATATGTTTTAAATAACGGAGCTATCAGTTGGGGTGACGGTGGAGAACTTCACGATGTAATCAATATGTACAAAAAGTATGGAGCTGTTCCTCAAGATGTTTATTCTGGATTAAAAGCCGGACAAACAGTGAACAACTTCAAAGAAATGCAAGGAAAAATAAAGCCGGTATTGGATAGTCTGGTTCAGGCTTCTTCAAAAGGAAAGCTTTCTGATAACTGGATGGATTCTGTGGATGCTATTCTTGATGAATATTTAGGAAAAGTACCTGCTAATTTTACGTATGAGGGGAAAAACTACACTCCCAAAACATTCGCAAAAGAAGTGGTAGGAATTAATCCTGAAGATTATGTAGAATTATCATCTTACAAAGATTATCCTTATTATCAGAAATTTGTAGTTCCAATTCCAGATAACTGGAGCCATGATTCTGACTGGAATGTTCCAATGAAAGATTTTACAGCTATTATCGACAATGCTGTGAATAAAGGATATTCTATCGGGTGGGCAACTGATGTTTCTGAGCCTTATTTCTCTTACAAAAATGGGGTAGCTTATGTTCCTGATATGGACTTAGAGCAAATTACGGCTGAAAATAAGCAGACGTTGTTTACAGAGCCTAAAAAGGATAAAACAATTACTGAAGATATGCGTCAGAAAGCTCTAAACAACCTTTCTACAACAGATGACCACGGTATGCATATCGTAGGTTTGGCCAAAGACCAGACCGGTAAAGAATATTATATGGTCAAAAATTCTTGGGGAGTTACCAATGACTTTGCAGGATACCTTTATGTATCAAGACCTTATGTTGAATACAAATCAACTGCTATTTTGGTTCACAAAAATGCAATTCCAAAAAGTATTTTGAAGCAGTTGAAACCAACAAAAAATATTGGTTTATAGGAAATCACTTCTGCCGCTATAAGGCAGTTTTAGATATTTAAATCTGTTAAAAACCCGCTCCCGGAAAATCCGGGAGCGGGTTTGTTTTATCCCGACTTCTCATACCCAGTATTTTTTGTGCAGAATCCTATACAAACAGGATAACATATATTAATTCCTTTCACTACATATTGCAAAATCCATCCAACATAAAACTGCTGCATATTTTGGAAAGAGTTTGGAAAGCTAGTGGACTGGATTTACGAATCTGCCGTTACGGCATGGAGATACCAGAACTAGAATCAAAACCGGCTTTCAGAATTTCTGAAAGCCGGTTCTTTAATAAATAGGTGAAAAAATTAAATATAAAATAAAGTGAATTATGATGATAAACTGAATGGTGAATCGTCAATTTTGCTTCGCAGTGAATAAAATATGCTGTTAAAAAATTGACAGCGAAACTCATCCTCTATTCACCACTCCATTTAAAATAATACGCCCATACTTTCTGCTGAGAAATCAAGAAGTTCTGCTGTATTTCCTTCTTTGATTTTATTGACCCATTGGTGATCCTGTAAGATTGCTCTTCCTACTGCCACCAGATCAAATTCTTCATGATCAAGCCTTCTGATCAGTTCTGTAAGGTCAGTTTTTTCTGTCCCTTGACCGGCAAAAGCATTAAGGAAGTCTCCGTTTAATCCCACAGAACCTACCGTAATGGTTGGCTGACCGGTAATTTTCTTAGCCCATCCTGCAAAATTTAAATCAGAACCTTCAAATTCAGGTTCCCAAAAACGGCGTTGTGAACAATGGAAAATATCTACTCCAGCTTCTTTTAAAGGTAATAACCAGTCTTCCATTTCATTGGGAGTAAATGCTAACCTTGTTTTATAATCCTGTTGCTTCCATTGTGAAAGACGGATGATAATCGTAAAGTCCTCTCCCACTGCTGCTCTGATGGCTTTTACTACCTCCACGGCAAATCGGCTTCTTTCTTTTAATGTTTTACCGCCATATTCGTCTGTTCTGGTATTGGTTACTTCCCAAAAAAACTGATCGATAAGGTAGCCATGTGCTCCATGAATTTCAAGACAGTCAAAACCAAGATCTTTTGCAGATTTCGCTGATGCCGCAAACTGGGCAATAGTATCCTGAATATCTTCAATGGTCATTGTAGAAGCTTTTTCCATAGAAACCAGCGGATAATCTTCAGACATTCTTGTGTCCCCTACATGCCAGATCTGTGGCCCCATCTTACCTCCATTCTGATGTACGGTATCAATGACGTTTTTCCATCCGTTTAGGGCTTCATTGCCGTAAAAATCCGGGATATTCTGTAAGTTCTTCGACCCAGGTCTGTTGATGACAGTTCCTTCAGAAAGGATCAATCCAACTTCTGAAGCTGCCCTTCTCCCATAGTAGTCTGCTATATTCTGTGTAGGAACTCCATTATCAGATTGTGCTCTGGTCATAGGAGCCATTACAATTCTATTTTTAAGCTGTAAATTCTTATATTGAAACGGTTTAAATAATGACGATGTGCTCATTTTTAAATATTGTTTTATAATTGTTACACAAAGTAACTAATAATAGTTCATTTTTGTATCTCTTATTAAAAAAATAGTGGTAACTTCGCAGTAACTTACATTAGTAACATCAAAGTAACATATGGAATCTCAATTCTATATGTGCTTAAAAAATAAATATCTCCCTATGAAAAAGAATGAATTAATGCAATACAGCTGCCCTTTGGGTAAGGCAATGGCCGCATTGGGAAGCAAATGGAAACCCATTATTGTACTGGTGATCAAAGACCGGAAATTACGCTTTGGAGAGCTTGCTGTACGTATTAATGTTATTTCAAGAAAGGTTCTGACTGACCAGTTACGGGAAATGGAAAGTGATGGTCTGGTGATCCGTGAAGAATTTAAAGAACTTCCTCCAAGGGTAGAATATTCTCTTACGGAAAAAGGATTAGCATTGTTGCCTATTTTATATCTATTGGAAGAATGGGAAGCAAAATACCAGGTGAAAGGAACCTATTCGGAAGATTGTATAGAATTGATAAAGGAAAAGAAAAAAGCAGCGAATGCCTGATTATATTTGGCAGGATAACTTCACTTACTACTTAATTATTCTCTACAATTAACATATTCGCAAAAGGGGTTATCTTTTTATTTCCGATTATTTTCAATCCAGATGGAGCTATAGAACTTTTCCATTGTTTCCAGCTTAAAAAATGAAAGGCTCCGATATTAAAGAAAATAAAATTGGTTGTATCTCTGAACTGTTCAGAAATAATAATCAGACCTCCTTTCTTCAGTATCCTTTTGGCTTCTTTAAAAAACAAAACCCTTTTTTCATGATCTAAGATTTCATGAAGGGCTGTAACTGCAAGAATCACATCCTGAGAATTATCCTCAAAAGGTAATTGATCCGGAGATATTCTGATTTCTCTGGGATTGGGAGGAAATATTTTTTTAGACACTTCAATCCCTCTTTCATCTTCATGGCGGTTTCCGTAAATATCACAAACCGTAAGCTCTATGTGAGGATACTTTTCTTCTAATCTACGGGATAAGGGATCAAAACTCGCATGAATGAGAATAGCATTTTCAGTTGCATTCCAGTCTATATCGTGCTTTAGATCATTCAACTCATAAAGATCAGAAGTATCATAAAGAATATAAGAAGCCATCAGAGACGCGATGATATTCAAAACAATAAGAATACCCAATACTCTCAACAATATAACAAAACAGCTGAATCAAGCTGGAATGAAAGAATAAAAAGAAAAAGTGATACCACTATTCCCAGCAGGATCTTTTTATAATTGAAAAGAATAACTAATTTGGTAATTTTCATGGTATTAATTTTCTAATTGAAATGAACTCTAAAGTGATTGACTACTCTTGTAATCGTATTTTTATATTTCCCAGGCTTCCATTGAGAATAATCAGTCAAAATTTTGTTTTTTGCGATATTCTCAAGTTCATTTTTATACTTTTCATTCACTTTGAAACCACTTACCCAGTTTTCATTCTTTAAATGACTGATACTTCCATTTTTTTCAACAATAAAGCTTATATCCATAAAAGGAGTAGTATGTAGTTCATATTTTAACGAGAGTTTTGTTTTGATCGTTAGAATATACTCATCTTTTATGAATTTGCCTTCTTTTATGAAATAGGGCATATCTTCTTCCGGCAAATCATAAATACTTAAGATTTTAGTTCCTGCTTCAATATTTTGAATCATTAACTCTTCAGCTGCATGCTCAATTTTCTGACGAAAATCTTTTCCGTGAATTCTCTCCATTTTTAAATCAATCATGGCTTTATAACATCCTTTAGTTTGCCCTTCCATCACAACACAGCTATAAATATCGTTTATCACTTCTATCTTTTGTTTTGCCGCATATTCTATTATTTCATCTGCATAAGGAGATGTCTTACAACCAAAACAAGATGTAGTTACATAAATATTTTTATATTTTTCCAAATCTTTCTCAGCCTGTTCAATATCATCTTTACACATTCTATCATTTAGATTTGGATTTTTCACATAGCTACGAAGAAATTCCTTACGATTTGGAGGTTGTTCTTCCATAGGTTTTGCATGATCCTTACAACCTAACAGTAATAGTACGAAAAAAAGATAATGGAGAATTTTCATGATATTTTTTGACATTCCTCGTTTCAAATGTACAAATTACAGTTCTGATATCTTCATTATCTGCTTTCAAAAAAGTACGTAGCTTACGAAAAGGTAAGTATATAGTTTCTTCATTATTTCTGGCTCAAATTTGTAGAAAAATTTTTCATTATGAATTACAAAGAAATTGCGAAGGAAACTATTGGTCATCTGTATAAAGCACACACCAGCATCCGAAAATCCGGCGTTGATGAAAAACTGATTGCATTGGCAGAATTACGGGTTTCTCAAATTAATGGCTGCGCTTACTGCTGCAGCTATCATGCTAAGGAACTTCTCAACTTTGGCTTTGAACAGGATGTCGTAAACAGACTTCCAGGCTGGAAACATACCAATGTCTTCAATGATCAACAAAAGCTTGTTTTAGAATGGGCAGAAGCTGTCACTTTCAACAATAATGAATGGCAGAGAATCAAAGGAAGTTTATTGCAGTATTTTACAGAAAGAGAAATTGTAGAATTGACTTCAAGTATTACTTTGATGAGTACTTTGAATAAGCTGCGAATTACTTTAGCTGAGCAAGATTAACAGTAAATGGGTTGTCTGTATCCGGCAACCCATCAACTATAATTTATTCAAGTTCTATTGGGTTTAAATATTTTTTATTGAGTTCCAATTCTTTCTGCCTTTGATTAATCTTCTCTTGTCCACTTAAAATTGTAGTCCCATAACTCGCCAGTACACCTGCAATATTATCATTACTGGCTTTTAATGCCTGTTCAAATTTGGGCTGGGTGGTTTCAACAGCTTCGGTATATCTGGTTTTCTTTATATTAATTGATTTTCCTGCCAATTCAGAAGTAGGGACAGACTTTATAAGTTCAAAATCATATTCTCCTTTTTCATCTGTTATTTTAATAATTAATCCCGGTAATCCACTGAATTTATAAGGTCCATAAGGAAGTGGAATCTCAGTTGAATACCAGGCAATCCAGTTTCTTCCCTTGTAAGTAACTGCAGCTTTTTTACAGCTGATTGCATTGATTGTTTTTACTTCATCAATAAGCTTCCAATTCCCTATTACCGGCTCTTGATATGTAAGCACAGCCATTCCAACGGGTTGAAAGTACTGTACTTTTTCATTGGACTGTATAATGGTATATGGAAATTTTGTTTTAGGTACTGAAGTCCCATTTTTAAGACTAATGGTTATGCTGCCATCAGGATTATTACCCATTACGTAAGATTTTCCAAGCACTGAATCTTTTTTAATAGATTGTGTACTTGCAAAAAAAGCGCGCTTCTCCCCAACCTGTAAAGAGAAAAATTCTTCGTGTATATAATCCGGAGTCTGTTTGTTTAACTTCGCTTTTAGTATATAAGTAAAGTCCCCTTGTAGAGCATCATTTTTATCTGATTGAGAATAGAATAAAATACTGATAAATAAGGCTAATAATTGAAATAGTTTTTTAGTGTAATCCATAAAGGTGTTTTCGTTATAAAAATGCACATATTTTTATAATTACAAAAGTAAAACTGAATAATTGCTCCTAAAAAATTAATAAAACAAATAAGATCTTCTATTTTTAGCCATATTATAAAAAAGCCGCTCTCAGAAATTGAAAGCGGCTTAAAATTTATCTTTAATCCTAATTAGAATATCGCAGGATATTTCTGAGGATTGGTTTCATTAAACATAGCGTAGATTTTTTCTACCATATCGTCTGTAGACGGCTTACTGAAGTAGTCTCCATCACTTGCATATGCTGGTCTGTGATCGTTGGCAGAAATCGTTAACGGATCTGAATCCAGGTATCTGAATGCTTTCTGCTTTTCTAAGATCTGCTGTAGGATAAATCCTGTTGTTCCCCCTTCCACATCTTCGTCAATAACTACTAATCTGTTTGTTTTCTTAACACTTTCAGCAATTTCGTGAGATAAATCGAAAGGAATTAATGACTGGATATCAATAACCTCTGCAGAGATTCCTAATTTCTCTAATTCATTAGCGGCTTCAGAAACTACTCTCCAGGTAGACCCATAAGTTACCAATGTAACGTCTTTCCCTTCTTTCGTAACTTCAATTTTACCTACAGGAACAGTGAATTCACCTAAGTTATCAGGCTGCTTTTCTTTTAATCTGTATCCGTTCAGACATTCTACAATAATTGCAGGCTCATCCGTCTGAAGCATCGTGTTGTAAAATCCTGCAGCTTTTGTTAAGTTTCTTGGAACTAATACCAGGATTCCTTTTGAAAGGTTCAGAATCCCCGCCATTGGAGAACCTGAGTGCCAGATTCCTTCTAATCTGTGGCCTCTTGTTCTGATGATTACAGGAGCTTTCTGCCCCCCTTTTGTTCTATATTGTACGGTAGCCAAATCATCACTCATCCCCTGTAAACAGTAAAGAACATAGTCTAAGTACTGGATTTCGGCAATAGGTCTTAATCCTCTCATTGCCATACCAATCCCCTGTCCAAGGATGGTAGCTTCACGAATTCCGGTATCTGCTACACGCAATTCGCCATACTTTTCCTGCATTCCTTCAAGCCCCTGGTTAACGTCACCGATATTTCCGGCATCTTCACCAAATACTAAAGTTTCAGGATATTTTGTAAAAATTTTATCAAAGTTATTTCTTACCACTACTCTTCCGTCTACATCTTCAGAGCTATCCGAGTATACCGGCTTTATTTCCTTTACATTTTCAGCCTTCCATTGAGACTGAGAGTACAGGTGAGAAGAATAATTGTCTTTTTCAATTTCAAAAACTTCATTGTACTTCTGCATCAGTTGATTTCTTTCTGCAGAATGAGTTCCTCTTGTTGCCAGTAAAGATTTTCTGATTAAGTGGAAAACATCTTTTTTAGCTTTAGAAACCAGCTTGTTGAATTGAGCAATATAAGCTTCAACTTCAGTATTCTGACCTTTAAGATTTTCCACTAAAGGCAAGATAGACTGCACCAAATCTGTAATTGTTTTCTGATAGCTGTCCCAAGCCACTTTCTGACCTGCTTTTGCTATTTTTTTAGCTTCATCATCAATGGCATCCAGTTCTTCAACGGTAGCAATGACTTCATCTTTTCCTTCAATTTCAATAGAATAGTTCAAAATCCATTCTTTGAATTTTACCAGTCCGTCAAACTGCGTTTCCCAAACAAGACGCTCTTCATTTTTATATCTTTCGTGAGATCCAGATGTAGAATGTCCCTGAGGCTGAGTAACTTCCACTACATGCACTACTACGGGAACACTTTCTGTTCTTGCAAAATGTTCTGCTCTTGCATAAGCATCTAATAAGGCAGGATAATCCCAAGCTTTTACCTGGATGATTTCACAACCCTGGTTGTCTCCTTCTTTTCTCTGGAAACCACTTAACATTTCACTGATATCTGCTTTAGCTCTCTGATTTTTTGTAGGAACTGAAATTCCGTAACCATCATCCCAGATAGATACGATCATAGGAACCTGAAGCGCACATGCAGCATTCAATGTTTCCCAAAAATGACCTTCTGCTGTAGAGGCATCACCAATGGTTCCAAAAGCAACCTCATTCCCTCCTTTCGAGAATTTTTCAGAACCTTCAAAGGTTACGCTTTTATAGATTTTAGAAGCCTGAGCCAATCCTAACAATCTAGGCATTTGTCCTGCAGTGGGAGAAATATCAGAAGAAATATTTTTCTGTGCTGTAAGGTCTTTCCAACTTCCGTCTTCATGTAAACTTCTTGTTGCAAAGTGTCCGTTCATTTGTCTTCCTGCTGAAGCCGGCTCTCTTTCTACGCTGGTGTCAGCATATAATTGTGCAAAGAAGCTTTCTACTGTTAAAGCATCTACTGCTAATGCAAAAGTCTGATCCCTGTAATATCCTGAACGGAAGTCACCATTTCTGAAAACTTTCGCCATTGCCAACTGAGGAAGTTCTTTACCATCTCCAAAAATTCCGAATTTAGCTTTTCCTGTGAGAACTTCTCTTCTTCCGAGATAAGACATTTCACGAGAGATCCTTCCTAACTTGTAATCTCCAAGTATCTGATTTTTAAAATCTTGAAAGGATATTTGCTGTGTTTCAATATAGGTTGTTTGCATAGCTAAGTAAAAAAGTTTTTTATTCTTCAAGTATTTTGCTAATATACACTTTTTAAATTAATTTTAATTTTTAATAATCTTTTTTAAAAATTTGATAATAAAAAAAATTGTGCTTTATTTTGAAAAAAATTGTAAAGATGGAAAAAAAGTCACCTCATATTCTTAATGCATCGAGCAATCTTTTAGGATTCTCACTGATCATTATTACTTCACTGAAAATCAGTAAAATCAGTCGCAATACATATTTGGACGAATTTGCAGGGCTAGCTTGCCTACTTTTCGCATGCAGTTGCTTTTTCTCTTTTCTGGCTATCAGAACAAAAGCAGAAAAGAAGGAAAGCAAGTTTGAGACTATTGCGGATTATTTATTTTTATTCGCCTTATTTTGTATAGTTCTAGCTGTTATTATTGTAACCATGAAAATACTTTAATTAATATTATCCTATTTATCGCTTTAAAATCTGTTTAAAATTACTAATTAAATAAATAAAGATTAAAATTAATAAATAAAAAACACCTAAACAAACAATCAAGTCACTACATAATGATATATTTGTTTTTTCACTATCATATTTGTAATTTCACTCCTGCATATCTCAAAAAAATAAAAAACAGATGAAAATTACATTATTGGCGTTGGTAAATGCTTGGGCATTTCCTACGCTTACAATTGCACAGGTAGGGATCAATACAAGTAATCCCCAGGCTGCCTTCCACGTGGATGCAGCAAAAGATAATCCGACAACCGGAAGTCCTTCTGTACTGCAGCAGGCTAATGATTTTGTTGTAACGGGAACAGGAAATATAGGTATTGGAACTACTGTACCTACGGACAAACTGGATGTTAGTTCAGGAAATGTCAGAATTCGAAATATTAACTCCAATATTGGGGTGGGAGGAAACGACAGGGTTGTAGTAGCCGATGCAAACGGAGTATTAAAGACCATCAATTTTACGGATTATTCGTTATTTCATGCCCGTCTTACGGCCAGCCAAAGTCTTACGACGCTTTCTATTACCACATTACTGTTTTCTACTCCATTAGCAACTTCGCCATTTTATTCCTATAATACAAGTACGGGAATTTTGACTTTCAACCAGCCGGGAAATTACCTGATTACCCTGCAGGCCAGTTTCTCAAATGCGGCAGCCGGAACCCAGCTACTTCTGGGAGTACGTCCTGTTCCTGATGCCAATTATCTGGGAAGGGGAAGTCATTATAATGCTACAGCAACTTCCGGAACCGTAGGAGAGCTTATGAATTATACCACCATGCTGGTCATTCCAACTGCCGGTTATCAAATCCGTTTTACAGCTGCACCTAATCAAAACTGTACAGTTCTGGCGACGGAAACCGGAAGTACCGGAAGTGGAAATGTAACCAACGTAACGATTCAGAAAATTTAAAAGAAAAAATCGGAATGCGATAAGCACTCCGATTTTTTATTATGTATTTTTATTCTTAAAATTTCCTTTCAATAACATAGCTCAGCATACTATGTAAAGAGCTTCGCGCTTCAGAGTCCGGAAACTCATTAAGAATATCTTTAGCCTTTTGCTGAAATTCTGTCATGATTTTTACTGCGTATTCTAATCCTCCGGAACTTTTAACAAATTCTATAAGCTCTTTTACTCTTTTAGGATTATTGTTATAACGTTTTATGGTATCAAAGTAATATTTCTTATCCTTTTCACTGGCTGTTTCCAGAGCATGAATCAAAGGAAGCGTCATTTTCTGCTCTTTAATATCAATTCCTACAGGTTTTCCAATTACATTAGAGCTTAAATAATCAAAAAGGTCATCCTTAATCTGAAAGGCCATCCCGGTGTAAGTACCGAAATCCTGCATTTTTTTGGCAAGTATTTCGTCCGCATTATTGGAAAGCACTCCAATTTCACAGCAGGCAGCAATTAAAGTCGCTGTTTTCTGACGGATAATTTCATAATAAACATCTTCTGTAATATCAAGCTTTCTGGCTTTTTCAAGCTGCAAAAGCTCTCCTTCGGACATTTCACGGATTGTTCTGGAAATGACACCCAGTAAATCGTAATCCTTATGGTCTGTAGATAATAATACTGATTTTGACAAAAGGTAATCCCCCACTAAAACAGCAATTTTATTTTTCCATAAAGCATTAATAGAAAAGAAATTACGACGTTTGAAACTTTCATCCACTACATCATCATGTACCAGGGTAGCCGTGTGAATCAGCTCAATCATAGAAGCTCCACGGTAGGTCTTTTCATTAACATTACCCACCAGTTTAGCGCAAAGAAATACAAACATAGGTCGCATCTGTTTCCCTTTGGTTGTAACAATAAAGCGGGTTACTTTATCTAATAAGGGAACTTTACTTTGCATTGATTCATAAAACTTCTGTTCGAAAAGTTTCATTTCCTCATTGATCGGTTGCTTAATGTCTTCTACAATGTTTGCCACAATCTGCGAATGCTGGGTGAATAATTATTTATTCTCACAAAGATAATTTTTTTCGGTCAATTTTAAGAAAAATTAATCTTTGAGTTTTTCTTTAGGAATAAAATAAAATGCCTGCTTTGTTCTCACTACTGAATATCTGAATTTTTCACCGGATAAATATATTCCGCTTTCATCTACTGCTATTCCTTCTATTTGCCCAATGGCTGTAGCACTTCCAAGATAATAATGCCTGGGTCTTTCTTTAAAAAATACCCCCGGTTCTGTTTCCGTAAAAACATCCAGAAAAACCTCTGTTTTCTTGGTGTAGCCCACTAAATAAAGTTTCTTATCAAAGTAAGCGGCATCCGTTACCATAAAATTGGTTTTATAAGATTCCGTCTTTACAGCTCCTTGCTTTTCATATACTTCAGGCTCTATTGTATAATGTGTGGTGGCTTTCGCTGCCCATTCTTTTGTAAAAAGATGAATTTTCCCATGAGCATATACCATGGCTTCTGCATCAAAATCCGTATTATAATAGCTGGATATATAGTCCGTCTGCTCAGGATAGTGAAACAGAATTTCCTTTAGGCTGCTGTTTTGCAGGCTATCATTCTGTACGGGCACTTTAAAAATCTTAAGATGCCTCCTGCTTCCATCATTATTTCCAAAATCTCCTATATAAAAATGAGTGCCATCATTGGTAAGAGCTTCCCAATCTGTGTTTTTAGCATCTACTTTTAAAGTATGTAAAATCTCTCCTGACGTTTTGCTGATCTCGAACAATTCCGGAGCATTACCGCTATCATTGAAGGTATATAATTTTCCATTGAACATACTCAATCCTGAAGTTTCCTCAATTTTATGATCCAGATAACTGACTCTGTATTTTTTTATTTTCAGAAAATCAGTTTGCTGTGAAAATGCGAACTGACCAATGATAAGGCTAGTAACCAGAAGGATTTTTTTCATAAGACAAAAATAAGGCTTTAAGTTTAAACAGAGAGAAGACGGGGGTTGAGATTCGCGGGGTGAAAAAAATAAGTACATTTTGCTCATTGATTATTGTAAAGAAAGACCACAGTTTAATGTATGATCATTTTACTCCCCGAAAAGGAGTGGAAAATCTGAGACTGGACGGGATGAGCTCAAAAGAAAACGGGCTAAAAAGCCCGTTCTCATGATAGATTTTTATTTAAAATTAACTTATAGGTTAAGCAATTTTCTGTGTTTCCTGATTTTGCGGCTGTTCTTTCTTTCTAGCCTGTCTTGCAAAATACTCTTTCTGATATTGTCTTACGGTCTTTCCAGTGCCGTCATGTCTCCATCCCGGAGAATTAAAAATATAATTGATTCTGTCTGTGAATTTTAATCCCGGTTGTTTAAGGTCTTTCCAGATTTTCCTCCATTCATAGAAAAGAACGGTATCCGGTCGGTTATCCGGCATTTTTGGATAAATTCCGTATTTAATAGGAACATTGGGATCTTCTTTTTGAAAGGTCCCGAATATTTTATCCCAGATAATAAGGCACATTCCCATATTTTTATCCAGGTATTTAATATTGCAGGCATGGTGTACACGGTGGTGAGAAGGGGTTACCAGAATATATTCCAGGATTCCCATAGTCTTCACGGTCTGTGTATGCACCCAGGTTCCATATACCTGTCCGATGGCATAAACCACCATAATATGCCAGGGATTAAAGCCCAAAAAGGCCAGAGGAGAAAAGTATAGGTATCTGTAAAGTGGCTGCAGCACAGGGCTTCTGAATCCTGTTGTCAGGTTAAAATACTCTGAACTATGGTGTGTAATATGAACAGCCCAGAATGCTCTGGAACGGTGATCCACATAATGCAGCACATAATAGGCGAAATCTGTCACAACAAAACAGATCAAAAAATACCAGATGCTAAAATCCCATGAGAAAAGCTTGTGATGGTAAAAGAAAAACATTACCCCCATTGCAAAAGCTTTCATAATAAGATCGAGGCCGAAGTTCATCAATGCCAGGTAAACATTGGTTGCAAGATCTTTCCCACTGTATAATTTAGCTTCAGAAATATGGCTGTAAATCATTTCAGCCAAGATAACTGTAGCGTGAAGTGGAATTGACCATGCATATACATTTTCTAACCCATCTTCATTCATAAAAAAGTCCATCATCACAAAATAATTTGTGCAAAGGTAGGGCTTTAGACAATGTAGTAAAGGGGGTTTTAACCTTTTTTAAGGAAATTTTAATCGGTAGCTTTATTGGCCAATTGTCCGCAGGCAGCATCAATATCACCACCACGACTTCTTCTGACCATTACCGTAATTCCGGCATTTTCAAGCTGACGAATATAGTTTTCTTCCGCCTGTTTGTTACACTGATCATATTTTCCGTCTCCAATCGGGTTGTATTGAATAAGGTTTACTTTAGAAGGAACCTGTTTACAGTATTTGATTAAAGCTTTAATATCCTCATCCCCATCGTTAATTCCTTTCCAGACACAATATTCAAACGTAATAACTGAACCTGTCTTTTGGTACCAGTACTGAAGTGAATCCATGATATCCGTTAACGGGAATTTATCTGAGAAAGGCATGATCTCATTACGCTTTGATTCGATGGCAGAGTGAAGGGATAATGCCAGTTTCACACGCAGTTCATCGTCAGCAAGCATTTTGATCATTTTAGGAATTCCGGATGTAGATACGGTAATTCTTCTTGGAGACATTCCTAAACCTTCCGGCTGGGTGATCTTTCTGATGGCTTCCACTACATTTTTGTAGTTCATCATTGGTTCTCCCATTCCCATGAATACGATATTGGTAAGGGGTCTCTCAAAGTACATTTTACTTTGGCTGTCAATCAGGGCTACCTGATCTACGATCTCCGCCACTTCAAGGTTTCTCATCCTTTTCAGTTTCGCCGTAGCACAGAATTCGCAGTTGAGTGAGCAGCCTACCTGTGAAGAAACACAAGCTGTAGTTCTTGTTTCTGTTGGTATAAGAACAGATTCTACCAATAATCCATCATGGAGTTTTACTCCGTTTTTGATTGTTCCGTCTGTGCTTTTTTGAAGAAGGTCTACAGAAACGGGATTAATGGTATATTCTTCGGAAATTTTTTCACGAAGTGATTTCGAAAGATTCGTCATTTCATCAATCGAGTGGAGGTTTTTACTCCATAGCCAGTCATAGACCTGTTTCGCACGAAACGGTTTTTCTCCTAAAGATACAAAGTAGTCTTTAAGCTGGTCTAATGATAATATACGGATATCTTTCATTTCAGGTGATAGGTTGTAGATGACAGGCTGCAGCTATTAATCTAGCCGCAACCTATAACCTAATATCTTTTTATAAAATTAACATTGCATCACCGTAAGAATAGAATTTATACTTTTCTTTTACGGCTTCTTCATAAGCATGCATTACGAAATCTCTTCCTGCAAATGCTGCAATCATCATCAATAATGTTGATTTTGGCGTGTGGAAGTTGGTGATCATTGAGTTAGCTACTCCAAAATCGTGAGGCGGATAAATGAATTTATTAGTCCAACCATTGAAAGCAGAGATTTTTTTGTTTGAAGAAACAGAAGTTTCCAATGCTCTCATGGTAGTAGTTCCTACGGCACAAACTCTTCTGTGAGTTTCTACAGCTCTATTGATGATTTCAGCATTTTTCTCATCAATAATGATTTCCTCAGATTCCATTTTGTGTTTAGAAAGATCTTCTACCTCAATTGGGTTGAATGTTCCTAATCCTACGTGAAGCGTAACTTCAGCAAAATCAATCCCTTTGATCTCCAATCTTTTCATTAGGTGTCTTGAGAAGTGAAGACCTGCTGTAGGCGCGGCTACGGCTCCTTCTATTTTTGCATAGATCGTCTGGTATCTCTCAGCATCTTCAGGTTCTACTGCTCTTTTGATATATTTTGGAAGCGGAGTTTCTCCTAATTCCTTTAGTTTTGTTCTGAATTCATCGTAAGAACCGTCGAATAAAAATCTTAAAGTTCTACCCCTTGAAGTGGTATTGTCTATTACCTCAGCTACTAAAGATTCATCTTCAGTAAAGAATAATTTGTTACCAATTCTGATCTTTCTTGCCGGATCTACTAATACATCCCAAACACGAGTTTCTTTATCAAGCTCTCTTAAAAGGAAAACTTCAATTTTAGCTCCTGTTTTTTCTTTATTTCCATAAAGACGTGCAGGGAAAACTTTAGTATTATTAAAAATAAATAAATCCTTCTCATCAAAATAATCCACAACGTCTTTAAATAATTTGTGCTCGATAGTTTCTGTTTTTCTATCAAGAACCATTAATCTAGCCTCGTCTCTGTGTTCTGATGGATGCTCTGCTAATAATTCCTCAGGAAGATCAAAATTAAAATCTGATGTTTTCATTTTAAATTACGGTTTAAAAATTATTGAAATTACAAGGTGTAATTTTCGGAGTGCAAATATACGACATTCAAGACCCCTTTGTCAAGTATTATTTACAATGAAATATAAAACCGTGATTTCACGGGAATTTTTAACCGAAAAAAAGATTAATTTAGTCTCAGATAAAAAAGTTATGTACTGAATTGTCAATTTTATCACAAATATACAATTCATACTCACCCATACATGAAACATCAATAATTACAATTATGAGCAAATATTCAATTGAAGCTTTTATCAATGAAACAAAAGAGAATCCACAACAAAGAGATTATTTTGAGCTGGAGACCAAACATCTTTTAGAGATCAACCTTAATAACCAGGCTGTATGGACAAAAAGAGGCAGCATGGTAAGCTATGTGGGCAATATCAATTTTGAAAGACAGGGAATGCTGGCCGGAGGTATTGGTAATCTTTTAAAGAAAGCGATCAGCGGTGAGGGTGCCAGGCTGATGAAAGCTGAAGGAACGGGGAAATTGTATGTAGCAGATTCGGGGAAAAAAGTCCGTATTCTGTATTTAAATAACGAATCTGTATGCGTGAATGGTAATGATATTTTAGCGCATGAGCAAAGTGTAAAGAGTGACATAACGATGCTTAAAAGTGTTGCCGGCATGATGTCGGGAGGTCTTTTTCAGGCCAAACTTTCGGGAACGGGTCATATTGCCATAACTACCCATGGTGATCCTTTGACTTTACTGGTTACTCCTGACACTCCTGTGTTCACAGATCCTAATGCTACTGTGGCATGGTCCGGAAACCTAAGCCCGGAGCTGAAAACAAATGTTTCCTTTAAAAGTCTTATCGGAAGAGGAAGCGGAGAGGAATTCCAAATGAAGTTTTCAGGAAACGGATGGGTACTGATCCAACCGTATGAAGAAGTGTATTTTACAGAAAAATAAAGCTCCTTAACCTTGGGCAATTTTTGTACTTTCGTATCAGTTAAAAAAACAAAAGCAGATGAATAACCTGATAAAATTAGTTTTTGTACTGGTTCTGTTTCCTTCTACAATTATTGCCCAGGCATCAAAGGAAAATTACACATACCATATCGATCTTCATCATGTATCGAATGATGAAGTCACAGTTTCTTTTACCCCACCCAAAAACAATCTTACACAAGGGAAGTTTATCATTCCCAAACTTGTTCCCGGATTTTATCAGGCTATGAATTTCGGGCAGTATGTCTCCAATCTTGTTGCCACGGATAAAAAAGGGAAAAAGATACTTACCGAACGTCTGGACAAAAACAGCTGGATGGTACATGACCTTAAGCATGTCAACAAAATATCATATCAGGTCGCAGACGGATGGGACTCGTTAGAAAAAGATACCCATGAAGCCAAATCTGCCGGCAGCACATTTATTAAAGACAGTGTTTTTGTCATCAATTACAATTCTTTAGTGGGATATTTTGAGGAAATGAAAGATATTCCCTACCAAATCAACATTACAAAAAATAAAGATTTTTATGCCTCTTCTGCTCTGGATTACAAACAGAAAAATAAAAACACCGATATAGTATGGGCAAAAGATTACCGCCAGTTGGTAGACTCTCCTGTCTTATACTGTGTTCCTGATACCACCTGGCTGAAAATAGGCCATACTGAGGTTCTTGTTTCATTTTATAATAAAAAAGAAAGACATTATTCAAAAAAAATAGCTCTTGAACTAGAGAACATTTTGAAAAACCAGCAAGCTTATCTGGGAGGGTCGCTACCGGTAAAGAAATATGCCTTTTTGATTTATTATGAATCTGCTAATGAAAAGGGATTTATGGGAGATGGGCTGGAGCATTCTCATTCGACAGTCTGCCTGTACCGCTCCGGGAGTATGAATTTTATTCCTTTTGCTTTAAACAGAGTAGCTTCCCATGAATTCTTTCATATTATTACGCCTCTCAACATTCATTCAGGAGAGATTCAGCATTATGATTTTCTAAATCCTACCCTATCCAAACATCTGTGGTTATATGAGGGAATGACAGAATATGCCACCATCCACATGCCTATAAAACAAAAAATGATAAGCCTGGAGGATTTTGCAAAAACCCTGGAAGAAAAGATAAAGGGCATGAAAGAGTTTGACAACACGCTATCTTTTACGGAGATCAGCAAAAATGCCATGGAAAGACAGGACCAGTATATGAATTTTTATCAGAAAGGACCATTACTGGGCATGTGTCTGGATATCAGATTACGGGAGCTTTCCGGAGGAAAAATGGGTACCCAGGATCTGATGTTGCAGCTGATGAAAAAATATGGAGAAGGCAAATATTTTAATGATGATGAACTGTTTGATGAAATTACCAAAATGACTTTCCCGGAAATACGTACATTTTTCAGAGACTTTATTGAAGGTACCCAACCCATTCCTTTGAAAGAATATCTGGCAAAAGTGGGTTTTACTTATGATGAAACTACCAGAAAAGTGAGTCTTTCCTCCAACCCCGATTCAAAACAGTTAGCTTTAAGGAATGCATGGATAGGCCAATAAATACTTAATATAATTTGATCTGTACTACATAAATAATTGATTACTTTTAACGTAAGTAATTCGGTACTAAACTAAAAATATATTTTCCATGAAAAAAATACTTTCAGGAATCCTGATGATGATGATTCATCTGGCCTATCCGCAGATACAGAAAGTTGAGCAAGTCATTGACTCCTGTGTAAAAAAAGATAATTTCAATGGGAGTGTATTGGTTGCGAAAGGTGGCAAAATTGAATTACTTACCTATAAAGGGTTATCAAACAGGCATTATAATATTCCTTTTTCAGATGAAACCAGATTTCATATCTTTTCACTTACCAAAACTTTTACTGCAGCATTGATCATGCAGCTTTATGAAAGAGGAAAAATAAATTTAGACGCTCCTATTTCCACTTATTATCCTGAATACAAAGGGGAAGCAGCAAAAAAAGCAACCATAAGGAATCTCCTCACCTATAGCAGTGGAAGAGAAAATAAAGACATCAGCTCTCCTGAGCTCATTCATCAGGCTTATGATAATACGTTATGGGATCTGGATGATTTCATCAGTACTTTTCTCTCTGAAAAACTGATCGATAAGCCCGGTACGAAATTCAGTTATAACAATGGGGATTTTATCCTTCTTGGAAAGATTATTGAAAAAATATACCATCAGCCTTTTGAAGACGTCCTTAAAGAACAGATATTAATTCCTCTGAAAATGCAGAACACAGGATTTCTTCACCATAATGACATCATTAAAAATATTGATGAGGGCTATACTGCTGATGACACCAATGTTTTTGCTCTCCACACCCCTACCAACACCTATATTGACAATTTTTATTCTGCCGGAGCCATGTATTCTACGCCCAAGGATCTTCTCATTTTTGATCAGGCTCTCTTTAACCATACTCTGATTAATAAAGCAACATTGAATACCATGCTTACTCCGGATAAAAAACTGGAAGATACAGCACTGGGATTTTGGGTGTACCCTAAAAACTTTGGTTCTGTACATACCCTTTTTGTGGAACGTCAGGGAGAAGGTTATGGACACAGTGCCAACTGGGTACATCTAGCCGATAAAAATGATCTGACCTTAATTATTCTATCCAATACAAAAGACATTAAATACTTGAATAAAATGAGAGAAAAATTGATTACGGCTTATTTGGGGCAGTAAGAGGGGATAATATTAGCAGTAAGAGGGGATAATATTAGATGTCAGATGTCCAGATACTAGATATCAGATATGTACACCAAAAGCTATTTTATATTCTCCCACTCTAATACTCTAATACTCTAATACTCTCAAACTCTAGTACTCTCCCCCCTTCTCACCACAACTTATTACCGCCCTCTCTTCGCTGTGATTTACAAAAGTTTTAATATATTTAGAAAAAAAATAGATGGACAATAGTACTTCCCGCAGGAACTTTCTAAAAACAGCAGCTTTGGCGAGCTTTGGAGCATTGGTCGTACCCAATTCTTTATTTGCCTATTCAAATGATTTTAAAACAGATAAAAAAGTCCGCGTCGGTTTTATCGGTGTTGGGCTTCGTGGACAGGAACATGTAAAACTACTGGCAAAACGTAATGATGTAGAGATCATAGCATTTGCAGATCCTGATAAAAGAATGCTTGCAGCTTCTCAGAAAATATTAAAAGACAATAATAAATCGGCTGCTCAGGAGTTTTCAAACGGAGAATATGACTATAGAAATCTTTTAAAATCAAAAACAATAGATGCGGTTGTTATTGCAACTCCATGGGAGTGGCATCTTACGCAGGGGGTGGAAGCTATGCGCGCCAAAAAGATTGTTGGAATGGAAGTTTCCGGAGCTATTAAGCTTGAAGATTGCTGGGAATTTGTGAAAGTATATGAGGAAACAAAGGTTCCTATTTTCATGATGGAAAATGTATGCTACCGAAGAGATATCATGGCTATTCTGAATATGGTCCGTAAAGGAATGTTTGGAGAGCTGGTTCATGGAAGAGGTGGCTACCAGCACGATCTGAGAGGAGTCCTTTTCAATGACGGAGTAAACCCTTATAATTCCGGAGCTGAATTTGGAGAAAAAGGCTTCAGTGAAGCAAAATGGAGAACTGAACATTATGTAAAACGTAATGGAGAACTGTATCCTACGCATGGATTAGGGCCGGTTGCCATGATGATGGATATCAACCGTGGAAACCGTTTAACAAGACTTTCCTCATTCTCTTCAAAATCTGTAGGATTACATAAATATATCGTAGAACATGCTAAAGGTGGAGAAAATCACCCGAATGCCAAGGTAAAATTCAATCAGGGAGATATCGTCACTACACAAATTGCCTGTGCCAATGGGGAGACAATACTGTTAACCCACGATACCAGCTTACAGAGACCTTATGATCTTGGATTCCGTGTACAGGGAACTGAAGGATTGTGGCAGGATTTCGGATGGGGAGATTTCAACCAGGGGAATATTTATTTTGAAAAAACAATGAACCACAGCCACCGTTGGGAAAATACGGAAAAATGGATGAAAGAATTCGATCATCCGATGTGGAAGAAGTTTGAAAATACAGCAGCAGGTGCAGGACATGGCGGAATGGATTTCTTTGTGATGAATACTTTTATTGAATGTATCAAACGCAATATAGAATTTCCAATGGATGTTTATGACCTTGCTTTATGGTACTCTATTACGCCGCTTAGTGAAGAATCTATTGCCAAGGGCGGCCAGGTTGTTGAGATTCCTGATTTCACCAATGGTAAATGGAAGACCCGTAAACCTGTATTTGGAATGACCGATGAGTTCTAAAAAAACATTACTCATATTAGCCGGCGGATTAGGCAGCCGTTATAAAGGTCTCAAGCAAGTGGATGGAATACTTGATAACGGTTCTCCGATTTTGGAGTATTCTATCTATGATGCACTGGAGGCTGGTTTTCGTAAAGTAGTCATTATTGTCAACAGGCTGATCCCCCAAAATTATATTGAACGGCTCAATGCTCTATCCGAAACAAAAGGGTTTGAGCTGCATTGGGTGTATCAGGAAATGGACCATATTCCTGTTCATCATTTTGATTATTCAGAACGGCAGAAACCCTGGGGAACCGCTCATGCTGTTCTTTGTGCAAAAGACGTTATACATGAGCCTTTTGTCATGATTAATGCAGATGATTTTTACGGAAAAGAAGCCTATCAGCTGGCAGCTGACGAAATTGACCTTCATCATATTTCCGATGCAAGATTGGCTATGGCAGCTTATCCCGTGAGTACTACATTAAGTGGTAACGGAACTGTTGCAAGGGGAATCTGCACTTTAGATCCGGACAGTTTCCTGATCAAAGTAGAAGAACAGACGTCTATTCAAAAGGTAAATGACTCAATTATGTATACAGAAAACGGGCAATCGGTAAAAATAGCTCCCGACACATTAGTATCCATGAACTTTTTCATTTTCCATCCCGGTATTTTTAGTGCTCTGGAAACCTATTTTTATGATTTTATAAAATCAGGTCCGATGCCTACTCAGGAATTTTATATTCCTTCAGCCCTACAGAGAATGATAGATGAAAAAAAGGTGAAAGTAAAAGTGAAAACCTCCCCTTCCCAATGGATGGGAGTAACATACGCAGACGACAAAAAGAGCATTAAAGATTTTCTGACTTCAGAAATTCAAAAAAACAGATACCCGGAAGATTTATGGAACTAAACAGCATTGTCAATCAATTCATTGGTACAAATAATTATAACATCTCACCTATTACAGATGGACTGATCAATACCACTTACCTCTTAGAAGATAAAGACCAGCAGAAAAAGTTTATCCTGCAAAAGATCAATCATGCCGTTTTCAAACAGCCGGAGATCATCATCAACAATCATATTATTGTCAATCAACGTTTAGAAAATGACAATTATCCTCTGCAGCTGATCAAACCCATCCCTTCTTTGGCAGGAAGTTTTATCGTCTATGATGACCATATGGATTCCTGGAGGTTATCCAGTTTTATAGAAAATGCACAAACCCTTTTTAAAATTCATGACCAAGCCTCTGCCTATGAATCTGCAAAAGCAATAGGATGTTTTCTTAATGCCATTAATACAGGAGATATTCCGGATATCCAGTCTCCAATTCCTGATTTTATCAATTTTGAAAAAAGAATTACAGATTACAGGAATTCATTGCAGGCTGCCGATGTAGCCCTGATAGAAAAAGCTTCTCCCGAGATTGAAGAGGTCAATGATTTACTGTTCTTACCTCAGCACTGGATTGAAATGGAAAGAAATAATACGCTTCCCCGCCGAATCATACATGGAGATCCTAATGTCAGAAATATCCTTTTTAATACCGACTTCAGTCCTCTGGCTGTTATTGATCTGGATACCATCATGATTTCTACTTTATTATATGACTTTGGAGATATTGCCAGATCCTACACCAATACAACAAATGAAGATGATGGCAGTGCTCTGAAAAACTTCAGTCCATCAATATACAGGGCGGTAAAAGACGGGTTCCTTCTTCATTTAAAAGAAAAGCTGGTATTCAAAGAACTTGAGCATCTTGATTATGCAGCCCAGGTGGTGATCTATATTCAGGCAGTTCGTTTTCTGACCGACTATCTGAATGGAAGTACTTACTACGCTATACAGTATACTGAACACAATCTCAACAGAACGCGCAATCAGCTAAAACTGTTAAAAGGATTGAGAAGATATCTGAAAGCTGATTGATTTCCAGCCTAACAGATTGATCAGATTGTTGATACAGTAAGAAATACTGATACTTTCTCTATTCCTATGGCGTAAAAAAGATAATAATGGATCATTCCATTCTCTTGCCATTCCGCAGGAATCTAAACACGTATACACAATAAAATTATAGACTTTCATCGAACTTTTGATTAAATTGGATCTTCGGTTTGTGGTCAAAAATCAAATTAACATCATTAACCACCCCGTCAAAAATTCTTCGAATTTTTGCCACCCTTCCGGAGGAGGGGAATATAGAAGCTTCCATTGTCATATTGACTATGAAAATCGTAGATTTTGAAAAGCTTAAGTGTACTTTTCAGCAGTGTGATAGTCACTTTATAAATCTTAAGTGTATAAAGCTTTTGTGACTTTTGTGGTTGATATGTTCTCTCTCGGATTGAGCAGATCAAGCAGATTTTTATTATGCTAATATTTTATATTTAGATTACTACAGAATGACAAATACTATAAGTAGCCTATCCACGTACTTTGTCATTCTTAAAGAATCTCAATGGAGACCGTTATCCTTCCTATTCAATTTTAAGCATTGAATCATCGATCCAGAAATTCCAGGATCTTCTTCCACTCTTCATATTTCTTTTCAAAGGAAATGGTATGGAGCGGGCTTGTGGATGGCAATAAAAATACAGGGAGCCTATAGTTTTTCCCTAAGAGTTTCTGCAGGCTTTTATAAGATTTCCCTCCGTTGCAGAAAATAGCTCTGATGTTAGGATATTCTTCCAACAGCTCCGCAATTTGATTGGCTTCTTCATTTTTTATCTCAGAATCCAGGCTTCCTTTTCTTTCGCAGGAATCAATAACATCCCAGAGAGCGATATGGTATTTCTTTAAAATATTGATTCTCTCCACATAATCTTCTGTAAATTCTTCATTCAGTAATTCAAAAATAATCTTCCAGAATTTGTTCTGTGGATGGCCATAGTATTGCTGTTTTTCCAATGATTTCACTCCCGGAATGGAACCTAAAATTAAAATTTCAGACTGCATATCGATAAGCGGTAAAAATGAGGAAATACGGTTTTGCATACTCAAATATATAAATTTTGACTCAATGCCATGGGAAATTTCACCATAAAAAAACGGGCCAAAGCCCGTTTCTATTGATATGTAATTGTTATTACTTTTATAATGTTTCTTTCAACCAATCGAAGAATTCTCTCTGCCATACCAATCCGTTTTGTGGATGAAGTACCCAGTGATTCTCATTCGGGAAATAAACTAATTTAGATTTCAGACCTCTTAATTTTGCAGCCTGGAAAGCTTCCTGCCCTTGTTCGTAAGGTACACGGAAATCAATTCCTCCCTGAACGATCATGATTGGCTTATTCCATTTTTCTACAAAATTGCTTGGGTTGAATTCTGTATAAGCTTTTGGCTGTGGTTTTTCCCATGGAGAACCGATATCCCAGTTTGCAAACCAAAGTTCTTCAGTGGTCAGGTACCATGATTTCATATCAAATAATCCATCGTGAGCGATAAACGTTTTGAATCTGTTTTCGTGAATTCCTGCCAGCATAAATACGCTGTATCCACCATAACTTGCTCCTACAGCAGCTACTCTATCTCCATCTACGTATGGTAATGTTTTTGCATAATCAGTTGCTGCCAGATAGTCTCTCATCGGCTGTCCACCCCAATCTTTGGAGATCTCCTCATTCCATTTTGTTCCCCATCCCGGCATTCCTCTTCTGTTGGGAGCCACTACGATATAGTCATTGGCAGTCATTAAAGCAAAGTTCCATCTTACGCTGAAATACTGTGTCAGTGCAGACTGTGGCCCACCCTGGCAATATACCAATGTTGGGTATTTTTTATTCGGATCAAAATTTGGTGGATAATGGAACCATACTCCCATTTCTTTACCATCCGAAGTTTTTACCATTTTAAGTTCAGATTTACCCTGAGCCAACTTAGCATACGCTTCTTTATTGGCTTCAGTAACCTGCTTCATTTCTCCGTTTTTAAGATTTACTGAGAAAAGTTCTGTAGCATGATTTACATCTGTTCTTCCTACTAAAAGGGAAGTTTTATTGTCTGTAAAGATTTCATTAACGTCAAAATCTCCTTTGGTAATCTGCTGTATTTTCGCTGATTTTGAATCCAGAGAGAAAAGCTGTTTTGTTCCTCTGTAGGCTGCCGTAAAGTAAACTGTTTTTGAATCAGCTCCCCAAAGCACGTCTCCTGAAACACTATCGTCCCAACCTGCTGTAAGATTCGTCGTCTTACCTGATTTCCAATCCATGATCTTTACATCATTTTTATCCGCTTCATACCCGTCTCTGGCCATACTCTGCCAGATCAATGATTTTCCATCCGGACTGAATTTTGGATTAAGATCATATCCTTTATTAGATTCTGTAAGGTTCTTTGTAGTACCTGAAGCCAGATCGTAAGCAAAAATATCCGTATTGGTACTTGTAGCATATTCTTTACCGCTTTTAGGTTTGGTCACATATAAAAGCTGTGCAGAATCCGGGCTCCAGATAAAATCTTCAGCACCTCCGAAAGGTCTTTGAGGAGAATCCCAGGTTTTCCCTTCCAAAAGATCTTTAGCAACATCTACTTTATCGGAAGTATTGACTACAAATACGTGGTTGTATTTCCCTTCATTGAAATAATCCCAATGTCTATGGTTCAGGTCCGTGTATACCTGAGCGGTTGTTTTGGGAGTATCATTGTATTTATCTTTCCCCATCAGTTTCTCAACCAGAACCTGCTTACTGAAAGCGATTCTTTTACCATCGGGAGAAATAACGATATTATCCACCTCACCTATGGTATAAAATTCTGTCCAGGTTTTTCCGGCATCTTTTGAAAGATAGATGATGTCACCTTCCTGTGCATAGATTCCATTTTTATCCCATTGAATCAGGGCTTTTTTTCCGAAATCTATTTTAGAAGACTGATTATTAAGAACATTCAGAAAATAGTTCTCATTTTTTGTTTTCTCTGTTTTCAGATCTACCTGTCCTACTTTATAAATAAGGGAAGCTTGATCCGGTGAAACGGCCTGTACTCCAACTTTTTTCAAAGTCCAAAGAATTTCAGGCGTCATTAGTTGTTGTGCATTCATTAAAAGCGGAGCTGCCAGAGCCAGCAGACTGTACTTAAGTTTCATATGTTGATATTCATTTTTTAACGGATATATAAAACCGGTATGGTTTCATAAAATCCTTTTATTAGATTCAAAGATTGCCAAAGTTAATATTTAAAATAAAAATGACCGAAATAATTAACACTAAAATTTATATTCTCTTAGTATTTATGAGATATCTTAGTATATTCTGTATGTAAAGTGTGAAAAATACCTTTTAACCACCCCGTCAAAAATTCTCTGAATTTTCGCCACCCCTCCGAAGGAGGGGAATGGTTAAACAGGAGTATCACAATCTCATGGCTCGGGAGTACCCACAAAAAAAGTCCGTCAGTAAAAACCAACGGACCTTTTCATTTGTATCGTTAATCAATTACTCTCCATCTGAGAACATTGAGTTTGCCAAAGAAGTGACAATGGACAATAGAATACTAAATATAAATGCCCACCAGAAACCATCTACCATCATACTGTCTATAAAATAATCTGCAAGCATAATAATTGCCGCATTAATTACCAGGGCAAAGAAGCCTAATGTAATAATGGTAAGAGGAAGTCCGAAAAGACTTAAAATAGGTTTCACAAAGATATTCAGGACTCCCAGTACAATGGCAAAGATAAGGGCCGTTGAAAATCCTTCAAAATGGACTCCCGGTAAAACTTTTGTTAAAAGATAGGCAACTATCGCTGTAACAAATAATCTGATAATTAAGTTCATATTATTATTTTTTTAATGTTTATGGGGGTTATGGAGCAAAAGCCATTCCATTCCGGTAAAAATAATCCAATAGAATCCCTTTGTTTAAAGAATATTTTGGCCTTTTACAACCGTAAAGCTTTTATTTTATTTTCATCATGGTCACCAATGAAGTGGCCACATGGCTGTCTGAATCTAAACCTTCATTCTGAACATAAATTTCCGTTCTGATCACACTGATTTTGGTCCCTCCTTTAATGACATATGATTTTGATATCAGGGCATCACCCATTGCAGGCCGTAAATAGTTCACCTTTAGCTCAACCGTCACCACATAGCAATCCTCTTTGTAATGGCTCACCGCTGCATATCCTGAAGAAACATCCACTAAAGAAGCTATCATTGCTCCGTTGAACATTCCCGCTTTCCGGGTCATCATTTCCATCTTAGGAATTTTTATAGAAATAAAATCAGTTTCCACTTCCAGCAGTTCTGCCCTGTAGAATTTCAATGTTTCTGACCGGTTGAAGCTGTCTGTAATAAGTTTTGTTTTCTCTGGAGTCATTGCTTTTTGAATTTGGATGTAAATGTAAAGATTGATTTAAAAAGTAAAGAATGAAAAGGCTAAAAATTGAATGATAGGTATATAATTTATTTCCAGCAACAAAAGGATTTTTAATTATTGTAAGAGTCATGTTTTGTGAAGAAGAAAGTTACCCGGAATGAAAACCGTAATGTATTTAATACATATATAAATTAAACTTTACGGATTTTAAAACCTATCAGGATGGTTTATTTTTACAAGATAAAAAGCTTAGCTTTGTACTAAAGGGATGGTCATATGGGTTTTAAAAGATTTTTTTTGTTTGTAAGCATTCTGATGTGCTGTGCTTTTCAGGCCCAGACTTTATCTTTATATGGAGGTTCCGATCAAAACCAATACCTGGGATGTTTAAACTGTGATACTTTTAATAAGGATTCGGTGTGGAACACTTACGGGGACTATGGAAATGTATACAGTTCAAAATCAATCTGGAATACCTACGGAAATTATGGAAGTCCATACAGCACCTACTCTCCCTGGAACTCTTATGCCTCCTACCCTCCGGCTATTGTTGATCAGGATGGAAATTTTTACGGATATCTTACCTTGAACACATATAAGTCTGAAAGATCCGATCTGGAGCTGGCCCAGGTCCTGTGCAAATACCATGAGTCTATTAAAAAAGATATCAGTGGATGGTATGACAGGCTGTTCAGGTAATTTTTAAATTGATAGAAATATGACAGGTGTTTTGTGGCTAGATCACCACCCCGTCAAAAATTCTTTGAATTTTGCCAACCTTCCTGAGGCGAATATTTTGCTTATCCATACCCCTTGTCATTCCGTAGGAATCTAAACATATATAAGTAAATCAAGGATTTTCATTAAGCTTAGGTGTACTTTTCAGCAGGGTGATAGTCACTTTATAAATCTTAAGTGTCTAAAGCTTTGGTGACTTTTGTGGTTGATATGTTCTCTCGCGGATTGAGCAGATCAAGCAGATTTTTATTTCTTATTATGCTTAGATTCCTACGGAATGACAAAATGAGTGGACAGACAAAATCTGTCATTTATAATTCTGAAGGAAATTTTGTATAAGCCTTAGGAAAGCAATACATTAAAATCATCACTTAAAGTCAGAACTCCTTCTGTTAATCCTTCCGGGTGAGTGTTGAAGCCTTTTAGTTTTGAGCTTTTCCCTTTTAACACCAGATCCATCAATTGTTTATCCGACAGTTTTTTGCCAAAAATTTCAAAACTAATTTTAAAACCACAGTTTTTGAAATCGGAACATCCAACTGCTGTTTTTCCTTTAATCAGATTATGTTCTTTACACTTTGGACATTTTGTTTCTTCCCAGGACTGAAGTTCTTTTTTCTGTGCAGGTTCTCTTTTTTTCTTTTCCTTCACCTCTTCTTTCTCTTCTTCCTGTAGGGTAATCACTTTTCCTTTTCCGTATACCACTTTCTCCGTCAGTTCTGTAACCATCTGGATCAGTTCTTCTTTAAAAAGATTGGCTTCATATTCTCCTTTTTCAATTTTACGAAGTTTTGATTCCCATTCACCTGTCAGTTCCGGACTTTTTAGAAGTTCATCCTCGATAGTATCAATCAACTGAATTCCGGTTTGGGTAGCAATCAGATTTTTCCTTTTCTTTTCGATATATTTTCTTTTGAAAAGGGTTTCGATGATGTTGGCACGGGTAGATGGTCTTCCGATTCCGTTGTTTTTCAGCATTTCACGCAGTTCTTCATCTTCTACCTGTTTCCCGGCAGTTTCCATCGCACGCAGCAATGTTGCTTCAGTATAGGGTTTTGGAGGTGTCGTTTTCCCTTGGTGGATCATTGGATCGTGAGGTCCTGTTTCACCCACGATAAATTCGGGGATGGTCTGTTCTTCCTCTTTTTCTTTGTCCTTATCTGTGGTTTCTTCTTTAGGTTCTTTAGCATACACAGCTCTCCATCCTGCTTCAAGAACCTGTCTTCCACTTGTTTTGAAAGGGATGGTTCCTACTTTTCCTTCCACTAAAGTATTGGAAATTTTACATTCCGGATAGAATACAGCAATAAAACGTTTCGCAATCAGATCATAAATCAGTTTTTCTTCCCTGCTCAGATTCTGAGAAGGTGGAATTTCTGTAGGAATGATCGCATGGTGATCGGTTACTTTGGTATCATCAAAAACAGCTTTCGATTTTGGAATCGGAGCTTCTAATAATGGAGCAATCAGGTCCTGATAAGGATACATTTTCTGAAGAATCCCTCCTATTTTCGGATATAAACTTTCGGATAGATAGGTGGTATCAACACGAGGATAGGTTACGTGCTTCTTCTCATAGAGACTCTGGATATAATTCAGCGTGTTTTCTGCCGAATATCCATATTTTTTATTGGCTTCTACCTGAAGTCCCGTCAAATCAAAAAGTCTTGGATTTTTTTCTTTTCCTTCTTTTATTTCGAAAGAAACGATTTCAAAAGGGTTTACTTTAAGGTATTCCAGCCCTTTTTCAGCTCTTTCCAAGGTTTTTAAACGGTCAATCGCAGCATTGAAAATAACATCACGGTATTTCGTTTTCAGCTCCCAATATTCTTCTGTAGTAAAGGCATCGATCTCTTTCTGACGCTGCACCAGCATAGCCAGTGTGGGAGTCTGCACTCTTCCTATAGAAAGAACGGCTTTGTTTCCTCCGAATTTTTTGGTAAAAAGCCTCGTCGCATTAATTCCTAACAGCCAGTCTCCTATGGCTCTTGCATTTCCGGCCAGGTACAGGTTTTTATAATCTTCAGCGGGTTTCAAACTGGCAAAACCCTCCTTGATAGCTTCCTCCGTTAGTGAAGAAATCCATAAACGCTGGATCGGTTTGTTGCATTTTGCCTTCTGCAGTACCCAACGCTGGATCAATTCTCCCTCTTGCCCGGCATCGCCACAGTTAATGACCTCATCACATTCTTCTACCAATCTTTCAATAACTTTAAACTGGTTTTCTACACCTTTATTCGGAATAAGCTTTATCCCAAAGCTGCTGGGAATAATAGGCAACAGAAACAAATTCCATGATTTGTATTGCGGACCGTAGTCGTGAGGTTCTTTTAAGGTACAAAGATGTCCGAACGTCCATGTTACGCAATAGCCGTTTCCTTCCATATAACCTTGTTTAGGCGTGGTAGCGCCCAATACTTTGGCGATATCTCTGGCAACACTGGGTTTCTCGGCAATACATAATTTCATGAACTCGGGTTTATTGTAGGGGTGCAAAAATCGGGATTTTTTTTGGATTTAGCTAATTTAGTTGGGAGCTGATCTTTGATAAGTTGTTGGCACGGGTATCCCAAACCTGCCAGCAATATTATTAATTATAAACTAACAAACATTACTTTTTCTGCACCATTTATTATATTCAGATCCAGCCTTTCAATAAGAAAATTCACATCCTCAACAAACTTCTCCTTCAGATAACCTTCTTCAATATCATGTCCATACGCTATCTTTTTATAGAAATCAGGTTGGTTTTTCAATGCATTCTTCAATTGTACCAGATTAGATCTTAAAACCTCCAGATCAATATATTCTTCATAAAAATTCCAGAAATCCAATATCTTCAAGTCTATATGTAAGACTCTTTCTATTTGACACAATAACCGGTCATCATCTTCCATACCATCACCGGTCATCACCAGATTTAAGCCTTCTCTTCCGTCAAAATGGCATCGATCTCTCAGGTCTAGATATTGCCATAGAGGCTCCTCTTTATCAAACACAAAACTTATTTCAAGTCCTAATCCCATATCATTTCTTAAAAAGTAAATATAACAAAAGCCCCCTTATGAAAAGGGGGCAGGATCAACAATATTAATGAAACTAAGTTCATTATTTCTTTTTTACTTCTGAAATGGCATCGGAAATTCCACCGCCTGCGGTTTCAAAGAAGGCAGGACCAGCCAGAAGGTATACTTTTTCTATTTTTTTTGTGGTGGAAAGTTTGTGTTCTTTCAGGTAATTTTCAGAGCGGTTAGCATGAACAATTCCTTTGACTACGTTTCCAGCTACCAAAGCGGTTGGAGAATCTATTCCGGCATCTTTCAGGTCACTGGCAAAGGCAAAATTGGTAACGCCTAATCTCATAGCTTCACGGGCTGCCACTTCGCCTACGGAAGTCATTAAATCAGGTGTAAATTTATTACGGTCACCTAAACCGATCAGCAATAATTTCTTTGCAGACATCGATCCTGTCGGTGGGGTAATTAAAATGGTTTCTAAAGAATGTCCCTGAAACTGTCCTGTTTTTCTAAGGTTGGTAAGTTCTCCTTTTAAAGCCTCATCCAGGTGAACCAATCCGTTCAATTTAGCGGGTAATGCCTGAGCACTGAAGATGTCTCCTTCTGTATATTCGAAAACACAGGCTACCTGAAGCTGGGCGTCAGCAGATGATGGACCTTGTACCAATCCTATCATGGAAATTCCGTCTACGGTTCCCCAGGTTTTGGAAGTTCCGATGGCTGTTGTTTTCGCAGGAGCTGTAGTTGTGGTTTGTGCAAAGTTGAGTGTAGATAATGCTAAAGCTGCAATTACCAGTGATTGTTTTAGTGTATTTTTCATGTGATTTATTTTTGTTGGTTGTTACGAGGTTCGGGGTGCGAGATGCGATGTCTTTAAGACGCAAGTCGCTTCGCTCCGGCTATTTTTATTTGTTTTTTCAAAGGTAGTTTCTGTGGTGAAGATGGACATTGATGTGGGATAATTGTTCAATTTATTTTCAAATTATCTCATTTTCAGATTTTCAAATTCCCTGTGTTTTTTTTAAAATTTAAATACGATTCTGGAGTTGATGAAAAGTCCGTCTTTGTGGTTGTCAATTACATCGTTGATAAAGGCTCCGGTATTGAAATATTGTATTCCGGTGTTAAAGGTTAAAAATGGATTGATCTTATAATTGAAACTTCCTAAAAATGCGGTTCCGATGTATCTCTTTTTTGAGTTGGAAGAAGGCAGATTCAATGTTCCGCTGGGTCTGTAAATCCCATCTTGGGTAGAATACCTCCAGTTGAAAACTACGTCTGCCTGCACTGTTATTTTTTCACTTAAATCAATGGTGGCATAGGGATGAATATCAATTAAGTTCACAGGGCCAATCTGAGGATTAAATCCAAAATATCCTCCTTTCGGAAAGAGAGGATTAAATGTTCCCAATTTTCCGTCCCCTTTATTGCTGTCTCCAGAGATATAGTCGTTTCTAAGATTGATGGTCGGTCTTCCTTTTACATTTTCAAACATATATCCTATGTCTGCAGAAGCCGTCCACGCGCTGATATTTCCTTTATTAAAGCTGCCTAATTGATAGGCCGCTTCAAAATTATAAATAAAACCTCCCCCATATCTCCAGAACCTTCCTCCGAAAGTATGCCTGTTTTCATTGGAAAACCCATCTTCAAAGCGTACCTCTTTTCTGTGAATTCCCAAATAATACAACTCCAGGTTTCCACTTCGGGGAATAATCCATGTATTGTAACTTCCCCAAAGATTAATTGATTTTGAAGATTTGTTATCCAATGCTCCCGGACTGATTTCGCTGGCTGCCATCATAAACGCATCAGATCTGAAGTTTCCTCTTTTATACATGAATTTCAATCCATCAAAATAGAGTCTTAAATTGGGACCTTCCCTCACGGAGATCAGTCTTCCACTTCCATAATCCAGTTCCTGTCTTCCCAGACGCACTGTAAGCTTTTCTTTTTCATTGTTCAGAACATCAACATCAATGAAAAGATTCTGAATATTCAAATGGTCTTCATCAATAGGCCTTGGACCGTTCTTTCTTCCATTTTCCCATGCACTTCTCACCTGTCCGAAAATTCTTACCCGTGAGCCCAGATGCAAATCTGCATGCACATTGTACCTCTGGATCAGAAAAGGATTGCTTCCAATTCCCATCCTTCCCCAATCTTCATTATTAAAATCAACAAATTCCAGTCTTGCTTCTCCTCCCAGCGACAGATAATTATTAGCTTTTTCTGTAAGGGGAATATATTTTATGGAGTTGTAAAAGGTCTTTGCAGAGTCTTTATAGGCAGCATAATCTTCATCAAACCTCATCAGCTTAAACTGGGCAGAAAGCTGAACGGGAATAAAAATCTGCAGAAACAGTACGATGGCAATCAGTTTTCTCATGATGATATCTTTCTTAAGTAATTATCCACCGAATATTTCCCCGAACCCATAAACAGCAAAAGAAGGTAGCACAAGCTGTACATAAAGGGCGTATCTTTTACCAATAATGCATCATTCCAATGGAGAATAAAATAACCTGTAAGTGTCACCGCCAGAATGGGTAATACTGCAATTCTTGTGAAAAAGCCCAGGATTACAAATACAGGAAATACCAGGTTGGCAGCATCGGCAAAAAGACTGTTGAATGCTTCCGGAAGATGCAGCGGGTTCGGAACCTGTTCTGCTTCTGAAACACCTATTCCTAATTTTTTTAATCCGTGGGCTACGATTAATTCCACTGAAAGTAAAACTCTGAACACTAAAAGTGCTGTATCGGTTAATTTTCCTCCCGGATTTGTATTGGTGATGATATGGATTATTTTTTTCATGATTTGAATGAAATTTTTAAAGGTTATTTTTGTTTTTTTTAACCGCAGATTGGATTGACACGGATGATTGGAGGATTTTATACTGACCACCCCGTCAAAAATTCTTTGAATTTTTGCCACCCCTCCAGAGAAGGGGAATTTTTGCCCTTTCAGTTGAAGTGGTTGTAGCTTTTGTGGTTTAAAATTATTTTGTTTGATAACCTCCGTAGTATTTTACTGGTGACCAGTCCGGAATGACAGGAAGCGGTGCCGGAGCAGCTGTTTTATAAGTTTCATCTCCGTAGACTACTTTCCCATCAACGATGGTGAGTTTTGAAGTAATGGTTTTAATTTCTTCATCATTAACCATAAAATAATCTTTATCTAAAATGGTTAGGTCTGCAAAATATCCCTTTTGTATTTTCCCTTTCTGAGAGTCTTTTATTAATTCATAACCTCGATAAGTAGAAAGTGATAAAGCTGTTTTTCTGTCCAGGGTATTTTCTTTAGCCATCACCTGATTTCCTCCGATTGTTTTCCCTGTTGTGATCCAGTATAAGGCAACCCATGGGTTATAGCTCGCCACTCGGGTACCGTCTGTTCCCAAGCCTACAGGAATTCCCATTTCAAGCATTTTTTTCACAGGTGGGGAAGCTAAAGCAGGTTTTTTACCGTATCTGTGGATGAAGCTTTCTCCCTGATAAGCCATTCTGTGCTGTATGGCAATTCCACCTCCCAAAGCTTTAATTCTTTTCATATTGTCTTCGGTTACGGTTTCGGCATGATCAATAAACCAGACCAATCCGTTCAAGGGAGTTTCTTTATTAACCTCTTCAATGACATTTAAAAATCTTGTGATACTTTCATTATAGGTCGCATGAATTCTGAAAGGCCATTTATTTTTAACCAGAAGACCTACCACATCTTTCATATTTTTTTCCATGGTAGCAGGAAGTTCCGGTCTTGGGAAAAGGAAGTTTTCAAAATCAGCTCCGTCTGATACCAGATTTTCACCTCCTCCGTTAACATGATAATCTATTTCATTGAAATCGTTATGACCATGGTCATCAATGTCAACCATTCCTACCCATTTGGTGTAATCTTCAAGCTCTGAACCTTTCTTCTGTGCAAATAAATAATAAGGGAGGCGAACGGTAATTTTCCCTTCTTTGTTCAGTTGATCTGTTGTTCCATAGTCATCCGGGAAATTCTGGAATCCTCCACCTGCATCCATTACAGCTGTTACCCCCAGTCTGTTCAGCTCGGTCATGTACTGAAGCGTAGAATTTACTTTTTCTTCTTCTTTCAATTCCGGTAATTTGGCAAGTGTTGAATAAAGAATGAAGGCATTGGGTTCTGCCACCAGCAATCCTGTGGGATCTCCATTATTGTCTTTCTCAATTAAACCTTGTGCAGGATTAGGCGTATCTTCATTGATGTTCAGTTCTTTTAATCCGGCTTTGTTCAACCAGGCTTTCCCATAGAGATACATGATAAAAGTGGGTACATTTCCTGTCGCTTCATTAATCTCAGCCAATGTAGGAAGTCGTTTTTCTTCAAACTGATATTCATTCCAACCACCAATCACTCTTACCCATTGACCTTTCGGTGTTCTCTGTGCTTGTTCTTTCAGCATTTCCAATGCTCTTTTTAAAGACTTCACGCCATCCCAACGAAGTTCTGTATTGTAAAATCTTCCTCCACGAATCACATGCAGATGGCTGTCAAACAATCCCGGAATAACTCTGTTTCCTCTGGCATCAATAACCTTTGTATTGCCACCTTTTAATTTTAAAACCTGGGTATTCGTTCCCGCTTGTAAAATTTTATGGTCTTTTATGGCGACAGCCTGTACTTCAGGATTTTTATCATCCATGGTTGTGATCTTTCCATTGGTAATAATCATATCCGCTTTTTGAGCTTGTAAGACTCCTGTGCCTAAGACGGCGGAAAGTATAAGTGTATTCAGTAATTTCATTATCATATTATTTAAGTTTGAAGAATGCGGCAGACTTTCGGCCTGCCGCAGCAGATACCATTAATGTTTTAGCATTTCCTGAGCATACTGAATTCCGATACCATAAGCTCCACCATATTTTTTCATCAAGTCATTTACCGGTTTGTATGTTTCTTTTCTTGCCCAGTCTCTCTGCAATTCCAACACATATTGAACAGAAGTGATTGGATGTGCTCCTGCCTGAACCATACGGGTAACCGACTGATCATGGGCTTCTTTAGAAATATCACCTGAAGCATCCGTTACGACATACACATCATATCCCTCGTCTATTGCGGATAAAACAGGTCCTACGATACATACACTGGTCCATAATCCTGCAAAAACCAATTTCTTTTTATTCTTTCCGGTAATGGCTTTGTGAGCATTCAGATCTTCCCAGGTATTCATGGTTGTTCTGTCTACATATCCACTTGTTGCTTCCGGATATACTGCTGAAATTTCAGGAAAAACAGGTCCGCTGAATGATTTTTCAGCCACGGTTGTTACCACTGTAGGCACATTAAAAATCTTTGATCCTCCAGCTACCAGGGCGACATTATTTCTCAACTCTTCCATGCTTATGCTTTTGGTTGCAAAAGCCATCTGCCCTTCGTGATCAATAAGTACCAAGGCATGGTTGCCAGGATTTAATAATGATTTTCCAGGATTTTGAGCTGTTGCTGTTAATGAGAGTAAACCTGTTACAAATGATAGGA
This sequence comes from Chryseobacterium sp. KMC2, assembly GCF_016756935.1. Classification (NCBI taxonomy): domain Bacteria; kingdom Pseudomonadati; phylum Bacteroidota; class Flavobacteriia; order Flavobacteriales; family Weeksellaceae; genus Chryseobacterium; species Chryseobacterium sp. KMC2. The sequence goes on from NZ_JAESIT010000004.1 coordinate 143,768, forward strand.
TTAATTTTTTCATAATATTTACTTTAAATGTTGTTTGTTATTGTTATTGAGTTATTTTTATAAAGTCATAGGTACTTCCATCAATAGGATTTCCGTTCCTTCCCCGGTTATTTTAATATCTAAATCTTTGATATCCCACATTCCGAACCCGTCTCTTTCTTCTACTGGCTGGCCTTCGATTTCTGCACTTCCTTTAAGGATAAAAGCATAGATTCCGTTTCCCTGTTTCCTGATCTGATAACTGACTGTCTTATCCTTTTCAAAAACTCCCAGATGAAACCATGCATCCTGATGAATCCAGACTCCTTCGTCATTGGTATTTGGAGAAAGGATCTGCTGAAATTGGTTTTGGCTTTTTGTTTTATCTAATGTCATCTGATCGTATCTTGGGACTACATTTCTTTTGTTGGGATACACCCAGATCTGGAGAAATTTGACCGGCTGATCACTATTTCTGTTGAATTCGCTGTGCATAATTCCGGTTCCTGCACTCATCACCTGGATATCCCCGCTTTTGATAACGGCTGTATTGCCCATGCTGTCTTTATGTTCAAGATCTCCTTCCAGAGGAATACTGATGATTTCCATATTGTCGTGAGGATGAGTTCCAAATCCTCTCCCCGCTTCTACTTTGTCATCATTCAAAACTCTCAGTACTCCGAAATGCATTCTTTCAGGATTATGGTAGTTGGCAAAGCTGAAAGTGTGTTGGCTTAGCAACCATCCGTGATCCGCTTTTCCCCGTGAATCTGCTTTATGGATGACAGAGTTGTCTTTAATTTTTGATTCCGTATTCGGTAAATGATTGTATCCGATAGGTTCTAGTGGTTCGATTTCATCAATCTCATTTTTTATGGTATTTCCAAGAGAAGCTGATGCTACAAACATTCCTGTTCCTAATAAACCTTTCTTTAAAAAATCTTTTCTGTCCATATCGAGTTATTATTTGTTTGTTTTTGATAGGACAAATGTACAGTGGTGAAAAACCCTGCACATTTAACTAGTTTAATAAATCACTTTTCAGCAAAAAAAATCCGGATATAAAAATATCCGGTATATAAACTGCTTTGGCAGCTGGTATAGCGCAAAGGTTTAAAGATTTTATCTTCAATAAAATTGTTGACTTCCAATGTAAGGGAAGAGTTTTTTATGAATCTCGCAGATTGAGCAGATCAAGTAGATTTCACCAAGAAATATTCATACTATTCTATGGTTAAAAACAAATTTACATCATTAACCACCCCGTCAAAAATTCTTTGAATTTTCGCCATCTCCAGAGGAGGGGAATATAAAAAAAACTTAAGTGTACTTTTCAGCAGTGTGGTAGTCACTTTATAAATCTTAAGTGTTTAAAACTTTTGTGACTTTTGTGGTTGATATTTTTTCGAGCAGATGACGCAGATTTTGATACACATCAAATAATTTGATAGAGTTTACGGTTTAGATATAAACAGTTGTGTTCATCTGAGTAATCTGTGGTGAAAAATTCACCTGCTTACTTCTCTTTTGAAGCCAAGCGTTTTCTGATCGTGCTTACAAATTCTTTTGACACTCCTAAATAGGAAGCAATATAATATTGGGCAACCCTTTGGGGTATGGACGGATATACTTTGATAAATTCAATATATCTGTCCGAGGCAGTCTTTGAAATGGTATTCACCAGGCGGCTCTGCAGGGTCGTTAAATTCCGCTGTACCAACATCCTGAAAACTCTTTCAAACTTGGGAATTTCCTGTAATAACTTCTCTTTGGTCGTAGGATTCAACATATAAATTTCTGAATCCTCCAGGGTTTCAATATATACTTTCGAGGGCTTTTGCTCATGAAAGGAAGCAATATCACTGATCCACCAATCTTCGATGGCAAACAATAAGGTCACTTCAGAACCGCTATCATCCAAACAGTACATTCTTACACATCCTTTATGAATATATCCTTCAAACTGGCAGATTTCTCCTTCTCTTAATAAAACGGTTTTCTTGGGAAATGTTTGGCAAACCAAAGCATCTGTAAAAATTTTCCCTTCTTCTGGACTTATAGTGATGAATCGTTCAATATTCCTGATGATATTTTCAAACATAAATTAAAGTTTACCCCTGCAAATTAGGAAAAAGACTGTAAACTTCGTTCTTTAACAGTCCACTTCCTCCTCCATAATGGTCAATCACTTTAACATCTTTATCTAAATGGGCACAGAATATCTTCATCTCTTTTTCAAAGTCATCAGATAATCCGGAACTTAGAAGAACGATATCTACCTTATTTTTTGTTATATAGTCATAACTGGCATTTTCATCACTTTGAATCTCAGACGTCCAGCCCTCGTTATTTCCTATAATGCGTTGTAAAACATCCAGAATTTCCTGATTCTTTCCGATGACTAAAAAATGTAATGTTTTCATTAGGTTTAGGATTTATGGTTCTTATTGATTAGGAGTTGATGGTTGAGAGTTTAAAGGTAAAAGCGATGTAATGTATGAAACTGGAAAGTGTAAAGATAATAAGTAATTTACTTTCGTAGCTATTAACTCTTAACTCTCAATTCTCCTACAAATGTTTATTCCCCGTTATTTTCAATTCATTCAAATCCAGCTGAGATTCGGCTTTTCTGATCTCATCATCACTGAATAATTTTTCACGTTTCATTTTGAATAAATCTTTTCTCTGTAATGCAATAATGTCGAGCATGATCTTATGATATTCCTTCATATCATTCTGTCTGTTGGTGCACATTTCAATAGAGCTCAGATGGTTTTGGTGGAGTTTAATATCATTTTCCAATGCTTTTTTAAGGTTCTCTACCAGGGTATTACTGCTTACCATAGGTTCATATTCTTTACTCAGCCTGTCAATTGCCAGCTGATCAAGTCTCATTTGAATTCCTGCCTGCTGCTCATGAGAAGGTAAAATAGGATCTATTTCCTCTATTTTAGTTAATTTAATGATTAAAGGTAGCGTAAGTCCCTGGAAAACCAGCGTCACAAAAATAACGATAAACGTGATAAAAATAATCAGGTTTCTCATGGGAAACTGAGACTGCTCATTCATCATAACCGGAATAGATAAGGCTGTTGCCAGAGAAACAACGCCCCGCATCCCGGCCCAACCGATGATCAAGGGATTTTTCCATCCCGGACTTGGATCACGTCGGGCTTTTTTACTCAACCATCTTGGAAGATGAGCCACCGGATAAATCCATAACAGACGAACCACAATGACAATACCACTTATAATCAAACCATATTTTATGCCCTCCATTAAAGAGGTTTCTCCTAAACCATTGATAATATCCGGAAGCTCAAGTCCTATTAATACAAAGACCAAAGCGTTCATTACAAAGATTAACGTATTCCAGACTCCCGTCATATTAATTCTTGTCGTTCCGGTTTTAAAAATCTCATGGGCACGAAATGACATAAAAAGTCCTCCACTTACCACAGCCATCACTCCTGAAAAATGGAAATGCTCTGCGGAAAGAAATAAAATATAAGGCGTAATTACCGTAATAGCAGCATCAATTGCCGGGGTGGTAGGTAAAAACTTATGAATGGCGTAAAAAATATGAGCTCCGATAATCCCTACAACAATCCCCATTCCTGCCACAAGAAAAAACTGACCGGTGGCTTCATGCATTGAAAAAGCTCCGGTCATTACCGCAGCTAAAGCAAATCTGAAAACAATCAGTGAAGAGGCATCATTGATCAGACTTTCACCTTCCAATATGGCAAGGGTGCGTTTGGGAACCTTTAATCCTTTTAATACAGTGGCTGCGGCAACAGCATCGGGTGGTGAAACTATACCTCCCAATAAAAAGCCTAATGCCAGGGTAAAACCGGGGATCAGAAGCTGTGAAGTATAAGCAACGACCAGAGAGGTCAGGAAAACCAGCCCAAAAGCTAGCAGGCTGATGGGGCGTTTCCACTTCCAGAAATCATTCCATGAAGTATACCATGCCGCCTCATATAAAAGGGGAGGTAAAAAGATTAAAAATATAATATCGGGATCCAGCTTTAAAACAGGTACTCCCGGAATCATACTGATTCCTAATCCCGCAAGTACCAGAAAAATAGGATAAGCAATCCTTATGCGCTGTGCCAGCATCACCAGCATCATAACGAGTAATAAAAGTCCTAGTATTAAAAGTAGTTGTTCATGCATCTTCTTTAGAGGGTATAAGTTTTGGCTAAAGCCTATGGATTAATGATATATTGTCGGGTGGGCTAAAGCCCACCTCTACTGAATTTCGACAATACTATCTTTTAATTTATTTAAATATAACTGAATTCGCCAGTTCCATCTCCTCCTGATTAATGGAATGTCCGAAGTTGGCGTAGACTTTTTCGGTAACCTCAGCATTCATTTCTCTTAAAATATTGACTGTAGCATAGACTCTTTCTACAGGAACATGAAAATCAGGATTACTGGTTGCTAGCAAAACCGGCGTTGCTGCAAAATCACCTTTATAGTGATCGCGATTGATCTTATCACCAATCACTCCTCCGATAATAGCCACCGCTCCACCTAATTTTTGTGCATTGCGGGCCAAAAATTCCAATGTAAGACACGCTCCCTGGGAAAATCCGAAAAAATAAATATTTTCGGGTTTAATCCCTACATCTGTGGCAGCTTTTACTGTTTCTCCTACCATTTCCAGGGCAGATGATAACCATGGTTCATTCTGATCCACCGGTGCGATAAACGAATAGGGATACCAGGTATGATTCAGAGCCTGTGGGGCTAGTAATGCATAGTCTTTTACATTCAGATGTTGGGACAAACTCAGGATATCCTGAGCACTTCCACCGCGTCCGTGAATCATAATCAAGGCTTTTTCTGCCTGCTTTAATGGTATTCCTGCTGTTTTTATGTTTAAAATATGGCTCATTATTTCTATCTGAATTTTTCTGTTGGATAATTGATTGTTGGAAGAACTTCTGTTAAACGTTCTCTCTGTTCTTCAAATTGTTTCGGTAACATCAAATCTTCCCCTAATGATGCAGCTTCTTCATCGACATCGAATCCCGGACCGGAAGTGGCAATTTCAAACAACACACCACCGGGCTCTTTAAAGTATACTGACGTGAAATATTTCCGGTCTTTCACTTCCGTATGCTCCAAACCGAAGGCATTGAGCCTGTCTACCATCTCAAGTTGTGACTGTGCATCGGGAGTGGCAAAAGCTACATGATGAACAGTCCCTCTTCCTGCCAACCCCTTTAATGCATTAGGCATATACAAAAGATCCACATAGTGTCCCGGCAGATCTTCTGTTCCCAGTCTCAGTCTGTCAGCACTTTCAATAATAACTTTATGGTCCATCTGAGTCGTTAAAAGGGCAGCTGTTCTTTCATAGGCATCCTGCCAGATTTCCACATGGTGAATTCCTTTTAACGCATATTCTTTGGGAATATAGCCGTTGTTATATCCTTTTCTTTGGTCTTTATCATTAAAAACCAGCTCCAGTCCCAACCCATCAAAATCTTCAAGATAAATAAAAACTTCTTCAGACAATCTTTGCTGTGGCTGTTTATATTGAATATTAAACTGATCCAGACGATTTGTCCAATACTCCAATGCATCCATAGAAACCGAAAAAGCAGTAGTATTCAGCATTCCTTTGCCATGTCTTCCGTTAATCAGATCTTTACCATAAGGAAAAGTTGTCAAAATAGTTCCCGGCGTTCCATATTCATCGCCGAAATAAAAATGATAAACATCGGAGTATTCAAAATTGACTGTTTTCTTGACCAATCGAAGTCCTAAAACTCCGGTATAAAAATCTATATTTTCCTGAGCATTGCCGGTAATAGCCGTAACGTGATGCAATCCTGTGATAAGTTTCATAAAGTTGAAAATTGAAAGTTAAAATTATTGACTGATTGTTGTAATGTGAAGTTTCTAAATCTATTTCCGGATTATTCCAACGCAGGAAGAAAGGGAAAAATGACGATCAGGCAAATTGGTAAATACGCTAAGTTGAGATCTCTTCTATCCCCTACTCGTCATTCATTACAATACTTCTTTCATCCACACATCATTATATTCTTCCGGATGACGTTTGAACTGTGCATGAACATAGGGACACAAGGGTACAATTTTCAAATCGTTTTCTCTCGCATAAGAAACCAGTCTTTCCAATAAAATTTTGGCAAAGCCTTTCCCTTCATATTCCGTATTCACCTCAGTATGGTAGACCGTCAGTTTTTTTCCAATTACTGAAATGTCCATTTTTCCTGCTTTAAGATCATCAGAGAAAAGTTGAATTTCTCCTTTTCTTCCTTCTAAAACTATTTCTGTTCTTTCCATTTTTGTAGTATTTATAGAATTATTATGAGTGTCAAAATTAGGGTGTTTATAAGACTTAAGTAATGATCTATGATAACTTCGGTAAGGCTTCTTCTATTTTATCACGTATTCCTTCATACTGTAGAGGAAGTTTCAGGTGAGTACCCAGTTCATTCAGTGGCTCATCTACAGTGAACCCCGGATTGTCTGTGGCAATTTCAAATAATACACCTCCAGGCTCACGGAAATAGAGTGAGTAAAAATAATCTCTGTTGATCTTAGGAGTGATACTTAAGCCTGCAGATAATACTTTTTCACGGTATTCCATTAAAACAGTATCATCTTTTACCCTAAAAGCAATGTGATGATTGGTTCCGGCAGCATTCCTTCCGGATGGAATGCTATCACTTTCAATAATATCTACGAGATTGGCTGTATCGATAGCATCCGTTGCCAGTCTGTATCTTTCCCCTTCCTGTTTTTGCAGATCATATCCTAAAATATCCGTTAAAACTTTAAGGGTAGGATCAGCTTTTTTTAGACTTAAAGTGACATTATGAAATCCCTTTAAAGCATGCTCTTCTTTGAGATCATCAGTAGTCCATACTTTCCGGTGATCCTCAGCGGATGGTTCTATAAACTGTAACTGCAGGCCATCCGGATCTTTAAAAGAGATCAGCTTTTCCCCAAAGATTTCCCCTTCCTCCAGATTTACATTAAAACCTTGAAGACGACTTTTCCAAAATTCCAGGCTTCCTTTCGGAACTGAATATCCGATATGAGTAGCCATACCGCTTCCATTGGTACCCTGACCAATTCCTTCCCAGGGAAAGAAAGTAAGAATAGTTCCCGGTGTTCCGTTTTCATTTCCAAAATAGAAGTGATACGTTCCCGGATCATCAAAATTGACTGTTTTCTTGACCAGTCTTACCCCTAAAACCTGGGTATAAAAATCTAAATTTCTTTTTGCGTTGTCTGCAATAGCTGTGATATGATGCAGACCTAATATTCTATTGTCCATGTCTTTTAATTTTGATGCTAAATTATGGACCATAGAAATCCTGTACATTTAACTAGTTTAATAAATGTAAAAAAAAATCCAGCATAAAGCTGAATTTTCAGGAGTCAAAAAATTTTAAGTAATTGAGTAAGTGATGTGTCCGGTTCCCGGATCATTGTTATTGCTGTATTTTCTATACAACCTGAGAAGTGTTCATCATTCTGAATCTGATATCAACTCTCTCTAATCTTTGACAAAAGAGTCATAAGCAATTCTACTTCAGTATCGGTCAAATTCTTATATACTGCATCCACATCCGGAAGTGCCGTAAAAACCTCATGGTATAGAACCTCACCCTTACCCGTAAGTTGTACATCGATCAGACGTTTGTCCTCCGGATTCACCTTCTTTTCAACAAGATCTTTAGCTATAAGACGATCTACCAACCTGGAAACTCCGGCATTCTTCTCAAGCATTCTCTTTAATATAGCCGACGTAGACAGTGGCGTTCCTGCATCATACAGAATAGAAAGTACATTATACTGCTGTGAAGTAAGTCCATATTTTGCAAAAAATTCCTGGGACTGCTCATAAACACTATTATAAGTTTCCACCATGCTGATACCGAGTTTCCGGCGGAGAGGTATTTCCTGAAGATCTTTTTCCATTGTATTATTTATAAATTACTGTACCAGATAACCGCCATCTACAGGAAGATAGGCTCCTGTACAAAAACTTGCATCATCTGAAGCCAAAAATAAGACTACTTTTGCAATTTCTTCAGGTTTTCCCAATCTTTTCATTGCATGCTTAGATTCCATATAGGATCTGTATTCAACATTCTGTGCAGCATTATCCATCAATAAAGGGGTTTCTATATAGCCTGGGCCAATAGCATTAACACGGATATTATTCGTACCATTTTCCAATGCAGCTACTTTTGTAAGTCCCACCAGACCGTGTTTTGAAGAAGCATAGGAGCCGATTCCAAATTCCGCAACCTGACTCATAATAGATCCCATATTCACGATCGCCCCTCCGGTTTCCTGCTTTCTCATCTGGGCAATCTGATATTTCATTCCATAAAAAACACCACTCAGGTTGATATTGATCACACGCTGCCACTCTTCGATTGATTTTTCATGAATGGGAGACGCATCTACAATTCCTGCATTATTTACCCCTATATCCAGACTTCCAAATACTTCAATGGTTTCTGCAACAGCTTTTTCTACATCTTCCGGATTAGAAACATCACAGGTAATAAATCTGGCATCAGTCCCTTCTTTCAGAACTTCTTCCAGTGTTTCTTTATTTTCCTGAATGTCAGCAATCATCACTTTTGCGCCTTCTCTTGCCATCAATACAGCCACAGCTTTACCTATTCCGGAGTTTCCCCCTGTAATAAACGCTACTTTGTTTTCAAAACGTTTCATAATAAGTTGTTTTTTAAATTAATAAAATTCTCATTTCAAAATTAATGACTAATCATCAATGTCTAGTCATAAATAATGTTAAATTTACTATTACTATTATAACAAACTGATAGATAATTATTTAAAACATTATTCTCATTTGATTGGTAAGCTGAAAGAGCAACAGAAAAAGAAGATGATAGCCATTCCTTATATTTTACGTAATTCTTAAAATATCAACTTTATTTTAATTATTTCATAACAGTACCTACCCTCACATTTCCACAAAAAATGAATTAAAAACTATTAAAACAAAACCTATCATAAAAAAACACCAACATATAAACTACTCATTTATAGTAAATTAAATCATTAACAATAAATTAATGTTCAAAAAGTCTACTTTTTTAGTGGACTAATAAAAATTATATTATATATTTGCAATCGTATTCAGGAAATAAAATAAAATGAAGGCAGAATTAAAAAATAATTCAATAAAGAAACATACCATCAAAAACATGATGATGTGTATCTGTATGCCTATACATCAAGAATACTGTGGATGACCTTACTTTTATATAACATATTTTTTAAAGGCTCTACAACATTGTAGAGCCTTTTTTATTAACAACAAACAACATTAAAAAATAACAATGAGCACTTCTAAAAACAAATGGCTGGTCCCATTGGCATTTACCAACATCTATGTAATATGGGGGATTACATTTTTAGCCATATCATTTGGTTTGAAAGGTTTTCCTCCGTTCATTCTTTCGGGATTAAGATTTCTGGTTGCAGGAATTCTGATGATAGGATATCTCCTGTCCAAAGGAGAAAAGGCCAATACACTAATCAACTGGAAAAAAAATGCAATTACCGGTATTTTAATTCTTACCGGAGGAACAGGTCTTGTGGCTTGGGGAGAGCAGTATGTAACGGCACCGGAAGCGGCCATTTCTATTGCAACCGGACCTTTTTGGTTTATTGCCATTGACAGAAAGAACTGGAAATATTATTTTTCAGATAAGTTTATTCCGATAGGATTGGTGATTGGTTTTGTAGGATTGGTATTATTTTTAAAAGGAAGTGTCAATTCAACGGCAGCACATGCAGCCACTGACGGTCATCTCCGCATTACCGCTTTTATTGTGTTAGGATTAAGTTCTATAGCCTGGGTATTGGGTTCTTTATATTCAAAGAAAAACCCGGCTTCACAATCTACTTTTATGAATATTGCTCAACAGCTTATAGTAGCTGGATTAGCCTCTTTTCTTATTGCATTTTTACGTAAAGAATGGACCGGTTTTTCAGTTTCCGCCATCCCATTATCAGCATGGCTGGGTGTTCTGTTTTTGATCTTCTTTGGATCTATAGTCGCTTATTTGTCGTACATTTGGCTATTGTCCGTAAAACCCGCCGCTTTGGTAAGCACCCATACCTACATTAACCCTATTGTAACGGTTATTGCAGGCTGGATTGTTGCCAATCAGAGCATCAATGGAGGTCAGCTGTATGGTTTATCCATCATATTGCTGGGAGTATTGTTGACAAATGTCACCAAATATTTTAAACTTTCAAAACGGTCAAAAGTGAAGTTAAGAAGAGTGAAACGATTTTTTAATAAAACAGGCAGACGATACCAGCCTATTTAAATAGTATAAGACATCAGAATGATAGAAATCAGAAATATATCAAAAACATTCCATCAGAAAAAGCAATCTTTCAAGGCGCTGGATCGTGTGAGCCTCACTATAGAGAAAGGAGATATCGTAGGAATTATCGGATTTTCAGGGGCCGGAAAAAGCACCCTGATCCGTACGGTAAATCTGTTGGAAAGACCGGACGAAGGGCAGATTATTATTAACGGAAAGGATTTCACTCAACTAAGCTCAAAGCAACTGGCTGAAGAGCGTAAAAAAATTGGGATGATCTTCCAGCACTTCAATCTTCTTTCTTCGAGAACTGTTTTTGATAATATAGCTCTTCCTTTGGAGCTGGATCATGCAAATAAAGATCAGATTAATAGAAAGGTAAATGAGCTTCTGAAAATTGTAGGCCTTGAGGATAAGGCCCATGATTATCCGCGAAGCCTTTCCGGAGGTCAGAAACAGAGAGTTGCCATTGCCAGGGCATTAGCCAATGACCCTCATCTTTTACTCTGTGATGAAGCCACCAGTGCTCTTGATCCTGCCACTACGCAGTCTATATTACAGCTGTTAAGAGATATCAATCAAAGACTAGGAATTACCATCCTCCTTATCACTCACGAAATGGAGGTTATCAAAGCAGTCTGCAACCACGTTGCCGTGATAGACAAAGGAAAATTATTAGCAAAAGGAACATTAAGTGAGATTATTTCGGATCGGGAAAATCCGGTAATCCGACAATTTATAAATTCAGATAACATGACCCTGCCACAGGAACTCAATAACAGACTTCAGAAAGAACCACAGGATGGTTTATTTCCGCTGGTCGAAATAGAACTCAACGAAAATATAAGTGTTGAGGAACTTCTTTCAACATTATATACTCAATATAAAATTCCCTATAAACTTTTGAAGGCTGATGTAGAATATCTTGGAAACTCCAACTTTGGAAAACTGCTGCTTCAACTTCAGGGAAAAGAAGACGAAAATCAACAGGCCATCTATTATTTCAATCAAAACAAAATTCAAAATACAGTAAAAGGATATGCTTAGTGATACGGTAATTGCTCTTTTAGCAAAAGGAGCCTGGGAAACAATTTATATGACATTCGTATCCGGATTTTTTGGATTCGTTTTGGGGCTTCCGGTTGGGATTTTACTGTTTTTAACAAGAAAAGGTCAGCTGTTGGAAAATATGGTTTATCACAGAGCACTCTCCATTTTGGTGAATATTTTCCGTGCCATTCCTTTTATTATATTAATTGTATGGATGATTCCTTTTACAAGAATCTTAGCAGGAACGTCCATTGGAGTTAACGCAGCATTGGTTCCTTTAAGTATAGGAGCTGCTCCGTTTATTGCAAGATTAGTGGAAAACAGCCTTATTGAAGTTCCTCATGGTTTGATAGAAACAGCCAGAGCGTTGGGAGCTTCCCCTTTTCAGATTATCAGAAAAGTATTACTTCCTGAAGCCCTTCCTTCACTTATCAATAATGCCACCATCACCTTGATTACTCTGGTAGGTTATTCTGCGATGGGCGGTGCGGTAGGTGCCGGCGGATTGGGACAGGTTGGCTATCAATACGGGTATATTGGTTATGATATAGTAATCATGAATACGGTATTGGTTTTACTTGTTCTGTTGGTATTTATTATACAGTTTGCAGGAGATCGGCTGTCAAAAAGCTTTGATCACAGATAGAAAGTGTGTGAGTAAAGGAGCAGAAGTGGTCCTTTTACGATTCCTTTTTTCTTATTTAAAAGAATGACAATGAAAAAAATAAAGATTTTAAGTTTATTTGCTGCCGGCGTATTATTATTCACGGCATGTTCCGGAAGGAAAGATGATCCTAATTTTATCCGTGTGGGAATTACCTATGGCCCGGAGCAGGAAATTGCTGAAGTAGCGAAAAAAGTAGCGAAAGAAAAATACAACCTTGAAGTGGAATTGATCCCCTTTAATGATTATGTGGTTCCCAATGAAGCTTTGACCACCGGGGATATTGATGCCAACGCTTTCCAGCATGTTCCCTATCTTACCGAACAATCCAAACAGAGAGGATATAATCTGGCTGTGGTAGGAAATACATTTGTCTTCCCTATTATAGCATATTCAAAAAAAATTCAAAATATAAGTCAGCTGCAGAATGGAAATACCGTGGTCATTCCTAATGATCCTACCAATGGAGGACGTTCACTGCTTCTGTTACAGAAAAACGGCTTATTAAAATTAAAAGAAGGTGTCGGACTGCTTCCAAAAGTGACCGATATTACAGAAAATCCAAAACAGCTGAAAATTATGGAGATTGAAGGCGCACAGATTCCAAGAGTTTTGGATGACAGAGATGTGGTGGTGGGTATTATCAATAATAATTTTGCAGCTCAGGCTGGTTTGGATTCTGAAAAACAGGGTATCCTCAAAGAAGATAAAGATTCTCCATACGTCAATGTAGTGGTTGCCAGACAGGACAACAAAAACAGTCAGAAGGTAAAAAATTTCGTTAAAGCCTATGAATCTGATGAAGTAGAGAAGAAAGCCAAAGAAATTTTCAAAGGAGGAGCCGTGAAAGGATGGTAATCTTGAATTTGAGAATCTGAAAGCCAAAAGTGAATTATCTTTATCCCGCTTTTTATTTTCAGCTTTAAACAGATAACAAAACTGTCAAACAATTATGTAGACAGTTTTTTTACAGATTATTTTTCATTTTCTCAATTTGAGATAATAAAAATTTTAGCTATTTTTGCTTACAATCAAATAAAAAGGCATTATGTTAAAGAAAACCGCCATTGTAAGTTTATTCACCCTTATTTCTGTTTCTTATATGGCTCAGACAAATAATACTCTACCGGTTTATTTAGACGAATCCAAACCTGTAGAACAACGTATCCAGGATGCTCTTTCCAGAATGACACTGGAAGAAAAAGTGGCTATGCTGCATGCCCAGTCGAAATTCAGCTCACCGGGTGTTCCCAGATTGGGAATTCCTGAATTCTGGACTACTGACGGGCCTCACGGGGTACGTCCTGAGGTCATGTGGGACGAATGGGATCAGGCAGGATGGACCAATGACTCTATCATCGCCTACCCTGCCCTGACGGCTTTATCTGCTACATGGAATAAAAAAATGTCATGGAACTATGGTAAGGCTTTAGGAGAAGAAGCTCGCTACAGGAAAAAAGATATCCTTTTAGGACCTGGAGTAAATATTTACAGAACTCCCCTGAACGGAAGAAATTTTGAATATATGGGAGAAGATCCTTACCTGACCTCAAAAATGGTAGTTCCTTATATTAAGGGAGTACAATCTAATGGGGTGGCCACTTCTGTAAAGCATTTTGCCCTTAATAACCAGGAGATGTTCCGTCATACCAGTAACGTGAACGTAGATGACAGAACGCTTTATGAAATCTACCTTCCTCCATTCAAAGCGGCAGTAACCGAAGGAGATTCCTGGACCATTATGGGGGCTTATGATATGTATAAAGGTCAGTATGCCAGCCAGAATCAATATCTTCTGAATGACATCCTGAAAAAAGAATGGAAATATAAAGGAGTGGTGGTGTCCGACTGGGGAGCTGTGAATAATACGGAACAAGCCATCCATAACGGGTTGGATCTTGAATTCGGGACATGGACCAATGGACTTTCTGCCGGAACTAAAAATGCTTATGACAACTACTTTTTGGCAAAGCCTTATCTTGATTTGATTAAATCGGGAAAAGTGGGAACTACTGAACTTGATGATAAAGTGACCAGGCTGCTTCGTCTTGCTTATCAGACCACCATGAACAGGAACAAGCCTTTTGGAAATATTGCTTCCGAAGAGCATAAAGCTGTAGCCAAGGAAATTGGTGAGGAAGGAATTGTTTTATTAAAGAACCAGGGGAATGTTCTTCCCATCGATCTTAATAAAGCTAAAAAAATTGCTGTGATTGGTGAAAATGCTATTAAGATTATGACTGTAGGTGGTGGCTCATCATCATTAAAGGTAAAATACGAAGCCCTTCCTCTGGACGGAATCAAATCCAGATTTGGAAAACAGGCTGACGTTCAATATGCAAGAGGTTATGTAGGAGATATCGGTGGAGAGTACAACGGTGTAAAATCCGGACAGGACTTAAAAGACAGCCGCTCTGAAGCCGAATTATTGAATGAAGCTGTAGCACTGGCAAAACAATCAGATTACGTCATCTTTGTAGGCGGACTCAATAAAGCAGACTTCCAGGACAGTGAAGGAAATGACAGAAAAAGCTATGGATTACCTTACAACCAGGATCATGTCATCTCTGCACTGGCAAAAGCCAATAAAAATCTTGCCGTGGTACTGGTATCCGGAAATGCTGTGGCCATGCCATGGATTAAGGAAGTTCCAAGTGTTGTACAGGCATGGTATCTGGGTTCCGAAGCAGGAAATTCTATTGCTTCCGTTCTGGCGGGGGATTCTAATCCTTCCGGAAAACTTCCTTTTACTTTCCCTGTAAAACTGGAAGATAATTCAGCTCATCAACTTGGAGAATATCCGGGACAAAAAGAAGAATTTGCAGCAGGAAAAGGAAAAGACCAGAAGAACCCGATCAATATTACCTACAACGAAGGAATTTTCGTTGGATACCGTTGGCATGACACCAAAAATATCAAGCCTCTATTCAGTTTCGGACATGGATTAAGCTATACTACTTTTGAGTTTGGAAAAGCAAAAGCGGATAAAACGGTCATCTCACAGGATGACACCATTACTTTTACAGTTAGTGTTAAAAATACAGGAAAGAAAGCCGGTGCTGAAGTAGCCCAGCTTTACATCAGTGATTTAAAATCATCTGTTCCCCGTCCTGCAAAAGAACTGAAAGGTTTTGAAAAAGTATATTTAAATCCCGGAGAACAAAAAGAAGTAACCTTCACCATCGACAAAACTGCATTAAGTTATTTTGACGCCGGTAAACACGACTGGGTAGCCGAACCTGGAGATTTCGAAGCACTGATCGGAAACTCTTCAGATGCTATTAAAACAAAGGTAAAGTTTACTTTAAAATAGAAATATGGAAGTTAGTATTGAATAGTTAACTTCTGAAATTAATTTTGTAGAATTAATTAAAGCAGGTTCCAATCGGAACCTGCTTTTTATTTGTTTCTGCAAATCTCAAAAGACCGGGGTAACTCTAAACTATGAGAGAACATACAAACCACAAAAGGTGTGGAAAACACCTTACTAATACTTAGTTATCAATAAGCCACAGAGAAGTTCATATAAGTTGTTTGAAAATCTCTGATTTTCTTTTTCATTGTACCCAATAATATATTACAACCTTTCAATTCTCAACCTAAGAGTTAAAAAAGCAAACTATTATTCTCCTCCGGAGGGGTGCCGAAAATTCAAAGAATTTTTGACGGGGTGGTTAACCCATATCAGTTTTTTACCACCATTCGAATATGATCTCTTTTCCGTCCATTAATATTATTTTTACGTATCCAAAAGTCACAAAATATTTTTTAGACACCTCAGTTAAATCAAGTTATAAATAAGCTGTTGAGAAGGTCTCCTGCAGGAAATACAAAAGCAGGTTCCCGATAGAACCTGCTTTTGTATTGATCTAACAAATAGTATATTACTTTCCTCCGCCAGCGTTTTTCTCTACATCGGTTTTGGTATTTTCTTTTACTTTCTGGTTTCCAAAACGCTTTACAAACGTCAGGGAAACTCCGTACCAGTCCCATTTTGAATACTCTCTGAAAGTTCCGTCCTGGCTATAGGTGGTGTTATCACCGTAAGGTCTTTTAAAAATGTTCATCAGCTGCATGCTTAGTTCCATCTGGGTTTTTGGAAATATTTTGGTGACAGAAATATTGTGGAAAACATTGGTATTATTAGCATATGAATTTCCATTATTCTGATTGGCAAGCTCCACCCACGCACTCAGGTTAATGTTTTTATTAAAAAGATTGGTATATGATAGATTGGCAGAGGCTCCCCAGTAACTGATATAATCTTTAGCTCCCAGTTTGTTTTTCTCGTTAAAATCTTTATTATTGATATAATACCATCCAAATCCGGCATTTACGTTCAGCTTATTTTTCAGGAAGTTCTGATTGGTATTGGCAAAAAGGTAATATTTTTCAACCTTTCCATCGAAATTCCCCGGTAATGAAACCGTTCTTCCGTTTTCTGTCACATAAGTCGTCCAGTAATCCTGATTGGTATGCATATACCTTGCAGAGATAAAGTATTTTTTCAGAATTCCAAACTTCAGATAAAGCCTGTCATTAGGATTCGGGTTCAGGTTAAGGTTCCCTCTGGAATAGGTACCATTAATTTCGGGCATCAGAAAAGGATTAAATTCAGAATACCATGGTCTCCAGATACTTCTGTTATAGGTAAAACTCAGATCATATTTGTCTGAAAAACTATATTTCAACAACAAATTGGGAAGAAAAGTACCATAAGAATCTCTTCTCTCTGTACCCGCCACATCCTGTCTTACTTTATAATCAATATATTCATATCGTATTCCGACTCTTGTTTCCAGTTTTTCGAAAAAGGTTTTACTATAATTGGCATATAAAGAGCTCAGATTATCTTCATAATGAAATCTGTCATTTTTTGATAGATTAGAATAATCGGATGAAGGATCATTAATACTGAACCCATAGAGGCTATTGGGAATAACATGGTTATTTAATTCAGTTTTCCCTCCCACTTCCATCGTACCGCCTGATTTACCAAAAGGCTGTGTATAATCTATTTTCAGATAGTAATTACGCATCTGATTTGTACTGATCACCCCCAGCTGCTGGTCTGTTTTCACACCCTGCTTATTAATCTGCTTGTCAATCAAATTGTCGTTATTATCACTGGAATAGTTGGTTCCAATATTAATATCTAAAATCCTGTTTTTCTCTTTATCATAGTATTTATAGAAAGCATTAGTCCCCAAGTTACGTCTGAATCCCCAGTTATTTTGAATCTGGTGAAAAGATTGACCGGGATCTCCATCTTGTGAAGTCAACCCATCAGATGCTGCTGAAAGTAAATTCCTGCTCTGTGAATACTCCATCACAAGGCCGAAATTATTTTTATCATTGATTTCAAATTCCGAAGTAGAAGAAAGAGAAGGACTTTCATTTCTCATTATGTTCTCAAGATTGAATTCGGTATGCCTATTCTTCTCGTATCGGTTATCCCAAGTTTGGGTTTTCTGCACATAATTACCGCTATTATAACCTCCTATAAGGGTTTGTGTAAACTTTTTCTTATGGTAGTTCAAATTGATATTTGTGTACTGTGAGTTTTTGGTACTTTGTCTGTTGTTGAGTGATATACTTCCTTTCAACCCTTCGTCATCTCTTTTTTTAAGAACAATATTGACAACAGACCCTGAGGTTTCATAACGTGATGAAGGGCTGGTAATCACTTCTATTTTCATAAGGTTATCGGCAGGAATTGTTTTAAGATATTCTTTTAATTCCTTACCTGTAAAAACAGATTTTCTGTCATTGATATATACCGTAACCATTTGTCCCTCAGCTTTTACATCATCATTATTATCAATACTCACCAAAGGAGTCATTCTCAGAACATCCCATGTTGTATTTCCAGCAAGGATAGCACTGTTTGCAACATTAAATACCGTTCTGTCTACCTTGGATTCTACCGTCGGCTTTCTGGCTACCAGCGTAACGGCTTCAATCTCTTTCTGCTTTACCGTATCCTTCACAACCTGGGTTTGGGCCAGGGTCAAAGAACCCGCTAATAATGCTATTGGAAATAAAATTGTTTTCATTTGAAATTATAGTTTATTCTATAAGACCACTATGGGGAGGTATTTGTTACACCCAATATTGAAAAAGGCGAAATAAATACTTAGTTTTTAGTAACATACACTATTTTCAATTGGCAGAAAATCAGAAAAATAAGATAAAACAACAATAAAATCAACTTATACCCATCACATCTGCAACAAACTATTCGAAATTATATATTATTCCAAATTTTACTTCTCCCTTAAAAATAATTTAATAGTTCTGTCATCAACAAAAAAAGCCCGGGTCTCTCTCACCCGGGCCGCTAGCAATAGCAAATTTACAAGGATTAAAATTAAAAAATATGCTAGTTTATATTTTCAAAATACTGGATAACGCCTACTTCCGGTAAGCGAAGTTTATCCTTATTAAGATCAGTCTCCTGATTGTTGCTGTTTTCTAAAAAGGAATTGCTGAATAACGCATACGAGGGTTGTTCTGCAAGCCCATTTTTCAGAAGCTGGTGAGCTTCTACAATAGTTTTACCGTATAGTTTTCTAAAACTTCCGATATTATATTGCGAAAATGTTCCGTAGTGTACAATAAACTTCAAGGACAATGCTATAGTAGTACTTAAGCTTCTACTGAGCTCTTCAATTTTTTTATTGAAGGCATTCCTCATTTTCATGAGTATTTTTGAAATATTCTGATAGGAAGGATTTTCGTCATATCTGTAAAATAAAATGGCATCTCCTTCAATCTCTGAGATTTCAAAATAGCGACCGTTCACATCGATCAGTGTAGAAAGTAGTTGTCTTACAATATATTCTCCTGTATAAAGTTTGGTATTGAACACAAATTCTGTAAATCCGCTAAAATCCGGAATAAGAATGATTCCCTCTTGTATATTTGTATTCTTCATAATGATAATGGATTAAAAACCTGCTTCATCGGTAAAGACGAAGCAGGTTCAATTTTACTTTATTGCCATCCGCCTCCTACAGAACGATAGAGTGCCGTTATTGCATTCAGTCTTTGCGCTTTCAGGGAAGCCAGGTCCAGCTCAGCCTGAAGCTTATTGGTTTGTGCAATGATTACCTCTACATAAGTGGCTGAATTATATTTAAATAAAATATCAGCTTTCTTCACCGCTTCATTAGATTTTAAAGCCAATCCTTCCGCTATTTTTTGCTGCTCCTCAAGCTTCTTAATTTGTACCAAAGCATCAGAAACCTCACCCACTGCTTTTAAAACAGACTGTTTAAAGGTAATCTCAGCCTGATCTGCCAACACCTTCGACTGCTCATACTGGGTTTTCAGCTGCTTACCATTCAAAATAGGCTGTGCAATAGCTCCGGCAGCCATCCCGAAAAGAGAGCCCGGTACACTGAACCATTTGCTGATCTGAAAAGCATTCACTCCACCCTGAGCAGTAATGTTCAATGAAGGATACATGCTCATTTTAGCCACATGGATAGCCGCAGCACTTTTCCTTACCTCAAGTTCAGCACTTTTGATATCCGGTCTGTAGCTTAACAGCTCTGAAGGGATACCTGCTGCAATATGATCCGGAGACTGCACCGTATTCAGGCTTGCACTTCTTTCAATCTTACCGGGCATTGAACCCGTAAGAAGGCTTAGTGCATTTTCCTGTGTGGTAACGGAACTTTCAATAGCCGGAATTGATTTTAAGATCTGATCCCTTACGATTTCCTGTTGCTGTACCGCCAGCGCTGTGGTCAATCCAAGTTCCTGCTGTTTTGTCAAAAACTTCAGGGTATTTTCTGCATAGGTCAGGTTGGATTTTGTGATCTCTAACTGAGTATCCAGCATTAATACATTATAATATCCCTGCACTACTGCTGCCACCAACTGTGTTTTCACAGCCTTTCCGGCTTCCTGGGTTTTAAGATATTCGGCCAGTGCCTGCTCTTTTCTTCCTTTGATCTTTCCCCAAATATCCGCTTCCCAGGAAAGATTTATAGAAGCTGTATAATCTTCCATATATCTTTTCCCCATGAATTGCCCTGCCATCATCCCGTTCATACTGTTATCCGAAGGGCGGTTAATATTTGCATTGGCAGCAGCACTTACAGTAGGAACATTTGCCCACTTACTCTGGTTGTAAGCCAGCGAAGCAAACTCAATCTGTTTTAAGGCTAGCTGAAGATCATTATTCTGAACCATCGCTTTGTCAATCAATCCTACCAGAACAGGATCTTTGAAAAAATCTTTGTAGCTGATCTTGGCGATATTCTCGTTCTGTTCCACAACTATACTGTCACTTCTGAAAGCCTCAGGCATTTTCAATTCAGGGCGCTCATATTTCTGAACTTTACAGGATATGGCTGTTCCTGAAATGAATGCGATATAGGCTATATTTTTAATTTTCATTTTTAAAATCATTTGAATTAATATTCCCAGTCAGCATCCGTTACCACTCTTCCATTGATTCTCTCATGTAAAGCCTGGAATACCACGAAAAGAACAGGAACTACAAAAATTCCTAAGATCGTTCCGAAAAGCATCCCTGAAATGGCAGCATATCCGATAGAATGGTTACCCAACGCTGACGGACCTACTACAAATATCAACGGAAGTAATCCGGTAATAAATGCTAAAGAGGTCATCAAAATAGGACGCAAACGGGCTTTGGCCCCCTCAACGGCAGAAGCAATGAGGCTTTTGCCCGCTCTACGTCTTTGTATAGCAAATTCCACAATCAGGATACCGTTCTTGGCCAAAAGCCCGATCAGCATCACCAGTGCAATCTGAACATAAATATTATTAGACAGGTCAGCCATTGTAATCCCAACAAATACTCCTGATAGTCCCACCGGAATAGCAATCAATACTGCCAATGGAAGAATATAGCTTTCATACTGAGCCGATAAAAGGAAGAAAACAAATACAATACACAATCCGAAAATCATCACCGACTGTGAGCTGGATCCTGCTTCTTCACGGCTCATTCCTTTATAATCATATGTATATCCCGGAGGAAGTACCTGCTTGCTTACTTCATCAATAGCTGCCATGGCTTGTCCCGTACTGTATCCCGGAGCTGCCATTACAGTTAAATTAGATGAGTTAAAAAGGTTAAAACGGTCTACCACTTCAGCTCCTGTCACTTGTTTTAAGCTTACCAATGTATTGACAGGAACCATTTGTCCCAGGTTATTTTTAACGAAGATTCCGTTCAGGGATTCTTTATCCTGTCTTGTCTCAGGAGTGGATTGTACCAATACTCTATAATATTTTCCAAATCTGTTGAAATCCGAAGCCTGAATACTTCCATAATACCCCTGCATTACGCCTAATACATCAGAAACATTGACTCCCAGCTGGGCAGATTTCACTTCGTCGACAAGGACTTCAAACTGAGGATAGGTAACATCAAATGTTGTAAATGCTACCGCAACTTCCGGTCTCTGCATCAAAGCACCCATCATTCCGTAAGATATGTTTCCTAAATTCTGAAGTTCGCCATTCGTACGGTCCTGAAGCACAAGCTCCATTCCGCTGGTATTTCCAAAACCATCTACCGTTGGGGTATTGATCACAAGGAAGTTTGCTCTTTTATCCTGAGAAAGTATTCCCTGGGTTTGCCCTATAATGTCATTGATATTATTGACAGCCCCTCTTTGTCCTGCTTTTTTTAATTTAACAAATATAGAAGCTGCAGAAGAAGACATCGAACCACTGAATAAGTTCAGCCCGTCTACAGAAATCACTTTATCTACGGCCGGATTTTTCATCAGGAGATCTTCTGTATCAGACACTACTTTTGATGTTCTGTCTTTCGATGCTCCCGGAGCAAGATTCGCTGTAACAATAATGAAACTCTGGTCTTCATCCGGAATAAACCCTTTAGGGGTGGTCATAGACATCCATGCAAACAGTCCTCCGAATGCAAAGATCAGGATGAAAGCAATCCATTTCTTTTTCAACAGGAATAATACCGCTTTTCCGTAACGGAATGTCAGTTTATTGAAGCTTGCATTAAAACCGGCAAAGAAGCGGTCTTTAAAATTCATTTTCTCATGAGCACCACCGTGATGCTGTTTTAAGAATAGTGCACATAATGCCGGGCTCAGTGTCAGTGCGTTCACGGCAGAAATAATAATGGCAATAGCTAAGGTTAATGCAAACTGCTGATAAAACAGTCCTGTGGAACCGCTCATAAAGGCTACCGGAACGAATACCGCAGACATAATTAGGGTAATGGATACAATAGCCCCTGTAATCTCGCTCATGGCTGACATC
The DNA here is from genome assembly GCF_016756935.1 of Chryseobacterium sp. KMC2. Lineage (NCBI taxonomy): Bacteria > Pseudomonadati > Bacteroidota > Flavobacteriia > Flavobacteriales > Weeksellaceae > Chryseobacterium > Chryseobacterium sp. KMC2. The sequence goes on from NZ_JAESIT010000004.1 coordinate 166,115, forward strand.
GTTGCCGCCCTCGGATTCAGTTTTTTATGTTCCATTTTAGCATGGACAGCTTCTACGACTACAATGGCATCATCCACTACAATACCAATGGCGAGCACCAAAGCAAATAAGGTCAGGATATTGATGGAGAACCCGAAAACTTTCATAAAAAAGAAGGTTCCCACAATAGATACCGGAACTGCAATGGCCGGAATCAAAGTAGAGCGGAAATCCTGTAAGAAGATATACACCACAATGAATACAAGGATAAACGCCTCAATTAAAGTATGAATCACCTGTTCTATAGACTGATCCAACGCTTCCTTTGTAGCATAGGGAATTTCATAAGCCATTCCTTCAGGGAAAGATTTTTCCAGTTCTTTCATTCTTTCCTGAAGAGCAATTTGCACTTCATTGGCATTGGAACCTGCCATCTGGAAAATAGCCATCGTTACGGAAGCCTTTTTGTTATAATTGGAAGAAACCGTATAGCTGTAAGCCCCAAATTCTACTTTGGCAATATCCTTTAATTTTAAGACAGAACCATCGTTCAGTGCTTTAATCGTAATATTTTCATACTGTTCCGGCTCTGTGAATTTTCCTTTGTAGCGAAGTACATATTCCATTACCTCTTTACTTCTCTCTCCCAATCTTCCCGGTGCGGCTTCAAGGTTTTGGGTCTGAATAGCACGGGAAACTTCTGCAGGAGTAAGATTATAGGAGGTCAGTTTATTCGGATCCAGCCATATACGCATTGAATAATCTTTATTTCCGTATACCATAGCATCTCCTACTCCTTTTACCCTTTTTAATTCAGGGACAATATTGATCTTGGCATAGTTTTCAAGGAAAAGATCATTCATAGAACCATCTTTACTCGTCAGGGAAACCATGGCAATCATACTGTTTTGCCTTTTCACGGTAGTAATTCCGGCCTGGATTACCTCAGCAGGAAGCTGGTTGGTTACCTGTGCTACCCTGTTCTGAACATTAATGGCTGCCTGATCGGGATCTGTTCCCAATTTAAAAATAACCGTAATACTTAATGTCCCGTCATTACTTGCTGTAGAAGTAATATAGTCCATATTTTCCACTCCATTAATCGCATTTTCCAGGGGTGGAGCTACGGACCTGGCAATCGTTTCAGCGTTGGCTCCCGGATAGGCCGCGGTTACCATTACGGTAGGCGGTGCAATGTCCGGAAATTTTGTGATCGGCAGGCTTACCATACCCACAATCCCCAGAATAACAAGCAATACGGAGATTACCGTTGCCAGTACGGGTCTTTTTATAATTTTCTTTAACATGATTTCTTCTTACGATTTTTTCTGTTGAGCATTCTTCTTCTGAGCCACTACAGGAGTACCCGGCTGTAATCTGTCGAAGCCGGAAACAATGTATTGATCGCCAGCCTTAAGCCCGGTAGATACGATGAAATGATCTCCTGCTTTTCCATTGACCTCAACGGGCAGCATGGCTGCCTTTCCATCTTTGATGGTAAATACAAAAACTTTATCCTGAATCGTTCTTGTAGAAGCAATAGGAAGTAAAACAACATTGCTGTAAAACTGATCCAGCACTATTTTTCCAGTATTTCCACTTCTCAAAATATTGTTTGGATTGTTGAATTTCGCTCTTAAAGTAATAGAACCTGTAGTTTTATTGAACTGCCCTTCTACAGCATCAATTCTTCCTGTTTCAGCATATTTCTCACCGCCCGAAAGCAATAAAGAAACTGCCGGTGTATTTTTGATCACTTCATCAATATTGCTTCCTGTATATTGTTTCTGAAAATTATTAAAATCATTTTCACTCAAGCTAAAGTAAGTGTACACCTGATGAATATCTGAAAGCAGCGTGATAGGATCCTGATTTCCGGGGGTCATTAAGCTTCCCAAACGGTAATTGAACCTTCCGATAAACCCGCTTACCGGTGCCTTGATCACAGAAAAATTAAGATTAATCTTTGCAGATTCAATAGAAGATGTGGTCTGGCTTACCGTTCCTCTTGCAGCATTATAAGATGCTTCCGCCTCTTTTACCTGAATTTCCGAAACCATTTTATTTCTGAATAGCTCCTTCTTTCTGTCCAGATCAATTTTAGAGGTGGACAGGTTTGCCTGAGCAGTAATCAAAGCTGCCTGGGCACTTTTAAGCTGCTCTCTGAAGACCTGATCTTCAATTTTGAAAAGAGGCTGCCCCGCTCTTACAAAATCTCCTTCGTCCACAAAAATTTTACTTAAATATCCCGTTACCTGAGGTCTGATTTCAACATTAGAAATTCCCTCTACAGATGCTGCGTATTCCCTGGAAACAGAAGCGTCTCCCTGCTTCACTGTTTCTACAGGAAGTTCCGGCGCCTTCTGCTGATAAGATTGATTTTGATCGTTTTTCCTACATCCCGCCAAGACAATAAGCGAGAGGAAAAGTATGGTTGATTTCTGAATTAAAAATCTTTGCATAACAATATTCCTTTTAAATTTACCGCACAAAATTCGAACGAAAAAAATTCAATAGGATTATTCAAAAAACTTCTTGTTTTGTCAAAAAGACGCCTAGTTTTTAAAAACATGAGAAATATCATTTATAGGTAATTCAAATGAGAGATATTCATATTTTTAATCAAAATTACACTTTAAATTTAGCAAAAAGACGTCAATCAATATAACTCATTCATTATCAGTATAAATCATCTTTTCTATATTCCAAAGGAGACCTGCCTGTATGTTTTTTAAAAAACTTACTGAAAGAGGCCTGGTCTGAAAACTTCAGCTGCAGAGCGACTTCATTGATGTTTAAATTAGGGTTTTTAAGCAAAAGCCTGGCTTCCACAGCCAATACCTGATGAATAATTTCTCTGGGAGATTTAAACATCGTTTTATTAATGACTTTGGTAAGGTATTTCCGACTGATGCATAATTTATCAGCATAAAACTGAACATTGTGCTCTTCTTTGAAATGATCCTGAACCAGGATAAAAAAACTCGTGGTAAGCTCATCTTCTCTATGGGTAACCAGATGTGGTTTTTCTATTTTTTTGAAATAATTATCAATCTCGTAGATCACCAGCGAAAAGTGATGCCAGATCATTTCATTGAAATAATAATTGTCTTTTTCCTTATTATTCAGCACTCTCAATTCATCAAGATGAAATTGAAGCTTCCTGTACATATCAGGCTCATTCCTGATGATATGAGTAGGGTCTGATGACAGGCTTTTTAACACATTATTCGACTTATAATTAAATCCTGCCTGAGAAATAAAGTCTACAGAAAAGAAAATATATTTAGCGCTATAATCCTCAGCGATATTTTCTACCCAAAAAGTTTCTGCCATTGGACAAAAAACGGCATCTCCCTGAAATACCTCATAGCTGGTATCATCGAGTCGAAAACTGACACTTCCCCTCTGTACTAAAAAAATACAAAAATAGTCTGAACGGTAAGGAATATTAGGTTGTATGATGTAGTTTGCTTTGTCAATTTCCATGACAACAAATTCTTTGATCCTGAGATCAAATTCTACCTGTTCCAGAACTTCATCAAAAGCCAATTGTGAAACAAAATCAGGTTCTGTCTGTTTTTTTTTAGCCATCAAAGATAGATTAGGCCACGAAGGTAGTGAATAAAAAAATTTCGAAGGCTGAAATAGAACAAAGGAATACAAGGTAAAAAGGATGCCTGTTATTTTTAACAGGCATACGTCTCACTTTTTCGCTTAAAATATTGTTTTTATGTTTTGGCTAAATGATTACTCAATTATTGATAAGTATTGCATTATTCACCAATCCTACTCCAACCTGAAAATATACAGCACAATGAAAATAAGTAAATCGGTACAGCCACCTATGTGCTCTTTATACTACCTCAATAATCAATTCCTTGTCATACCCGTTATATTTTTCATCAATATATCCGTGTGGGTTACAGATGACTTCGGTTTGTCCCAATTTATACCTGCAGGGAGTATGAATATGTCCATGAATCCAGTACAATGGGTGGTACTCTATTATCAATTCCTCAAGATTAGAAGCATAGGCGGAAGTCAGTGGATCTTCCTTATAATTTTCAGGTACAGATTGAATGCTGGGTGCATGGTGGCTGACTACAATATTTTTAAGTCCTTTTGAATTTTCAAGACTTTCCTGCAACCATAATTTTGAAAACTGATGTATCTTAAATGTATCTACCGTTCTCAGTTTTGAATAAGACGGATCACGTTTTATCATTTTGTAATCATTCATTTTAGGCTGACATAGCATTCCGTACTCCATAGCATTCCCGAAAATCGAAAAATCAGTCCATAATGTTGCTCCATGAAAACGGATTCCGCCAATATCCACAAAAGAATTTTCAAGTACAAAAACATTTGAGCCCTGAGCCGCTTCTTTAATTTTGTAAAGCGTTTTTGGATATGCTCCTTTATAATATTCATGATTACCAAGAACATAAATTACCGGCTTATCCGGAATCTTAGACTTTATCCATTCTACTCCTTTGGTTCCTAAGTTTACATCTCCAGCCAATATGACAACATCCGAATTGTCAAAACATAGTTCAGTACTTCCAAATTCCTGATGAAGATCGCTAATGATTTGTATTCTCATACCGCAAAAATAAAAAGAACAAGTTAATATGTAAACCATGAATACTTTTTTCCAACAAAAAAGAACCGGCACTAAGTACCGATTCCTCTCTCATATAGTTTGTGTCATTTTAAGGCCGCTTATGATGAAACTGCCATCTCAGCACGTTTCACTTTTAAGCTTCTTATTATAAAATAGGATAACATTCCCAGTGCTAAAACAGCGTAACCAATCAGAATAATCAGATTCAGACTTCCCACCGCAAATTCTGATGGAAAAATCTGACTCATTAAAGTCATGAAGGATAAACCAATCCCAGCTCCCAAGAAGTAACTTGTAGAACTCAAACTTGATGCCACACCGTAATTGGAAGGTTCAACATCCTGAATTCCCATGACGGATAAAGCTGTAAAACAGAAGGTCATTCCAATTCCTGAAATACACGCAGCTCCCAATAACACTAGTGTTAACGGATGTCCCGTATAGACAGATACCAATAATAATATTCCTCCCGTCAGCATAAATAACCATCCAAAAATTCCCATTTGGGAAGAATTTAATCGTTTAGAAACCTGAGGTAAAATAAATTTAGCGGTCAAAGCAGATACAATACTGAAGGGAACCAGCATTAATCCTGCTGAAGCAGCGCTGTATCCCATATCTTTCTGAAGCATTAACGAAATCAGAAATAAAAACCCAATAAAGAATGCTCCAAGACTAAAGAAAGCCGCATTAGAAACCACCAATGACTTATATTTAAATAGTTGTAAATCAATTAACGGTTCAGCTACAGACCTCAATCGGTAGAAGACCCATACTAAAAGTACCACGGCAAGTACTAAAGATCCTATCACCAGGAAAGGCTGCTCTTTAATATGAATCAGCTCATGTGTTCCATAGGTTAGGCTTAAAAGACCTAATACCATCAGGATTCCTGAAACAGCATCTGTTTTCTGCACGGTTTCACTTTTCTCATCTTTTGGCAAATAGTAGTAAGACAGGATCAGTGTTATTAGAAGAATCGGAACATTGATCAGGAATACCCAATGCCAGCTTAGATAAGTACTGATAATCCCTCCTACAGAAAGACCGCTTCCGGAGCCTATGGCTGCAAAAGAACTGAAAATTCCAATGGCACGGTTTCGCTCCTGTTCCTCTCTGAAAGTATTCGTCACAATAGACAGTGCTGACGGCATTACAAACGCCGCTCCCAATCCCTGCAAAGCACGGAATACAGCTAATGATTCAAAGTTTTCAGATAATCCGGCACCTAATGATGTCAACATAAAGATGAAAGCTCCCAACAAAAACATTTTCTTTCTTCCCAGCTGATCGGAAAGCTTTCCGCCAATGATCAGAAAACCTCCAAAAAATAATACATAGAGGGTCTGCAACCATTGAACGGTGCCTGCACCAATATGAAACTGTTCCTGAATAGAAGGAATCGTCAAATTAATAATGGCAATATCCAAAGCCTCTACAAATGTTCCCACCGATGCTAAAATTAATATTACATTCTTCCTTGTATCCATATATTCAAATTTCCTGCAAAATTAAAATTAACAGAACATATGTGAAAATTTTACAGTAAATTTGGAACAATAATATAACCAGACGTAGAAATAAAGAACAAAACATCTGTATCGACAAAATATTACGCTAAAAACAGAACAAATGCCAACAGAAAATTATACTCCGGACGAAAAAGACCTGTCAATTCTCCGTCTTCTCCAGAAGGATGCTAAAATGAGTGTCCGGGATATTTCAGCGAGGATCAATCTAAGCCCCACTCCTACTCATGAACGTATTAAGCGTATGGAAAAGCTAGGGATTATTAAAGAATATACTGCCGTAGTAGACCGTAAAAAGGTGAATAAGGGAATGATGGTCATCTGTATGATTGCCCTGAATGTTCACAATAAAAAAACAGCAGGAAAATTCATTGAGGAGGTTGGAAAACTGAAGGAAGTTGTTGAATTCTATAACATCAGTGGTGATTTTGATTTTATGTTGAAAATCCTGGCTCCCAATATGGATGAATTTCATGAGTTTTTTGTAAACAAGCTATCAGAAATTGAAGGAATTGGCCAGACAAAAAGTATTTTTGTGATGAGCAGCATCAAAGAAAGCGCTCAAATTCTTTAATTTTTTCAGCGTATAATCAGCTTCATTTTTGGGTCCCCCGAAAGATGATAAAGATATGTGGGAACTATGTAAAAAAAATTAAACACTTTCCTTCATTTTAAGATTTTAATCCATATTATTTTCCTGTTTCCTGCTGAAACAGATATCAGTTTTAAAATTTTAATTCCCCAATAACTCCCCAGTAAAAACATCTTATTTTTTTCAAAAAAAATACAATTTCCCAAAAGCTTATTCCATAATAAAAAACATAAAATTTATGTTTTTCAGTGTTTTTTATTATTCAAAAATCACCTGCATGGGTGGTAATAATTTGTATACCGCACGAAAAAAATCATTTTCCATTTCTTTTATTCTATTTGTACTCCAAAAACAACATAAAATTAATCAATTGATTATCAATACACAAACACACTACACACATAGGTGATGTAGCTGTGTCGTATGCTATTTTTTGGAAATAGTTATCATTATTAGATATGTTTGCAATGTGAAAAATATAAACTTAGAAAAAAAGATAAAACCAGAGACCTTAAAATTAGTATAGAAAAAGTAGAAAGTGAATTGCAAGCCTCCTCCTTTTAAGTGATTTAGATTTAGTAAAAGTAAAAAACACAACACAAATGATAAGCACACGAATGATGAAACTAAAAGGGGGAGGCTTTTTTAAAAAAATTAAACAAATAATATCAAAATAGAAACACAAATAAAAAAGAGGCCTATCGACACATTACATTACGATGAAAATAATATCTTACAATACAACCCATCGGGAAGTATTTTCAGGGATGAATCAATCTTAAGATATTACAACTTATATTATTTGTTTATTAAAGGTTACCCCATCCCAATGGGGAACCTTTTCTTAAAATCTTGAAAGACGGCTATATTCCTGGTACAGGCCAGTATATTACCTTCATTCATCAAAACCACCCAACAATTTTAGTACGTTTATTTTTTCATAAAAAAAACAGCTGTATAGAAATTATACAGCTGTTTTGAGCATATCTTAAAAAGATCTGTTTTTATGATGTAGGGTTTATTTCCAGTAATTCCAAACCGACCCATCAAATATAGCCAATGTCTTACTGGCTGTATCGTAGCAGATCATCCCAGGGTATGGATTCTTAACGTTGACATGAGGTATTGCCACTTTTGGAAGAATCATGGCCTTATCCTGAGCTTCTAGCACCAAAACTCCGTCTGCAGAACTGGATGACTCCCCGATCACGACACCTTTTCCTGATTCTGCCGAATTATTGATAAGTACAGCATTTGAATTTCCCACCTCTGACAAGTCTTTCCACCCATCATTTTCATATACTTTTACTTTTTTATCACTTACATCAAAGATAAAAGTTCCATTGACCAAAGCTCCCGTGGAAAGCCCAGAGGTTGCCGGAAGAATTAATCCTTTTGTGTTACTGGAAACATTATTAAAATCCAAGACCGTACTGTTACCGTCTACGGATTGTTTATCAATAGCTACCTGGGCAAAAAAGGAATTAAAAATGATTAGAGCAGCTGCGATACTGATATTTTTTATATTTTTCATGTGTATATTATAGATTAGATTAGTCATTACAGCTTTTTTCAATGCATTTCCATTCTGTACCGTTATAAAGCTTCACACATTTATCCTGAATATCATATAAAAGCATTCCCTCTTTTGGGTCAGCGATAGCATCACCAGGTTGTGGTGTCTGGCTTACATGCTGTACTCTTGTAATGACAAAACCTTTATTCTGAGATTCCAAAGCAATGAAACCGTTAGGAATATTCTCCGGCCACGCCGTATTTTTCTGTTGTACAGTAATTCCAAACTTAGTAAAACCATCAGGAGTTCCTAAAGCACCGGGCTTTGTACAAACATCATCAATTTCATTGATAATAGTAGGAGCATTACCACAACTCATTTTATCATTTGATAATCCATCAGGCCATAAAGACGGACATGTAGCCTGTGTGGCATTTGGACCACAAAAACTTGAACCACCAGCACCAAGATCACTAACGGATCCCATAGCAATGGCAACAATCTGGCTATCATCACTGATAACAGATCCGGGACCTCCTCCACTTACATCAGCTTTTGCAATACAATAAGCCTTTCCATTGGGAGCTCCTATATATTTAACGGAAGGATAAGTTGTTGATTGTTGGGTAAATGTTCCGCATATTTCCACAACACTCCCTGCATCCATTTCTATAACAGAGCTGGTTCCTGGAAATGCCCCCATAAAAGAAGGATCCCCTTGAGAAACAGATCCGGTAAGAGATAGAAATGATTTCTTCCCTAATTTAATTTTTGAATTTTTCTGAGTTCCGAATGTTCCAATCGTAATGGATCCCGTAGATTTCACACTTGCTCCATCCAGGATATCCAATTCCCCATTAACCTGAATATCAACAGACTGTAACTGCCCGGATTGTATAATAAGTGTTGCCCCATTGGGAATTGCAATACTGCTGCTCACCGTAAGGTTTCCATTCAGGCAATAGGTATTACCCGTAAGTATTGCCTGTCCTGTATAAGGAATACACTGAGCATTGACCATGCCGTAGAAAACAAAAATTAACAGAAAAAATATTTTCTTGTTAATTCCAATAAAATTTAAATTATTCATATGACTTTAAGCTATTTTAACACATTTTACATATTTTAATAATTAATATGTAATTTTTTTTAATGTGTTGAGGGCCTAACTTACAATTAACATACCAAACTAAAATCTGATATTAGAATATTTATCATAATTCTGCGGTGAAATTTATAATTCTGCAAAAGAATAATTCAACAAAAAGAGATTAAAACAATACCTAAAAAATTAAATAACAATACATTAAGATTAAAAGCACCTATATCCATTTATTAAATATTTCCTTATTATTTAAAATTTCAATAACAATATCATAAAATAATAAAATGACATTTCTCATGATATCTATACCACCTTTACTTACAGCTTCTATACAATGCCTTTTTAAGCCCAACAAGATAATAGATAATGTGTATGATAGAGTCTATTAAAAATCTGCCGTAAAAAGCTTAAATTTGCAGCATGAATAACGATACCATTTGTGCACTGGCGACAGCCAATGGAATAGGTGCTTTAGGCATTATCAGAGTTTCGGGAGATGAAGCATTACCCATAGTTCAGAAAAGTTTTCCGGGTAAAAAACTGGAAAAACAGAAGTCCCATACCATTCATTACGGATATTTTATGGATGGTGAAGAAGCAATTGATGAAGTGATGCTCTCTATTTTTCTGGCTCCGAAAAGTTTCACCACAGAAAACTCAGTGGAAATTGCCTTCCACGGTTCGCCACATATTGGAAAACGTATTCTTGAAACCCTGATTAAAAATGGAGCAAGAATGGCTAAAGCCGGAGAATTTACCCTTCGTGCTTTTATCAATGGAAGAATTGACCTTTCCCAGGCAGAAGCAATTGCCGATGTTATCGCTTCAGAAAATGAAGCTTCCAGAAAGGTTGCCATTAACCAGCTAAAGGGAGGAATTACCAACGAGATCTCATTCTTAAGAACCGATCTTCTGAATTTTGTTTCTCTCATCGAACTGGAACTTGATTTCGCGGAAGAAGATGTGGAATTTGCCGACAGAACCGCGTTGAGTGGGCTGTTGGATAAAATTGAATTGAAACTCAATTCTCTTATCGAAAGCTTCCAGTACGGAAATGCCATTAAGAACGGAACAGCCGTTGCTATTATCGGAAAACCGAATGCCGGAAAATCTACCCTTCTTAACGCTCTATTAAAAGAAGAAAGAGCTATTGTAAGTAATATTGCCGGAACCACCAGAGATACCATTGAGGAAGTACTCCATATTAAAGGAAATGCCTTCAGATTAATTGATACTGCAGGACTTCGTGAAACGGTAGATGAAATAGAAGCTATCGGAGTAAAGAAAGCCAAAGAAAAGGTTGAAAACGCCAATATCCTGGTCTATCTGGCTGATGCTGCTACAGAAGACTTTTCAGAGGATATTGAAATGATCACCTCATTGCTGAGAGATGATCTTAAGCTGATCATCTGTGCTACCAAAATTGATGAAGTAATCCCTACCAAATATGAAGCGGTAGAAGATATTTTCAGAAGTGCATTCACCCATGAGTTTGATTTCATTAAGATCTCTGCTGTTGAAAATCAAAACATTCAGGATCTTAAAAATGAATTATCATCTTATGTTGAGCACTTAAAAACGGAAGAAAGCAATGTAGTGATTACCAACCAACGTCACTTTGAAGCTTTGCATAAATCACTGGACGCTGTACATCAGGTAAAAGAAGCTATTTCTGTTCAGATTTCTACAGAACTTTTAGCGTATGAGCTGAGAAACGCCCTGGAACACCTTGGAACGATATCAGGGGAAGTCACTAATGACGAAATATTAGGAAATATCTTCTCGAAATTTTGTATTGGAAAGTAGGTAGTGTTTTAGATTGTATATAGATTGCAATTATAATAATACGAAAAACCCTTTAAATATAATGTTTAAAGGGTTTTTTATTTGCATTTCGTTTTGTTTCAAAATTTAATATTGCAGTATATATACATTCTATTTGTTTCTATTTCGTTTCTATGAATTTGATTTGGAATAAAATTTGTAATTTCATCGTTAAAAAATGTTACATTTTGAAACAATGGGAAACATGGGGAAACAATATGAAACATTTTTGGGGAGAATTTAAACGTTATGGAAGTCAATAAAATTTGTCAATTCTGCGGAAATAGGTTTGTAGCTAAAAAGACTACAACAAAATGCTGTTCCGATGACTGTGCTAAGAAATTCTACAAAAAGAGAAAGCGTGATGAAAAGATTCAAGCAAGTGATAAGGATTTAGAAGTACAAATTAAAGGTTATGATATTGAAGAAATCCAAAAGAAAGATTACTTATCCATCAAAGAAGTTATGCTCTTACTTAATATTAGTAGAACATCAATTTATCGAATGTTAAAAGATGGTAGATTAAGCAAATTAGAAGGCTTTAAATCGGTTAGAATTAGGAAGGTTGACTTAGATATACCCTTTAGTCAAAAAGCCGAAAATAACGAAGGAAAACAATATAATTTACCGTATTTCTGCGATGATAATTATTACACGATTAACGAAGTCTTAGACACATTTAAAGTGAGTTCAGGTTCATTTTATCATTTATGCAAAAAACATAATATTCCGAAAATTCCAAAAGGTAAAAATGTTTATGTTCCCAAAAACTTAGTAAATACAATTTTCAATAATGAGTAAAAAAGTAACAGTGCTAAAAAAACTTGTAAAAGGTAATAAGAGTAATCTTTCACTAAATTTTTATCCTCCTGTTTTCAATCGAAAAACTGGAAAAAAGACTCGCTATGAAAAAACGAGTTATTTTATTTATAATGAATTTCAAAGCGAGACTGTGTACTATACAGATGCAAATGGGAAGAAACAGTCAAAAATTGAAATTTTAAAAGATAAAAATGGTAATCCTAAGAAATTAACATTGACTCCCGCTCAAAAACACCATAATAAGGAGACTAATGAGATGATTGAACTTTACAGAGCCAAGAGATTTAAAGAAATAATTAGTCCAGATATTTATACAGAAGCCGAGTTGAAAGGCTTAAAATTAACTGAAAATAAAAAGAAAATTTTTACAGAGTATTTTAAGGAAAAAGCAGAAAATGCCACAAAATCAGCGGGGGCATGGAGTGCTAGTTATGGATATTTTTCTAAATATTATGGTAATAAGCTTTTTAGTGATATTGATAAAGCGTTGATTGAAGATTTTAAAAATAGGCTACTTAATTCTTTTCAATTAAGAAGTAAAAAGCACAAGCTAAAACGAAATTCTGCAGCAAGTTATTTTATAAGATTTATACAGGTTTTAGAAATGGCTTATGAAGAAAATTATCTTTCTGAAAACTTCAAAGGTAGAATCTTATGGATAGAAGAGGAAGAAGTGATGAAGAATTTTCTAACAATTGATGAGTGCAAAATCCTATTTGCTACTGAGTTTCCCGATGAAGTTTTAAAAAAACATTGTGTTTTTGCCCTTTTAACAGGGTTGAGATATTCGGATATATCAAATCTAAAATGGGGTGATGTTGTTAGAAGACATGATACAGATTTTATAGATTTCAGGATGAAGAAAACCTCGGCATTCCAATATCATCCCATCTCCCAAGAAGCGATAAATCTTATGGGAGATAAACAAAACAGAACTGACTTTGTTTTCGAAAGAATTGCTTATCATTCGCTAAATGACAATTTACGAAAATGGCTTTTAAAAGCAGAAATTGAGAAGAAAGTAACATTTCATAATTTCAGAACTTCGTACGCTGTAGCACAATTAGAAGCAGGAGCAGATATTTATCTAATTTCAAAAATGCTGGGACATAAAAATGTTAGTACTACAGAGATTTATGCAAAAATTGTTGACAAACGAAAAATAAGCACTATTGATAATATTATTTTAGGACTATGATAGACTTTTTACCAATTCAAGATGAGGATTTTACATTTTCATCATTATTCCAAAATTATGAAGAAGGTCATACAGATGCAACTGATTTTGGTATGTATCCGTTTTTCAGGCTTAGATATTTCTTTTTGGATAGAGAAAGATTGCCAATAAGAACATTGAAAATTGATGAAGAAAAAATAGAGAGATTTGATATGTTTAAAAATATCTTTATGAGAGGAGATTATTTTTATCTTATTGCCTATCATTATTTTATTCATGTTAAAGAGTATGAATTTGAATATAAAGTTGAGGGTAAAATGCGCATTGAAGATAAAAACGGAGAATTAAAAATAGTATCTTTCTTTGAGCCACTGTATAATGCTTTAATAGAGGAGAAAGTTAAATCTCAGAAATTACTCCGACACGAATATATTGTTTCTAAAAATAAGTATCTATACATAAACAAGCTTACAGAAATACTTTTCAATGATTACTTCGATTTAGATGATGCAATTAGGAAAGAGAAAAATGTCTTTGCAAAATATGGAATGGCTGTTAAAGAGGTTTATTTAGAAGTGTTTAGAGACTTTTATTCAAATTTTGTAGATTATCTTACAACTGAAAATTTTGAAGCTTTAAAAAAGCTTGTTTATCCTTCTAAGAAAGAAGTTCAATCATTTAAGTTTGCACCGAGAAAAACCTATAAAAACTTAAAAGATATGGAAGCAAGAACCAAAATTGTTGAATCCATTAAACAAAATTTGATAGAAAAAGGATTTATTTCTGAGATAACCACTTTTGAACAAGTTTATGACCTTTTCGACAACAAAAGACGAGAATTACCAAAAATCCTTTGGGAGAAAGATATTACATCTTTAGCTACATTTTATAAAATAATGGAAGATGATAAAATTATTCAGGATGCAGAAGGAGAGCATTGGAAAATTTTGGCTGATTATTTTATTCTTAAAAATGATTCGGAGATTTCAAGAGAAGAACTTAAAAGCAAAAAGAAATCAACTAATTTTAAAATTTTAGCTGACCTTGAAAGCACATTTGACTTACTGAAAAAAATTATCGCATAATCTTCACTCCACCTTTGAAAAATTTTTCATTTTTTTTCATTTTTTCCGATAAAATTTGAGTTGATTAATCAGATGTTATTTTATTAATTGCATAATGTGTTTAAAATCAAATATTTAAAACTCCTATGGTGACGTGGGAGTTTTTTCATTTTTGGCACTATTGCTAAATTGTTGATGGGTGTTGTGTTATGGAAGTAAAACATAACACGACGAAATCCAGTCATAACGGAAATTTCGATTTAATAATCGAAAAATTGGTGCAGACAGAAGTAAAAAATTACTTAACTGCTTACGCAACAGAATTAGAAAAATTGAGTGAAATAGCTCTTTCAAAAGCTGTTTTAACAGTAAAAGATGTTGCAGAACTTCTCGATATGAACGAGCGAGTAATAGTTCAAAAGATTAATTCAGGATTAATTCCTGCATACAAATGCAAGATTACTAATAAGTTTCTTGTTTTAAAACGTGAGTTAATCAAGGAGATTGCTTCAGGAATTCAGTACAAATCAATTTCAATGATTGGTGCTGAAGTAAATCGTGGATTTGATAGTAGAAAATATGTTTAATCTTAATTCTTAGAGACATGATAGATTACATCAAAGCATATTTTCCTGATAAAAATGAAATTCTTGGAATAATGAAAGAAAATTACAATCTCGAAAAAATCAGCTATTCACGATTTGATAAAACTAAAAATGAAGCTGTTTTGTATGAAACATACAAAAAGGACTTTGAAAATATGGAACTAAAAATTACCAATCAAGGAGCATATATTCACAATTCACTACATCATTTTTATAATAAGTTTGTGCATAACATTGATGGGAATTATAATGATTTTAGTCGCTCGGCGATTGTAAATTCCATTGATTTTTTGGAGGAACAAATTAAATTTTCTCCTGAAAATCTACACCTTTCACAAAGTTTAGAATTTGGTTTGAATTTAAGATTGCCTTTTGATTTAGACCACTTTATTCTTAATGAATGTGTGCTTTACGATTTTTGTCCTGCATCAAAATTACCTCCACCCAATGATGAACAAGTGTATAAAGAATTTGAAAAAGGTAATTATAGATTGAAAATTTATCACAAAGGCAGACAACAATGTAATGGAGAGAATATTTTGAGAGTTGAAGTTAAGTTTTTAGATAAAAGAGAATTTAATAAAAATGGAATCTTTGTGTTAAGTGATTTGGAAGATAGGGATAATCTTATTTTCTTGTATGATAAGCTATACAATCTTGTGAAATTTAAGCTAATGTCCGTAGATGATATTGAAAACAGACAATTCACAAATTATAAGAAAAATAAGCTTTATAAATATTGTGCCCATAAATTTTGGTCAGAATTGGATGACGATAAATTCAAAATTGAATCAAAAAAAGTCTATCCATATTTTGATAAAAATAATTTATTGGAACATAAAAACATACTGTTAGACCTTATGGATAGTAAGTTTGGAGAGTTATTAGATAGTTAGTTTACGGACATTGTATAAGTTACCGTAACTGTTGTTACAACAAAAAAGTAGGAAATTATTTTCCTACTTTTATTTAAAGCCTAACAATATTAAAATTGTAATTTGTTGATAATTGAGTCTCTAAAGCACTATCTAAACTTGGTACACTAATAAATAGCCTATCCCTCGCTCTACTTACAGCAACATATCTTATTCTATGTTTTTCGTCATGTTGTAAGTTTGATTCAGTTATAAATTTGAGGTCATTTTCGTCAGTTAATATCAGTAGAACATTATCAAATTCGTCACCTTTTGCTTTGTGAATAGTTTTATGAAAACTTTTATCTTCTGGAATTTTAACACACAAATAGAACTGCTCAAAAGTATGATTTTCGTAATGAGTTTTTACTGCTCCTCTGGAAACTTTTACTAATGTAGTGTCAATATTATCCTTTATAAAGTTAGAAAACTCAAGTAAAGAATAGGTTTTATATGTTTCATAGTTCTCCATTAAAATTGAAATGTATTTTAATGCTTTTTTCCTTCCTTTTATTTTATCACTTTTAAAATTAAAATATTTTTCAAATGTGTTTAAGGCATCTTTAAATTTTGATTCTTTAGTATATGCAATAGCTTTTACACAAGTATAAATTAAATTAACTCTGTCTTTATTAGAATCATTATATCTAAGCTCTTCGAGCAAGTTATCGTTTATTCCTGTTCCATTTAATTCTGCCTTTAATGCATTTGAAGTTATATTCTTGTATGATAGAGTATATATGTCACCATCACAATCACTTTTACTTTGTTGAAGTGCGGAAACCATATCACCAACAAGTAAGGTAGGTGAATCTACAGTAATATTTCTATAATATTGTTGAGTGATATCGGTTCTTATTGAGTTTAAGAAGTCTATTATTTCGTTCGAACTCCTTCTATTATGTAGTAAAAAAAAGTTTTGTTGTGAAGGTAAATTAAAAGAATTGAATTGCTCGGAATCTGCTCCTTGAAATTCATAAATGGATTGAGCAACATCTCCAATAATTCCTATTTTAGATAAATTTGCCAACTCTTTTAATATTTCAACTTGAATCGGATTGCTATCCTGAAATTCATCAACCAAAATATAAGGAAATTTTGCAGAAATGACTGATGATACAAAAGGGAACTTTTTAATGATTTGATAACTTAGAAATAAAACATCGTCATGATGAATAACTCCTTTTTCCCACGCCATCTTTTTGTATTCCATATATGAATCATTTCTAATAGGATATCCACCTATCGTAAAAGGGTAATCGGTTTTTGCAACTAATTCGCCCTCATCATTGAATTTCCATTTCAAATTATTAAATGCTTTAATAATTATTTTATCATCATTCAGTCTTTGTTGCCTTGTACGAGCTTTCCAATTATTAAGGAAACTATAGTTTGATAATATTATATCATCATGACCATCAATCTGAGAGACATTTAAATCATAATCACTCGCAATAAATGAAGCATATGGTTTGAGAATATGATTATAAAGAAAACTATGAATAGTTGAAATTTCAACTTGCACAGACGCATTACCTAATCTTTTTAATATTGTTTCTGTAGCAATATTTGTGTAAGTAATACAAAGAATTTTTCTTGTTTTAGCTAATTTGTCAGAATTAGAAAGAATATTTTTTATGTGATTGACAATCCAATATGTTTTTCCTGCTCCTGGACCCGCTGAAACTTTAAAATGAGTATCAACGTTCGTCAATGATGTATCTGAATCTATTTCTATTACGGACATAACTTATTAATTGCTTTTTGTATATATTCAGGTATTATAAAATCTTGATATTCTGAAGTTCCTCTTTTTTCAAGATTATTTTTCAATTTTAGTGCTAGGTCTAAAGCGTTTTCGCCTTTTCCGACTGAATTTAAATAGCGAGAAGCAATTATTGACCTTTTCTTCTCATCGTCAGATAAAGTAGTTACATTATTAATACTTTCAATAATTCTATCATTTTCTTTGCTCTTTCTCAATTCCTCAATGAATTGTGCAATTGTTGAAGTACCATCATTATACAACCTCATCAATTCCTCTAATTCTTCTCGATTATCAATGAAATCTGTTAAGATTAGTTTTGAATTAGGATTATGATATGCAATCTCGTATTCTAAAGTCTTACCCTGAGCATCGTTTTGTGAATAGAAGGTTATGTTGGGATGGTTTCCCTCATTGTATGAACTATCAATACTATTTCTCTGATATTCGTAGGTAGTAGAGTCAATATCATATTCAAAAGGATAACATTTATTAAATCGAGCTCCCGTTATAGTTTTATTTCTTCTTTGGGGGTCTTTATCCGTTAAGCAAACAACTTGTTTTGAAATTGCAAATTCTTTATTAGTATCAAAGAGATATAAAAAATGGTCAAAATATCTTCCATTTATATTAATGATAGCTACATGATTATCTTCTAATGATTTATCAAGATATTTTGCAAAAATTGACATTAAAATTTGTTCTGCAAGTCCCTCAACAAATAAGACTTTTTGTGCAAAAAGCATATCTGATTTTGTTGCATCAAGAAATCTTTCAACATATTTTTTGCTATTTTCTTGTACTACTCCTGCTGCATCAACAAAAGTTTTAGAAGGATAACCAACGTTTGTTTGACTACCATCATTATGTAAGCAAATAATTTCATCTAGGTTTACAGCAGATGTAATATGTGTTGAATGGCTTGTAACAAATATTTGCCTTACTTTTCTTTTTCTTTTATTTTCATTTAAAAATTTTAGAAACTTATATTGCATTGCAGGATGCAAATGTGCTTCTGGTTCTTCTATTACTAATGTTGAAAAGACCTTTGCATTATTATCTAAATAATTGGGATCAGCATTGACTTGCATTTTTGCGAGTAGCAATGACATATAAATTAGATTATTATACCCTAAGCCATTATGTGTTGCAGGTATTTTTATTCCGCTTTCATATTCAACAATTAACTTTAAAACATTGTACATTTCTAATTCCGAAATTATTCCCTCAAAATCTGGTTTAGCATTGTTGAATGACGCTCCTGTATCATTGGCATAAGAAAGTATTTCTGTTTTACCAGATGCTATTCTAACATTTAAGTCATCTACTAAAACTTGTGCTTTATGAGAAAAATCAACTTTTCTAACCTTTATTTCTCCGTGTTTTTGTGCTGAATCTTTTGTCGAATCAATTTTAATATCATAATCCATAAAGAAATCAAAAACTTCCCTTAAAAGAGTATTTCTGCCTGTCAACATATCTCTTTCAACATCTCTTATAGCATCTAAAAATTGAAAATCAAATTTGTTCAATGATTCTGAATCTGCACTATTTTGATTAAGAACATCTCCTCCCCATATTTTATGAGTATAAAACCTCAAAAAATCATGCTTAATAGTTTTCCAACATTTGAAAATTGCGTCTGAAGCGTCATCAGGAATTTCGGCTAATCTTTCTTTATAACTTGTTATTTGTTTTTCGGGTAAAAAGAACTCATAAGTTAATGTAGCTTCGTAATTAACATCTAATTTTGTAAGCCAATTTGCTACAGTAACCAAATCATCTTCACTTTCAAAGCTACCTTTCTTGATTGTTACCTCAATACTGATTTTAGGGGGATTAGCTTTAAGCTCTGGTAACGTAATATTTTGATTAAAATCGTCAATATCTAATTTTTTTGACCTTTGATTGTCCAGTACTAAAGAAAGAGCTTTAATAAGATTAGACTTTCCTGAATTATTATGCCCAATAATAACGTTGATGCCATCATTGAATAATATAGTTTTCTCTTTGAAATTTCTAAAATTTTCAATTTTAATTTGTGATATAAACATTTTTAGGAATTAGTTTTTATTTTTTAACAATTTAAGAATTTTTGCAATCTCTGAATTATGGGAAACCATAAATATTACAAATTACTACTGCTTTTAAGTGAATACAAGAAAAAAACCTGTTATAAACAGGTTTTAAAGCATTAGCATTTTTCTTTTTTGAAGTACTTTTTCAGTGTATTGATTGTGAGTTTCAACCCTTTCATTAGGTAATAGGCACTTCCGATATACAAAATGAGATATACAAACAGTATCAAAATAAGTGATACATCATCCCAAATGCTGTACTGTTTAAATTCAAATGGTGGAGTACACGCTCTCTGAAACTGCAATATCATTTTGCATTGTTAAAAGGATTTTTTCCTTCGCGCATAAACACAGTTCCCATTTTTTGATATTGGATTGGTTGTCCTTTCACACAGGCTGTATAAATCCCACTACCGAATCCATTTTGCGCTCTGATTATAGTTACCTCTTTTTCATCAACACCGTTGTCAATGGCAACAAATTTCTTTAATCTGTTATTTTTGATTGGTTCTTTGAAATCTTTCGGCAAATCACATTCTTTAGCTGTTTGTGATTCTTTCGGTTTCTCTTCCTGTGCGAAATAAAAAGTTGGTAATGCGAACATTAAAGTAAAAATTAATTTTTTCATGTATTTAAAATTTTAAGATTATTCCAATTCGATTTTCATCATATATTTTAAGAATGTTTGCTCGTTCGGATATGTGAACGAAACAAGGCTTTTGAGAATTGTATTGAGAAAAATTCCCGCCGTCAACTTTGACAACAGTGTTTAGGATTCCGTCGCCCTGCTTTTGAGATTTGACAATAACGTAAGTTCCCGAATATGCGGAGTAGGGGTAAATTATAATTTCAAATCTGTCTTTGTAAACCTCAGCTGTTGCAATTTGAATCGGTTTAAAAGTTATTTCGTGTGTGAATTTGATTTTACTGTAATTAAAGACAAGTTTTTGTGTCACTGGGTTTCCTCTTTGATTTCTGACTTGTTCGTTAAGATTTCGGGTTTCATCTTCGGCTTTTCTTTCCTTTTTGCTTAAAAAATATCCAAATGCAATAAACGAAAGTAAGCCAACAATTCCCCAATTGATTTCAAGTTCGCCCCTATCATTGTTTGAACAAGATACTATAAAGACTGCCAAAAAAAAGACTGTAAATAATCGGCTCATATTAATAGCTGTTTCCTCGTAAGCGTTCAATTGTACCTGAAAATTCTGAACTACTTATATTGCCGTAGGTTTGAAAAGCTTCAAATAAAATGTTGTAGTCTTCCAATCTTCTGTCTTGAATTGCGCCAAGTAACTCATGCCCCATTACAATAAAATACTCTCGTTGATTCGGATTTAGGCTTCTTAAATCAATTCTTATTAAATGTTGCTCATAATTTGACATAGCAATGTCGTTCAACTCGAATATTGAAAGATACTTGGTAAGGATTTTTTGTTGATTTAATCTTTTTGTTGAATCTGTTGCATTGTCGGAAATTGATTTTACGACTGTTAGCATTGCCAATTTTTGCCTTTTGTTAAGGCTTCTTACGGTGTCTGTGGAAAATAAAATACCCATTTCTATTAAATTTTTATGATTGATTTTAAGCAATAAAAAAAGTGTGAGGAATTCACACTTCGTCAGAAAAGGTATTTGGCGTAACCCTACAAACAAAAGCAGAATCCCCACACCATAGGGTGGGTATCCACTATTTGCCTTTGTTTGTATTTTAAAATCGCCAAATTTTATTCTGCCAAAGCAAATAAGTCAACACTTATTTTATCGTCGATGTCTTCTAAAATAGCTAGTTAGCTTTTTAGATAAATTTTTTTATATCAATAATTAAACCGTTTTCAATATTTATAGTTTGCAAAAGTGCTAAAAAAATCAACACCATTTGACTGATTTTGAATTTTTCTTTAGAATGGATTGTCAAAATCTTTTTCAGGTTTCACTAATTCAGGATACAGTTCTCTAAAAATCCATTTAAAGCTATGGTCTGTTTTTTCAGGATTAGTATAATATTGATTCAGCTTATTTTGAAAAGTTTTTTTTCTATCAAGTAAAATTAATTTATCATATAATCCATAATGCTTGAAAGCTATTTCTATGTACTCCCAATACTTTGCATTTGAATAAAGGGTATTATTAGCGAATTTTATCCATTCATCATCCTTAAAGGCATATCCAATAATTCTGCCTTGCTTTGCTGATTCAATAATTCTGATTATGTTTTTAAACTGAAATAAATATCCTCTAAAACTCGAATTTTCAAAGTTTTTAGCGAAGTTAGAAAGCATAATCATATTTTCAGCTACTTCTGGAGTGTCTTTATAAAATTCAAACAAGTATTTTTCATCTCTGTCATTGATTTTATATCCACGCTTAATAATAAGTTCAAATATTAAGTCTTTGTTCTTCAAATCTTTTCTTTTGAAAAGAATATCTAATACTGTATTTCCTTCTGGGTCTACAATATTAATATCATAAACAAAATCATAATTTTCATAAATAAATTTTAGGAAATTGAAACTTTCATTATCTGCCAACTTTAACCAACGTTGAAGTGCAAATTTAGAATCAATTGATAATTTTTTATTTAATTGGTCAAGTTCTTCATAATCAAAACTAAAAAGTTTATTTTTTATTGCGCTGAAATTTTTTAATACACTATTCTTGGTTTCATTAATTTCACTACAGATAGCATCGACTTTCCATTTAATCTGCTGTAAGCGTTTCTTCTTTTCTTCTTCATTTTTTCGCTTCTGTTCTTCAATCCTATTCTTTCTTTGAACTTCTTCAATAAGAAATTTTTCTTTTCCAAAATCATAGAAAAATACTTCATTATTAGCATTATCAAAATATAGATAATCTAATCCTATTCTGACAGTATTCCATGTATCATAAAATTCATTTATGGATGATAAATGAGTAGATTTATATTTACATTCAAGATACAGACTGTCTGAACTTTCATCGAATTTAAAATAATTTTGATGGGTTGATAGATATTTGATGTCTTTTGCCATTTGGGAAGTACCTTCTAATATGTTTAAATCATCTAATACCCATATTAAATAAATTTCCTTTTTTTTGTAAAAATCATATCTACTTAAAATATATTTCTGAGAAAGTTGTGAAAGTTGAATCTCAAAAACAATTTTTTTATCTAAAAACTCACAATAAACGTCGGGTCTTCTTTTGTCGTAACCATCATAAATAAAATGGTCATCTACTCTTACATTTTTAACATCTTTTGTTGTTAAAAGCTTTTCACCGATAGAATTTTTTAAATAAATATGTCTTTCCGACTCTTTAGTGTGACTAATTTGAGAAAAAATATCTTTTTCTTCTTGCGAAAGACTCTCTTTTAAAATACAAGGTATTTCCGAATCAGTATGCTTAAAATGAATATTATGATATTTACTCGAAGAAATGATTAATTTCTCGCCACATTCAACACAATAGGGCTTAATCTCCTTGCGGTTGTATTGTGTTCTATACTCAAAGCCAACCTGTCTATCGTTGAAGATTTCGTCAGCACTTAAATATTTTCCTGTGATTTTGTCTTTGGCAAATTTTATACTTCTTGAATTAGTCATAACTTCTTATTGAGTTTTCAAGTTTTTGTTTCATAGGATGATACGTGAAATTATAATCAATTAATTCTTTTTCACTCTCTAGTTTTTTTGCGAAATCTAAAAACTCAGTAATAAATTCTGACGGATACTCGGAGAGTTTTTGTTTCAGTTTGTCAGATTCAAGATAATCAATAAGACCTTGAATTGAACCAAATAATCCAATTGGCGAGTTGTTTGATATCCCTACTTTAAAATTATTTTTATCTTCTCCATACCAGTCTTGTGGCATAACTATACGCACTAAGTAATCATCCAAATATCTTGGCATAATTTCATCTAAAAATTTCTCCTTATTTGGCTCAATAAATTTTGTGTAACTAGTGTAATTTCTTGAGTCTGCTTTTCTCCAATCTCTTATGAAACACAGACCATAGCAATCCCAAAAAACAGAATCTATGGACTCTATTTGTTTAATATTACAATTGAAACAAAACACTAAGTATTCTATGATTTCTTCCTTCGTAAAAGGTATTTTCAAAGAATCACTTGTGCCGTAATAATTGTATATATTTTTTAAGTAATCGACTTCAAAGTCATAATAAATCTTTTCTTGATAAAATACTGACTTTAGAAATTGTTTTAATTCATTTTCGTTACTATAATCAAATGTTGTAACCAATTTATTATTATAGTTACTCATGGTTTCGTAAAGAAATTTCTCATCTATACCAAAATATCTTTGCCTTCCGTTCGAATCTAAATTAGCAATGTAAAATAATATTTTTATTAAGTTCTCGTATTGACTTTTTGTAGCTATATCTTCAAAAATGTTCAATTTATATATAAACAGCATTAAATCAACTAGTTTGTCTTCAGATTTCGCTTTATTAACAATTTCTGTCATTTTTGAAAAATCTGAAATGATGAAAATTAAAAAATCCTCTTTCAGAAAATTTGTATCACTAATTTCATCATTGAAATATTTATAATAGTTTTGACCATAAGCTAAAGAAAGTGATGTAGTAGTTCCCTTTATGTAATTATCTTTGAAGATTCTATTACAGATTACCGTAATATCTATAATATCAGAACTGCTATAAACTCCCATTTTTTCAATTGTATCTTTCAGTACTGATTTATTAAATGATTTGTTGAGAGAAAAAGGTAAGCTCTTCGTGTCACTCTCTTTTTCTCTCAATTTATAATTATTGAACTTTTCTTGTCCATTATAGCCATCGTTCCCTCGATTATCAATAAACTGTTGTTTATCAAACAATAATCTATAAACATCATAGTATGAGAATTTTAAGAGTTTTACTAACATGAAGTCTTTCAAATCAACTTCATTTTCTATTCCTTCTATACTTATTCGGAGCTCATTTAAGTATCTCTTAGCATTTCTGATATTCTTAATAGAAGCAAAAACATTTCCTTGGTAGTAATCTAAGTGTAAGTTGATATCAGAAAATGCTTCATTTATCTCATCCTGCTTTGTTGGCAGAAATTCTATAAATCTTACTTTAATGTATTTATTAATGTCTTTTTGTGTTATTGGAGCTAATGGAAATTCTTTCAAAAATATTTTTTCACAATATTTTTCAGGATTTGGGATTTGATTATTTTTAAGTGCTTCATTAATATATTCTTTGTCATATCCTACAATGTAGTTGAAAACATCAAATGATGCGGTGTTTCTTATTAATTTTAGAACTTCAAATACCTCATTAGGCTGTAGTCTGTCTAAATCATCAAAAAAAACAATAACCTTTTTATTCAACCTATTTAAAAGCTTATTTAGACTATCAAACTCGTCCGAAAGACTATTTTCGGGCAATAAATTAACGGTATTTAAAAGAGTTTCAGTGGTAGTATTTTTGTTTACTGATAAAACGTTACTTGCGTATTTTTTTAGTTCTTTAGAAATGTCAAAACTATGAGGCGCGATTTCTTTTTCAACGGTATTAAAAAAGTCTTGAATAATTGATTTGACTGAAATATTAAGCCAACTATTAAATTGTACGATTATAAATCTTTTGTCTTCCTTTAAATTTTCTTCAATTAAATTCATGAATGAAGACTTTCCATCACCCCATTTACCTACAATTCCAATAGCAATTGAACTTTTTGATTTGTTATTTTTTACCAATCTGGCAATTTGAATTGCCTTTGTTTTCCTTCCTAAAATATCATTATCACTTTTGTCAATAGGGTTATCATCATAAAATTTATCATTTTGATTATTATTAGTTGGCTTTGGTAAAGCAAGTGTTAAAGCAACAGGAATTAAACAAATGATATATATAAAGTCAAAATATTTTAGAACTTCGAAATGTTTGAAGGGAATCAAAGAATCACAATAATTTAATCTAATTATTGTATAAGCAATGATGCCAATGACTGGATAAATCAGTTTTTCGGATTTTACAAAAAATCCTTTTTTTATTTTCGATATAGTCCAGATTATAGAGAAGATAAAAAGCAAAATAATAATACCGTCCATCAATATTGAATTGTCTGCTTTTACTAAAAATTTATCAACAATAAATTCTTGATAGAGGGAGGTTAGAAAATGGTTAAAGGCTACAAAAAAAACTAATAAAATAATTAAGGTTTTATGCTTTTCGATATACTTCATCTGATGCTTTTTACAAATATATTTATAAATCTCAACAATATCTATCAATATAGAAGGTATCTAAGCAAAAGTACCCCACCATAGGGCAAGTTTTTGGTACTACCCCCACCTGTAGAAAGTCGGGTAAAAGTTTTTGGGAGGTGTAAAAACCTGAACACTTTTTCTGAACATTTTTAGACTGTAACCCAAAGTTAGAACGGGTTTGAGAGAATTTTGTACAGGTTTAAAATATTTCTTCTGTTTCATTCAAAAGTACCCTAAAATTCACACATTTGGCATAGTTTTCGAGTAATAAAAACCAACAAAAAACCCCATCAATACTACTAATATTGAATGGGGAAGTGTAAAAAATTCTAACGCTAATTAAAACCTATCTACAATGACAAAGTTACAAAATTGTTTGGAGGACTTCCAAATCTATGTCGGTACTTACGGCAAGTACAATTCAGGGAGTATTTATGGCTCATGGCTGAAACTATCAGATTATTCAAACTATGACGAGCTTTTAGAAGCTATGCTAGAACTACACAAAGACGAACAAGATCCCGAATTTATGTTTCAGGACTACGAATGTAATCAGTTCTTTATCAAACAAAAGCTAATCGGCGAATGTCATCTTTCAGCAGATATTTACGAAATAGCCGAACAAATTGACAATTCAGATTATGATTTCGAGGTTATAGAAGCCTATGCGGAATGCATGAGTTATTATCATGAGGAAGTAAGCGACCTGTTAGAGAGGCTTTCAGACTCTTATTATGGCGAGTACAGTTCGGATGAAGATTTTGCGCAGTGTACTTTAGAACAGGACGGCTCAATACCTGAAAACCTGCCTTTTTACATTTATATTGATTGGGAAGCAACCGCCAGACATTTGATGTATGATTATATGAGTTCTAACGGGTATTATTTCAGAAACTAATTACAACAATAATCTTTGCACCTTGCTTAGATACAGGGTACTTTATAACATTTTATAATTATGAAAGCAAGATATATAAGAGTTTCCACAGGAGCGCAGAACACGGCAAGACAGGAAGAGAGACAAGCGCAAGGCGAAAGAGTATTTACTGATATTGTTAGCGGTTCCACGCCCTTCAAGGATAGAGAACAAGGAAAAGAACTTATAAAGGCTATTGAAGGGGGCGAAATTAATTACGTCTCGGTAAGTTCTATTGACAGGCTCGGAAGAAACCTATATGACATTCTTACTACTTTGGAATTTTTCAAAGAAAAAGGTGTTATTCTTAAAGTAGATAATCTCGGAATAGAAAGTCTTATCAAAGGAAAAGAAAATCAGGCATTCAAACTCATAATTTCTGTTATGGCAAACATAGCCGAAATGGAACGAGAAACCATTTTAGAACGACAGCGTGAGGGAATTGCGCTTGCAAAGGCGAAAGGGATCTACAAAGGACGTGAGAAAGGTTCTACGGAAAGTATAGAAGACTTCCTTTTCAAATATAAAGAGGTGATTAAGAGCCTAAAGAAAGGAAATTCAATCCGAGACACTGCAAAAATTTGCTCAGTCAGCATTGGAACTGTTCAGAAAGTCAAAAATAATGTATAATGGGAAATAAATAATTAAAGAGCCACAAAGGCTCTTTAATTCAGAATTTATACAATCTCTTTACCAATTATTTCAATTGGATAGTCAGGGTAACCATCTACAAACAGTTGCATATAAATCTTATTATTTTCTTTCTTAATATTAAATTTATAAATGTTTGTTGACTCAAAATTCTCCTTTTCATAGAAAGACATCAATTCACTATCTTTAATTGCAATTTTACATTTGAAATTATGTATTTCTGGCTCAAAGCTAAGGTTATCAGAAATGAATATATTATAATTACTAATAATCTTTATAAAGACTTTTTGGGCGTCCTCTAAAGATTTATAATAAATAAATTTTTCAGGACTTGGGATTTTAACAAGACATTCGTATAGCTCTTCCATAAAATATTATGATTTTTTTGGAGGTGGTTTTAAAAATGTTGGCGCTGATGGAGTTTTTCTACCATTTTGCGCTTTTCCCATATCTTGTTTAATATCTGTTTTCCCCGTTGGAACTTGTGGTTTATGTGGTAATTTGTCTTTCATGTTAGTTCTTTTTTGGTGCTACTATTTTGGGTGGTGTTGAAATAGTTCTTCCTTTTTCTTCTGTTAGTGGTTTAGGAGGATTCTGTGGTTGTGGTTTTTTATCGCTCATAGTAAAAAAATTTAAAGTGAAAAATAATAAAATACTTATAATACCAGTTATTAGGCTTACTATAGAAATTCTGTTTAAAATATCAATTTTTTTATTTCCATTTTCAAGACTTTCTGTAAACTCATCTTCAAAAATACAATTAGGCTCTTGGTTTATTTTATCTATTATCTTTTCAGACTCAGTTATAGATTTTTTGTGAGATAATAAATTTGAAAACAAAGTTGCTACGAAACAAAAAAGTCCAATCACAAAAAAATATTTGAACGCAATAATATCTATCAACTCTATGATTTTCTCAATAGCCATTAGTGAGACAATTAAACCTCCGCTTCCTAATAAATAGATAGACTTTTCAAAATCGTCTTGACTCTTACCACGGGTCGATTCAACAGATTCTTTATATTGTAGAATAGCTTGTAGCTTTTCCTTTTCAAAATCTTGAATTTTTTTGTTATTTCTACTTTGGTTAGCCATAAATTGTAATTAACCCATATTTAGCTTATTGAAAAAATAGAGTTTATGTTTTAAGTTTTTGTAAAAATAATGATTTTGCTAAAAATAATCAACTTCAATATGTTGAATGTTAGTAACTCAATAGAATATAAAACAAAAATAGGGTGGAGCACCTAATAAAAACGTAACTGATATTTTAGATAAGTCTGAATTGTACAAAAAAGGTCTGAATTAGAACTTAGTAACGAATCTTTTGTTTATTATTCTATATACCTAAAATGGTATTTTTACCATGATGAAATTCTTGCGAATATTTTAAGTAAATATTGTCATGGGGAATTTGAAGAACAGCTTTATTTGATTCTATATTGCTACTATTTATTTTAAATAATTGATAATCAGTATTAACTACTTTTGTATCGGAAAGTAGACGTACAAAATAGAACAAACTAAAACAAACCAACAGTCTGACTATCAACTAATTACAAAACAATTGATTTTGTAATGGTTTTTCGGATGTTGGTTTGTTTTGTTAAAATTTGCCCCCTATTTGCCCCCCAAACCATAAATATTTTATTTTTTTTAACCAGGGAGAGATTATGTCACTTAAGGTATCTTATTGAACCTTAATGCTACTAAACGTACCTTATTGTATCTTAAGTGTGTTTGATCTCCCACAAATAAAATATTATGAGTTCAAATATTAAAATCAAGAAGATCTGCGAGTTTTGTGGGACGGAATTCATCGCTAGAACTACAGTAACAAAATACTGTGGTGATATCTGTGCTAAACGAGCCTACAAAGCAAAAGTCAGAGAGGAGAAAATTAAAGCAAGCCAAGCGGAAACTGAAAAACCGGATAAAACCATCAATCGTATCGAAAGGGATAAAGGATACTTTAATATAAAAACCCTTGATTATTTAACTGTAAAAGAAGCTGCTGCATTATTGAAATGTGACAAAAGAACTATTTATAGAATGGTCATTAGTGGAAGAATTCCTTCTGCAAATTTGTCCATCAGAAGGATACGAATATTGAAAAAAGATATAGATGGATTATTCGAGATCCGGCCCTCTGTAGCTAATAATACTCCAACTGAAAATTCAGAAAATCTTGAATGGACACCATTAAAAGATTGTTTTACAATTGGGCAAATTCAAAAAGAATACAGTATTTCGGAAACTTCTTTAAAAAGTCTTATAGCAAGACATAACATCCCCAAATTCCAAAAGGGAAAATTTGTATATGTCCCTAAAGTAAAGATCGAACACTTGCTGAAGAGAATTTTACTGGGCAAATACAGTGGTTAATAATTTATAGAGACTGAATTTGGCACTTCTAGGCCAAATAGAACCTTCCGCAACCATTAAGGTTGAAGAAGACTATCCACTATTTAATATTAACACTAGAATCAGATATTATGTCAAAAGTTACTTTAAGGAAAAAACCTATTTCGGGAAATAGACAATCCTTATATCTGGAAATATACCCACCAATTTATAATCCAGATACTGGAATAATGCAGAGAAAGCAATATTTAAAATTATATATATACAATCGTCCAAAAAACGAAACAGAAAAAGATTTAAACAAAGAAACCCTCGCTTTAGCTGAGTATGTAAGGGCTCAACGTCAGATCGAACTACAGAGCAAAAGATTTGATTTTACATCCGATGCTAAAATGAAATCGAATTTCTTAGATTTCTTCAGAGATGAAGCTGCCAAACGAGGTAACTGCTTTAATTGGGTTATGTCAGTTCGATATTTTATCTCATTTGCAGGATCTAACGTTCCTCACATTGAACTAAATGAAACTTTATGTGAAGAATATGCGGATTATCTTTTATCATGCCCCTCTATTGGAAGAAAAAAAAAAGGAATAAAAAAAAATACAGCAGTTGCTTACTATAGTCGATTCAGATTAACATTAAAAGAAGCCTTTAAAAAACATTTCTTACCAACCGATTTAGGTTCAATAATAGAAAGTATTAAGCCTCAGGAAACTCATCGACCGTTTTTATTTTTAGAAGAATTAGAAATCCTTGCTTTAGCCGATTGCCCCAACCCTATTGTAAAAAAAGCAGGACTGTTTTCTGCCATGACAGGGTTTAGGTATTCGGATATTGAAAAGCTTCTGTGGAATGAAATTCATGGTACTGAAGGGAACTATTACATAATTTATAATCAAGAGAAAACAGAAAGTGCGGAATATTATCCTGTTTCAGATCAGGTGATCTAATTATTAGGTACCCGTGGTAAGCCAGATTCCAAGGTCTTTGAGGGATTAAAATATGACCATGTTGTATCAGCTTTAAAAAAATGGCTAATCAATGCTGAAATAACTAAGCATTTTACATTTCATGGCTTCAGACACACATTTGCAACTTTACAAATCGCAGCTGGGACAGATATTTATACCGTTTCAAAACTCCTAGGTCATAAGGATATAAAAACTACACAAATTTATGCTAAGATTAAGGGCAGATATTGTACCTTCCCTCACGCAATAGAGCTGTTGAACAAAAAGTATGAGGACGTATTTACCATATTGACCTCATATCCAGAATTGGAAAACTATATGTCCCCCTTTATGGATGCATGGCTTGGTGGCGCACAGGACCAGTTACAAGGGCAGATTGCTTCTGCTAAAATCCCATTGTCTCGAATGATCTCTCCACAATTGTACTGGGTTATGTCGGGAGATGATTTCACTTTAGATCTTAATAACCCGAAGGAACCAAAAATACTATGTGTTGGCAACAACCCGGATCGGCAAAATATTTATTCTGCAGCTTTAGGATTGTATAACTCACGAATTATTAAACTAATTTCCAAAAAAGATCAACTAAAATGTTCCATTATCATTGATGAGTTACCAACAATATATATACGTGGTTTAGACTATATTTCTTATGCACGTTCACTGAAAATCTCGTCTCTCTTTGGTATTCAGGACTACTCGCAGCTGACGAGAGATTACGGTGATAAAGAAAGTAAAGTAATACAAAATTTAGTAGGTAATATAATTAGTGGTTTGGTCGTCGGAGAGACCGCAAAGACACTTTCTGATCGCTTTGGAAAAGTTTTGCAGAAAAGACAAAGTATGACCATCAACCGAAATGATAAATCTACATCCATTTCAACACAGCTTGACAGTTTGATTCCAGCGTCAAAGATTAGTACCTTGACCCAAGGAATGTTTGTAGGATCAGTTGCGGACAACTTCGATGAGCGCATCGAACAGAAGATATTTCATGCCCAGATTGTCGTGGACAATGAAAAGGTCGCAGCAGAGACAAAATCGTATCAAAAAATCCCCGAAATCACATCTTTTATTGATGAAAATGGAAATGATAATATGCAACAAGTTATTGAAAGGAATTATAGGCAAATTAAATTAGATATTAATGGAATTATTGAACAAGAATTGGATCGAATCAACAATGACCCAGATTTAGCTCACCTGCACAAAAAAAAATAGTGCTTTACTAAAAAAGAGCAGTTTTAGTCTGATACCTAAGCTGTTTCCTGTTAATGCCTTATTTTTATATTTACGTCAGTTTAAATTATTTAGTAAAGGATTAGATTTAGTATAAGAAATTTGTTTCACTAGCTGACATTTATATATGGTTATCAGGATAAAAGAAGTACAGACTCTAAAAATATTGGTATTTTCAGGCCTTCCACAAGAATCATTTAGATTAAAAATTTTCCCTTATCTTCTTATCCAGAAAAAGGAGGAAGAACTTAAGACATTAGAAATGAAAATTAACAATATAAAAACTGAATTAGAGGGTAATTCAGTTAAAGGCCTTATTGTTAAAGAGACTGATTTTTTGGGGATTTCAAAAAGCTAAAATAGAAAAGGCTTATTAAATAATTGTATTAAATCAAACTTTTAATAAGTACCCATCCATATTGTTATCACCTGAATAAGAATAAAAAGTCGTAACAGCTACCAGATATATGGCTATGAAAAAAAATTAGATAATGGCAGCCGTTAGACTTACGAGAATTAAAATATGAAAATTTAGCTTGATTTAAACCTGTCTACATGGTATTCTCATTCAATGATTGGACATAATCATACCTAATGAATACTTATATTCGACTGTACATATTGTCCTTACCAAGCAAGTTACCATAATAAAACTTGAGAGCTACCAGCAAATCTTTAAACACACTAACAATAAATTATGGTGGTAGCTTCTCAGTTTTATACTTTTCAAATTTAATACTGAATTCTTTTTTGCACTTGATCAAATTATTCAACAAGTTGATTAAATTACAACTAATTGAAATAATGCATTTTACGCGGCAATTTTTGACGTATTACCCTATACTTTGGTAGCAGCTTAAAGAGAGGATAGTTGATTCTCAAAAGGCAAACCGGCAGGTTATTAACGCAGATCTACCTGCTGAGGATGGTACAATGCGGATCAATGCGACGCGGATCAGTACGAAAGCTTTTCTCCTTTCCAACCAGTAGTTCGAAGAAATTGTTCCCAGGTGAGCGTGGGGGGATTTTCTTGTCTGCTCCATTTCAGGTCACGGTCTTTTCTAAAATAGCCGTATTCAACAGCATACTCCGCCATTCCCAGAAGCTCACGTACCAAAGTCTCATTTAAAACGAATTCAGGGAAATGGTGAAGTAGTTCCTCTCGCGTATAAGCAGAACTATATTCCGCTTTTTTTCCCGTAACCCTGACAAATGTGTCGACAATTTCCCGAGGTGAGATCATCTCTCCGATTACAGGCAACGACTTACCCGCATACTTGTCTGGATTTGAAAAAATTGTCAGAACGGCGGGCCCCGTCGCAGTAAGTGGATCAACAAATGGCGCACGGAAATCCTTTGGCAAATAAATCGGAAATACAAGGGTATCACCTTTAATCTTAGGCGTATAGAATTCCAACAGATTGGTATAAAAGAAGGACATGTAAATAAATGAACTTGTGATAGGGAGTGTCCGAATATACTCCTCAACTTTAGCCTTGTCTGTAAAATGAGGAGCAAATTTTTTACCCATCGAAATTTTATCTACATTTTCTAAACTGCTGAATACAATATGCCGCACCCCTGCTTCAACTGCTGCATCTGCTAATTGTTTTCCCAATTCCATTTCGTGGGTTGCAGGCGGAGCAATGTTCGGTGTCATCATAAAAACACCATCTGAACCCCGAAAAGCCTTTATAAAATCTTCTTTATATCCGAGGTCGAG
Source organism: Chryseobacterium sp. KMC2 (assembly GCF_016756935.1). NCBI lineage: Bacteria > Pseudomonadati > Bacteroidota > Flavobacteriia > Flavobacteriales > Weeksellaceae > Chryseobacterium > Chryseobacterium sp. KMC2. The sequence continues at coordinate 199,798 of NZ_JAESIT010000004.1, forward strand.
GGGTAGCTCCACAAGTTCAAGCCCCTGCTTAGCCAAATTCATCGCTTCTGCTGAATTAATACGTCGGGTAATCCCCCGTACCCGGTAACGTCCACTTTCCAACAATGTTCGGGCAACACTTAAACCCTGCTTACCCAATACCCCAACAACAGTGATGAGGGGCTTGTAGCCATGTACATTCTCTTTTAAGTCTGTTCTCATTCTTTTTCTATTTAATAAATTCAAATACTATAATTATTATAGTTGCAAAACTAATTTTAGTATATTACTTTTGCAATAACTATCAAAATAGATAGGCCCAAAAAGCTTGAGATATGAAAACGGAATGTATTGGTGATTTTGTAAAATTGAATGGGAAAGCTTATCCCTGTACAGTAAGTCTAACAATGGATTTGGTAGGTGGAAAGTGGAAAGCAGTCATCCTCTATCACCTAAAGGACGAACCCAAAAGATATAACAAACTTCGCAAAGAAATACCCTCTGTCACCGAAATGACTTTGAGTCTACAGTTAAAGCAATTAGAAAAAGATGGTCTTGTTTTCAGAAAAGTATATGGCAAAAAACCGCCTATTAAAGTTGTGTATAGCCTCACCGATTTCGGTAGCAGCTTTGTCCCTGTTTTAGAAGCCATTACTAAATGGGGCAATGAAATTGTCAATGAAAAAGGAGAATTCGTTTCCGCAGAATAAAATGTATATTAAGTTCTACTGTAAGGGAGTGTAACACCAACTGTGTCATAGGATTAAAATTTAAAAACCTCTTTCGAGTTTGAGCCTATCCCCAAATCTAATATAAAGTTGGGATATGGTCAAGCCCCAGTTATGCATTGGCATCGTCCATTTTTTTTGCGATATCCTTTATGATCAGATACATCAATTTCATTAGCGCCTGTTCGGAGTTGAAGGCTCCTTTAGACTTAATGATTTTTCGTATCTGACGGTGCATTCCCACATTCTTTAAAATTTTCTCTTTATTTAATACTGGATTAATAAAGGAAATAGAAAATCATTTATAATGTTTAATTAAAATAAAATCATTATGATTATTTTTAAGCCAGAGAGTATCTTTATTATAATTAACTACTTTGTAAACAAAATTAGGATCACTGATACTTAAATAAAATCTTTGATTTTTATAATCCCATTCTCTTTTTTCATTAGAATGTAAATCCAGATACTCAACTCCTAAACTATTTTCCGCAAAAGATTGGTACAATAAATAGGTTTTATTATTTTGAAAAACATAATTTTGACCAAGATAATTCGTTTTGTCTTTATCAATTATTTTCAAACTCCAAAAAGTATTTTTACTGGTAATATTATTTAATAAAATAGTTTCATTTTTCTTATTACAAGAAATTAATGTAAATGTTATTAATGATAAAAATAAGATATTCTTCATAATATATTAGTCTGTAGGTTCATTTAATTTTTTAGGAGGGAAAAATACAGTTTGATCTTTATAATCTACCCTCCAGCCCATTCCTGGAGTGATGTTTGGTGCTATATTCCAACCAGCATTATTATTTTTATTAAAATTATTAATCAAACCATCTATTTCACCATCCTTATTAGATTTAGCTGAATATATGTGATTAATTAAAGAACCAACCATTCCCACTTGAAAATCATAAGACGTTTTAGAAAAAGAACTATCTGTCATCTGATTTACATACACATTACTATGAGTTAAATTAAATCCTCCTGCGTTGAGCATGAAATCCATCTTAGGCTGTCCTGTTATTGAAGAGGCCCTTCCTACAGCAAAATTTCCAACATCTCTGGCTGAAACATATACGCCTTCTGCTATTTGTGAACCGGCGTATAACCCGTTTCCATTTTGTGTTTTATAATCATACTTATTACCATTACCTCCATTCCAAGCATAACTCATCCTTGCAAAAAAGCCTCCTTTGAATTTATTATCATTAGACATTACTTTGCTGAAATTTGCCAACCAATCTCTTGCTTGATAAGATCCAAAATTTATTTTACCTGCTTCCTAACCACTTCCATCAAATTCTGTAAAGGAATTCCAAACAAGTGTTCTTGTCATTCTCTCTCCACCTCCCGAAGTATTTTCTTTAGAATACTTTTGATTAAGTTCTTGTTGGGTTTCTTTAGTATTACCATTATGACGATAAACCCCTAAATCTCCATCTTCTACAACCTTCACTACATTTCCAAATTTATCTGTATGAGTACTTTCTGTACCACGACCATCAGGGTCAATAAACATTATTGGATTATCTACTGCATAATTGTAAGGTGACCATCTTCTATATTGTTCAGCTAAAGGATCCACAACACCCCATCTTCCTAAATCAGCCATGTACATCCTGGCTCCATAGTCGTACATACCTGTTTCCTGCAACTCCTTTCCGTTATTATTATAATTTTAGCAGGATTCAGCGAAAATTACTATCACTATTTTGCTGGTGGTGGCTCTGGTACAAATGCAGAGGTGTAATTAAACAATCGTTTAATAATAGGGTTGTTTTTATTTAATAGAATTAAACTCTCATCATTAACTTCGTATATTTCATCACAAAGGTTATGATATAATATATTTCCAGAATATTTATTGTTTAAATAATCATAATTTTTTAAAAGAGAATCCTTTTTAACGATATTATATTTAAGTTTATTTTTAAAATAATTATCATTGTAGAAGACAGAAAATACATGATTTTTTTCCCTGCAATAAGTTAGTGAATCTAGATCGTAATCATAACCAACCTTAATCTGTATAAAATCTTGTTTGTTAAGTTTCTGATGTCTTACAATCAATAGTCTTTTTATTCCTGAGTCACAATAGAACGAGTCAATTTTTGCAAATAAGTTATTTTCAAAATTATTTTCTCTATAGTTTTTTTTTTGTGAACATGATAAAGACAATAATAATATTACTGTTAAACTTAGATTTTTCATTATTTTCTTTTTATAGTTTTTAAAAACTGAGTATTGAATTGATACGTTGTAGTTGTATTTGGACCATTCCTTGTTACTTGAATCAACCTCAAATTATCATTTACAATAAAAAAACTAGGATACCCTAAATTTTTCTTGTAATTCGCCCACATAATTCTCTTTGCTGAATTAAAATCAGTGTCAAATTGATTTGATACATTTTTATAATTTAATCCAGTAGGTCCATCATGATTGTGAACTGACCAAATTAAATTATCCTGTGATTGTATATCTGAACGGATAACAGAGGTATCATAATCGTGCATAGAAGCAATTTGAAAAAAATCATTCCCTTTATCACTATATTTATTAAGAGTAAATTCAATTCCAGTGCTTGTATTGTTATCTAAAAAATTATATAAGTTAAATGCTATATTTAAATTATTGGTGATTCCTTCCGAAAAGAAAGGATTCATTGCCATTCCTTTATAATCACTTAATTTAGCATCATTCGTTTGACTTAATTGTCCTATTATAGAGATATCACTAGCATTATTTTTATCGATTGTAAAAACACTACTTTTTGATGTTACTTTTCCAGATACATCTGTTGTGAAAAGTCTATCATCTTTTCTCTTTTCACTTCCATCAAGAGAATTTATTCGTTGAATTTCACCATTTTGTAAAAGCTTATAATCAGTAAAAGGAGCTCTACCATCTGGATCTATAAATCTTATTGGATTATTAAACGCATAATTATAAGGACTATAACTTCTCATTTTCTCCGACAATGGATCTATTACACCCCATCTTCCAAGATCAGCCATATACATCCTTGCTCCATAGTCGTACATACCCGTCTCCTGCAACTCCTTTCCGTTATACTTGTAGTTTTTATAACTGCCCGGTGCAAAGAATGAGTTTCCTGTTTTCAGATGATTCATACCAAAGGGATAATAGTCATTAGCATCGGTAATTTCAAGAACTCCTGCGCTGTTTTTCCCAAAACTTAGCCGAATATTACCCAAATGATCTTTATACTGGTAAATATACTGATCTTTTGCATAATCAAAATATCCTTCTGAGGTCGGAAAAAATTGAAGATCCGGATTCTTTTCCCTGGGAAGCTCTGCAGGAGGTAAAAGCCCCTGATCGAAAGAATAAGCCTCTGTTTCAAGTGCCTTCGCCGTTTCTGATGTAGCTGAATAAGATGCTGAGCTTCCGTCTCCTGGAGTTATAAACTCTTTTTTAGTATACTGAAATCCATCCAGATAGTCCGTTGTATATTTTGTAGTGGTTGGCCCAGCTACTCCATCAATCACCGTATTATTAATCTTACGGAGTTTTGTGCCATCTGCGTCGTACAGGGTATTGATTGTAGCTTTTTCATTGCCCGATGGAATATTGACGGTTACAGCATTTGGAAGTTCCAAGTAATTATACAATATGGTATTGATCCCCTTATCCAAAATATTCTTCATGCTTCCGTTTGCGGTATAGTTTATTGTTTGACCTCCACCCTCATATCCCGAAGGGTTCTGAGAGATGTCATCTATCTTGGTCACCTGGTTTCCAGTATATGTATATACCAGGTTGTCAATCAATGAAGGAACTGTCTCTCCACTTTTCTGTACCGATGTACGATAAAGGCTGGTAATATTTCCATTGATGTCGTAATCTACGGATTCGGTATGCTCCTTACTGTTCTGATTGTTAGGGTTCTGATAATATCCTGAGGTAAGTCTGTTTAATTTATCATATACATATCCATAGCGTTTAGGCGTTAGAGAGGGGAAACTTCCTGTCGACTCAACAATCCTCCAATCTACTTCCGCAATATTCCCGTTATATTTTGCTTCTACATTTTTTCCGGCAAATAAAGCGGTGTCAGGATTGGTGATTCCCTGCTTCTGATTGTACTTGATTTTGTAGGTAAACAGCTTTCCGCCCATATTGGCAACGCTCATCTGATTTTTATTGATATCAGTCATCCACCCACGGATATTATAAGTATAATCCATGCTCTGAATACCGTTACCAACAGTTTTATTGGATAATTGGGAAAGCTCATTATAAGTGTTTTCTACAAGAAGTTCTTCACTAAGATTGTCCACCTGATGAAAATTCTGCTTTAATCTGTTTTGGCTATCATACACAAAACGTTCTTTCACCATAACACTAGTTTCTCCAGCAGTTTTCTGATGCAGGGTAATCGATCTTTTTACTACTCCTGAAAAATCAAGTTCAAGCTGTGTATCTGTATACCCTCCAAGATGATTCTGAGTTAATGTCCCAATCTGCCTTGCTTTGGTATCGTAATACGTATAGTTCTTTGTCCACTTATCATCTTCAATGTTCTTCACAAATGATGCCATATGAAGCCCCTTTGTGGTTCGGACATCAGAAGAGTTATCATATAATACATCCTGAGAGAAGGTATTGGTAAAAGCTGGCATTCCGGCAGGATAAGTATCATAATAATTAATGCTCATTACCTTAATTCCGGAATTCGGATAACTGGAAGCAGAATTATCATAATAAACCTGCATTCCGCTTACATCTGTAAAACCAACCGCTGATGTTCTCTTTACGTTATTTCTAGCGAGTGCATCTGCACGGTTTTGCTCAATCTCTCTTCCCGCAGGTCCGTTCGCTTGATCGGATGTGTAGATACCCGTATATGCAGGCCTGCCAGAATCATCGTACTTAGTGAAAAGCCATTGTTTTGCTGCTCCCATTACAGCGTCCTGGGACATAATCATACGGTCTGCCTTGTCATAGATAAAATACTCCCAGCCCTTTCGGCAGTCAAATATTCGAAGTTGATGTATTCAAAAATTCTCTACATTCTTTGGACGATCCTGAGAACGATATCCACCTAGCATATTACTATTATGACTATTTTATTGATGATGATGATTCCTATTACTTGTATTTCAATATGGAAAATAATCAGATCGTTGATGTTTTATATGATCAAACTGTTAAAAATTTTATTGTTTATAAGATTCCAATGATAAGTAATTTAGATCCTTTAGCCATAATAAACGGATGTGAATCTAATGGGAAACTCCAATTGTTTTATCATGATTTAAAGATGGAACACACTGCAGAAGCAACCGAGCAGATGATAGATGTCAAGACTCTCCTTAATAAAGAATTTGAACTTGCAAGGTTAGATATACCTACATCAGTTCCTATATATGATAATGATGAAAGATTTGCCTGGAAAGAGTATAAAAATCATTTGATTGCAGATTATAAAAATGGAAATTTAACCATTGTTTATGAAAAGCTTAAATTTTCATATGGTTTTAAGATAATTACTCCATTGTTCCCCGAACATCAAAAGTCTGGTAAAAAAACTCAATTTGGTGTAAGCGAAGCAATTAAACATATTGATTTAGTAATGGATGAACCATCAATAATCAATAAAACTCAGCTTAACAGCAAGCTTTTGACAACAAGAGAATATTTGAAACTGTATCATTTCCGAAAACCTAAAGAGACTAAAAAGATGCGAATTTCACCTAGAGCAAACGAAATTATGAGTCATAAAAAACGAAATAGCCCTAAGATTTAAAGCCCCTTACCTGAGACCACCAAAGAAACTATCAACAAAAAATATTCAGCATATAGTGTGTCATCTACCCGTTCAATTTTAATGTATTGAACTAAAATAATGCCTGTAAACGCCAAATATTTCCATAGAATTCATGTTTATATTAAGCCATTAATTTTCAGGTCATTTTTACCCATAAAATAAATCAAATTATTATGGATAAAGAAAACAGAAAATTACCGGAGGTTGAAATTGAGAAAACAATTTTTCAATTTGATATTGACAGGCTTGCGTTAATTGAAAAAGAGAATCCAAGCAATGCTATCAGCTTTGCTTATATGAAAGATCATGGGACACACTATTCCTTTAATTATAGCCCATTGTCTAAAAATCATGATTTTATCGTGATCGATCCCAGTTTTGATGACACTGGAAAAATAATCCTTGATCCTTATTTTGAGACCAGCGTTATTGTTGAAATACCACGGATTACTGAAATTGATCCTTTGGGTTTCAGTCAGAAGTATGGGTGTACTACCAAAGATATGATGGAGAAAACTGACTTTGAATTAATGGTCAACCAAGAAGTTTACAACAAGAGAATTGATGGTCATCCTGTCAAAGTGAACATCTGCGGAAATCAATATGTTGTTGATCCTGAAAATGATATTTTCTGGTCCATTGAGGGAAAACCTGATATTGAGCTCAAAGGGTTGGGAGATTATTACAGTGACAAAAATAGAACATATAATATATTATATGAACCCATAAGCGGACGCGTTATTGATCTCAAAAAGGAAAGTGTCATGAATACTGAAACGGTAAGGCTTGTAGAGATTCCAGACGTACGAACAATTGACCCAATAGGGAAAAACCATGCTACAAATTTACCACTTAAATTCGGTCTCATATACCATGACTTAAAGCTTGAATACGATCTTGCGTACAGTCTCGATGAAATTAGCCAGATTATACCGGCTAACAGGAATGAGCTGGGACAATTGGAGCTATTGATCGAGGGAACGACATTTGTTGTTGATTTAAACAGATTTGAGTTCCGTGACAAGTCTGATCCAAATAATGTGATTCCCTTAAACGCCTAGATAAAATCTAAGCGTTTCTATTCATCCTCTTTATCAGGAGTCTCCAAAATGTATTTTAATTTTCTATTTGGTCTAACAAATCAGTTATTACAAAAGCAAATCACCATAAAAATTACTGTCAACTTTATAAACATGGTTGATCTTATCATTTTCACATCGTCCAATGAGGTTATATTGCTCAGACCGATATAAGTAAACCTTCCCACTACATCCCTTTTTGATACAATTAGCAGATCTTATGTTAAAAGTAAAATGCCAAGGTGCATTTCTGCGAATTGAAATATGTGATTGTTCATCAAACAAAACTTCTCTCTCTACAGGCAATTTTTCACCCAAAACCAAGTATAAAATTTTATGTGGGAATTTGTTTTTTTGCAGTTTATCTTTAAAAAAATATAAGAATACTGGAAGAGTACAAAGCAAACTCATCATTGAAATTTTCCAGACACGCTCATTTGACGAAAATAGATAATATACTCCAATCCCTATCACCAAAATAAATAGTACCAGTACCATTAGATAATAAGGATAAGAATCTTTGACCGACTGCAAGAAAGGAAATGATATCTTCTTGTTTTCATCTGCTGTGAAAAAGACTGTATGATCATCCTGAAAATCCACAGATCTACAAAGTATTGCCCTAATTTGCTGGCTAGGCATCTTCATTATTTTAGCCGCCATATGTTTATGGGTGATCACATTAATTTTGATGCCTGGATTATCCATTCTTAATTTATCAACCACAGCCAATTCATCAGAAGTAGAAATTCGATTAGTAACAAAATTGAAAATTTCAATATTGTAATTTTTAGTGACACAGCTGACAAAGTCCTGCCTGATCTTTGTTTTGACATCGCTTCTAGAAGATATAGCAAAATATTCTTTGGTTTCTGAAATGTATCCATCTTTACCCCCATCTCCATTATTTCCATAGGAAGCTACCCGCTGAAAGTCTGTTCCATAAACAGCATCAAAATATCTTTCACAGTAGTCCTGAAATTCAAAGCTGTGTTTTCCTTCTAAAAGTATTTCCATAAGATCTATTTCCATAAGCATAAATTTTATTGTTTAGATAGATTAATAACAATAAAGAATTATAATTTATTGCTTATCAATTCGCTAAAAAATCAAATTATTTCTTGTTGATACTCATAATGAATATCTAAAATAAATCTTTAATTTATCATTCTGATACAGTTCATTTTACAGTATCAAGAAATATTTCAGATTATTTATATTTTTATTTACCTAGTTTAACGTATCATAAATACTTTAAGGAAATTCAGAATTACAGGTATATTAAATATATTCCTTCCTACCACTCTGGGTATCGAAGTACTGTTGAATTGTTGCAGCAATAATTAATGACACCAACTTAACTTCAATATTCCATAGAACCTAATGTTGAAGTTTTTTCATTGCTTTAACCAACTATTTATATTCATTTGTCAGAATCATGGCAGTAAATTGTAAATGATTACTATAGAGGTTTTATACTATTTAAAAAAGTATGGTTCGGATCTTTGTAGATATCGCCACCCATCCAACGTCCTTTTTCTGTATCTGGATGGTCTTGAACCAGCTAAGATCAATATCCTTCTTTCTTTTCCAATAACAGATACAGGCTGATTTGAGCGGAACCGATCATAAAGTCCATTTTTTAAAACTGGTACTTTATGTCCTGTAAGATCAATAATTGCCTGTTCGAGTTTGATAGTGTCCATAGTAATTTCATTTTTTTGGTAGCAATTATAGCATTTGAATCAAATTTTTGATATGTAGCACCATTATCAAAACTACCTGCTAACGCTTATGAATAAATACCTACAAGTCCCGCTGCTTTCAATTTTAAAAATGTTCTTACTTTTATTTTCTATGACAAAGTCCAGAACTATGAACACAATTTGAGTACCTAGATTAAGGGAAGTTGTAACAGAATCTCTGTTTTTCTTTAACCAGTTACAAACTCAATTCGGAAAAGAAAGAAAATAAAAAGAAATATCCTACTTTACATTCCTTTTATAAGCTGGTAATCGAGAACAGTTACAAACAGCTAAAGCTGGACATTCTGAATATTGTATCGATTGAAATTGAGCGCATTAAAAACGACCCCAATTCACAGCACTTAATGCAATAAGAGTAAACTCTCATTAGTAAATTAAAATAACAAGTCCGTCAGAAATGGTAATTGAGCCTTACAGTAACACGACTGCAAGACTTTTATTTTAAATTTGTATAACAAAAATCTAATTCTATGGAAACAACAGACATATTTGAAAGGTTAAAAAACGGTGAGGTTATTTTACCGGGCGACCCACAAGCCTATAAAATGCGGGAGGCATCTTTTGCAACAAAAAAGTTGCTGCTTCAGATGAACAGCACAGCCGACCCGAACGAAGTAAGGCGTTTATTGAGCGAAATTACAGGTTCGCAAATTGATGAAAGCGTTGCCGTTTTCACTCCCCTGTACATCAACTATGGAAAGCATACAAAAATCGGGAAAAACGTATTTATCAACTTTGATTGTGTATTCCTTGATTTGGGAGGAATTACCATTGAAGACGGCGTGCTAATAGCGCCAAAAGTAAGTCTATTATCAGAGGGGCATGGTCTATCGCCCGAACAACGACACTCATTAATCCCCAAACCTATTCATATTAAGAAGAATGCCTGGATTGGCGCTGGTGCAACCGTTCTACAGGGAGTGACAATTGGTGAAAATGCTGTGGTAGCCGCAGGAGCCGTTGTTTCCAAAGATGTTCCTGATAATACAATTGTAGGTGGTATTCCTGCAAAAATCATTAAGGAGATTTAATTGAATGAATTAAACAAAAGTATGTTACAGGTATTATATGTGACATTATCACTGTAAAATCTGTAACATACAAACAGCCTTCAAACTTTACCTTTGTATTGTTGCCGTTAGCGGTGTTTTGAACGTTCTTCCAATGGCGTAAGAATAGTTTAAGCAACATGGTGACTAATTTAATACGGTAAAGAATGAAAAATATTAAAAATCTGGCTATATCTCTTATAGCATTACTGACAATTTTCATCTGTTTTACAAGTTGTAGCAAAGATGATGACCCTGCTATCACCCGCTCAACCCTGACCTATAATACCAATGGAGCAAGCGGAACTACGCCCACTGCCATTACACAGGTAAGTGGAACCAATATTTCATTGCATGACGGAACAGGGTTAAGCAGAAACGGTTTCACCTTTGCAGGCTGGAATACCAATGCCAGCGGTACAGGAACTAATTATGCAGGAGGCAGCAGCTATACGTTGGCGAACGATGTTATCCTTTATGCAAACTGGACAGCAGTAAGCACTACACAATATACACTTACCTACATCACCAATGGAGCAACAAGTGGTACAGCCCCCTCAGCTGTTACCCAAAACGGAGGAACGACCGTTACACTGAACAGCGGAACAGGGTTCAGTCGCAGCGGTCATACCTTCGCTGGCTGGAACACAAGTGCTGATGGTACAGGGACAGATTACGCCGGAGGAAGCAGCTACACGCTGAATAGTAATGTTACCCTCTATGCCAAATGGAATGCTACATCAAGTTCCAATCAACTTAAAATAACCGTAGGTACAACCGTGTTTAATGCAACTTTGGCCAATAATGCAACGGCAACCGCCTTTAAAGCAATGCTGCCACTTACGCTTAATATGAGTGAATTGGGTGGAGTGGAAAAATTTGCCAGTTTGCCAAGTAATCCTCCTTCAAACCACACCTACCCCGGTACGATACAAAACGGCGATTTGATGCTATACAGTTCAAACACACTGGTACTGTTTTATGCCACATTCAACACTTCATACAGCTACACAAGGATTGGGACGGTTAATAACCCTACGGGTCTGACTGCCGCTTTAGGTTCGGGAAGCGTAACCGTAAAATATGAATTGGATTAAAAAATACAGAAAATATGAAAAATCTATTTTTTTTAACAGCACTCTTAATTACTGTACTAGGCAGCAGTGCGTCAGCCTGTGGAAACAATAATCAAAGTTCAGGAACAGAGCAAAAAACAGGAGACAAAATGGAAACGATGAAAATCAGAATAAAGGTTGGCTCAAAAACCTTTACAGCCACACTTGCAGACAATAAATCGGCACAAGAATTTAAGAAAATGCTGCCTTTGACTTTAGAAATGGCAGACCATCTTCGCAACGAAAAACATACAGACCTGTCGAAAAGTCTTCCAACAAATTCATCAAATCCCCGTACTATCGAAAACGGCGATTTGATGCTGTTTGGTTCACGCACATTGGTGTTATTTTACAAAACGTTTACAACCTCTTATAGTTACACGAGATTGGGAAAAGTAAACGATGCAACAGGGTTGGCATCTGCATTGGGTTCGGGAGATGTAACGGTTACGTTTGAACTGGAAAAATTATAAAGAGTATGAAAAATATTAAAAGATTATTTGTAGCGATAGTTGCTCTAACATTTACATTATCCTTTGTAGGTTGCAGTAAAGATGATGACCCGATTATAAACGACCCTGTTTCCGGTGATAGGCTGAAAATAACAGTTGGTTCTTCCGTCTTTAGCGCTTCGCTTTATGATAACGCCACTGCAAGCGCATTCAAAGCAATGCTGCCGCTTACTATGAATATGGGCGAACTGAACAATAATGAAAAATTTTACGACTTCCCTAATAATCTTCCATCCAACGCTGGAAATCCCGGCTCTATACAGAACGGAGATATTATGCTTTACGGCAGCCGTACATTGGTTTTATTCTACAAATCATTCTCAACGTCTTATAACTATACGAGAATTGGAAAGGTAGATAATACATCAGGTTACGCAGCCGCATTAGGCTCCGGGACAGTAAATGTTAAGTTTGAATTAGAATAAGAAAGTCAATCACAAACGCAGTTAATAATATTTGAATTATGGAAAAGGAAAACAATCTCAACAGGAGGAAATTTATTCAGCAAACAAGTCTCGCAGGTGCAGGGTTGATGCTTGTAAGCCCTCTAAACCTTTTTTCTCAAACCAATAGCAACAATAATATGAGCAATAATATAAAATCAAAAGGTTACGCAGGAAGAAACACAACGGGTAAAATGGCTCCGTGGACATTTGAACGCAGACCTGTTGGCGAAAACGATATTTTAATTGAAATAAAATATTCGGGTATCTGCCATTCGGATATCCATACCATTAAAGGGCATTGGGGCAAGCAGCAATATCCACAGGTTCCGGGACACGAAATTGCAGGCATCGTTACCGCCGTTGGCAAAAATGTGACCAAATTCAAGGTGGGCGAGAAAGCTGGTGTGGGCTGTATGGTAAATAGCTGTATGGAATGTGAAAGTTGCAAACATGGAGAAGAACATCATTGCGAAGTAGGAATGACAGGGACTTATGGCTCTCCCGAAGGGTCATCACCATCTGGAATTACGCAGGGTGGTTATGCTAACAACATCGTGGTTACGGAACATTTTGCAATTAAAATTCCAACAAGTATCGACTTGAAATATGCTGCACCATTACTTTGTGCCGGAATTACCACCTACTCTCCAATGATGAAAGTGAAATTTAAAAAAGGCGACAAAATTGGTGTGATTGGCATTGGAGGATTGGGGCATTTGGCTGTAAAATTAGCGGTATCCAAAGGTGCGGATGTTTATGCATTTACCACTTCACCGTCCAAAATTGCAGACATCAAAAGCTTTGGTGCGAAGGAAGTAATTGTGGTAAAATCGGCGGAAGATTTAAAACCGTACAAAGGCAAACTCGACTTTATGATTTCAACGGTTCCCTATGCCTACGAAATGTCCCCTTACATTGATTGTGTAAAGAAATACGGATTTTTCACGCAAGTGGGGCAACCTATTAATGGCGAACTCACCATCAATAATTTCAATATGATTTTCAACAGGGTAAACTTTAACGGTTCGCTCATCGGTGGCATTCCTGAAACACAGGAAGTGATGGATTATTGTGCCGAAAATAAAATATACCCGCAAATCGAAGTAATTAAGGCAGAAGAAATCAATGATGCCTGGGATAAAGTAGTCAATAATCAGGCTCGTTACCGTTACGTCATAGATGCGACAACTTTCTAACGTAAGTTTGATTAATTCAGTAATAAAGAATAAGTAAATATCATGAAAGAACAAGTAGTATTAGTAACCGGAGCCGGAAGTGGTATGGGAAAGGCTGTAGCCCTTATGGCTGGCAGCAGAGGTGCGAAAGTGGCTGTGTCGGATATTTCTGAAGAAGCTGCACAATCGGTAGTGGATGAGATTACAACCAAAGGCGGACAGGCCATTACCATTAAATGTGACGTAAGTAAAGATGTAGAAGTAAAAGCAATGATTGAACAAACCGTTGAGGTGTACGGAAGATTGGATGCAGCTTTCAATAATGCAGGGATTATGATGCCCGTTACACCTATTGACGAAGTGTCCGAAGAATTATACGACCGGGTGATGAACATCAACCTAAAAGGTGTTTGGCTATGTATGAAATACGAGATACAGCAAATGAAAAAGCAGGACAGCGGTGCTATTGTCAACAACTCTTCCATTGGAGGATTAGTAGGTGGATTGGGTCTTTCTACCTATCACGCTGCAAAACACGGCGTTTTGGGTTTGACCAAAGGTGCGGCAGTAGAATACTCATCACATGGTATTCAGATTAACGCAATCTGCCCCGGTACTATTGAAACCCCAATGGTGGACAATATGATAAAAAGCGGCAAGTTTTCGGAAGAGACATTTAAGAACGGTACACCCATTAAAAGATTGGGTAAGGTTGAAGAAATCGCAGAAGTCGTATTGTGGCTCTTTAGTCCGGCAGCAAGCTATATTACAGGTCAGCCTATTTCAGTGGATGGAGGTTTGAGCATTGTTTAAGAAACTCATTTAGAACAGGCGAAACAGAAAAATAACACTAAACAGATTAAAATAAAAAATGGCAATGGTTCAAATACCATCGCCATTTTTTTATTTAGAAACTTTTTCGCCTCCGCTTGTAATAACATAAAGAACATTAACAGTTGGAATAATAACAGAACTCGCCAATAACAAATGATGGAAGAAGACCCACCCGATACGGACTTCAAACCCTTTCTAAAATAAGCAGATACTTAATTTAACATTCTTTAACGCAATAGGTTTTATATGTGACATTTTAACGGTACAATCTGTAACATACATATACAATAGAGCCAATAGCTTTGTATACTGGTCATTTATAAGTAAAAAGAGATATGGATACAATCAGCAATAGATTTTATGAGGGAGAGCGCCCTCTATACGGTTCAAAAAACCTTAAACTGGATAATGTAAAGTTTTATCCCGGCGAATCGGCTTTGAAAGAAGCCGCCAATATTGAAGCAGACAACTGCACTTTCATGTGCAAATACCCGTTTTGGCATAACGACAATTCAATTATCAAAAATAGTTTGTTTACCGTTTACAGCCGTGCTGCCATTTGGCATTCAAAAAATATCCGAATGATTGACAGCGTTGTCGAAGCTCCTAAAATGTTCCGTGAAGTAGATGGTATCGAGCTTGAAAACGTAAAATTCCCTAACGCAGGCGAAACCCTTTGGAGCTGCCGTAACATCAAAATCAAAAATGTTGAAGCCAAAGAAGCGCCCTATATTTTTATGAACTGTGTAAATATCGAGATTGAAGGTTTTAAACTTCAGGGCGATTATTCTTTCGATGGTGCTAAAAATATCGTGATTAAAAACGCCTATCTTGACAGTAAAGATGCTTTTTGGAAAACCGAAAATGTAACGGTTTATAATTCGGTAATCATTGGTGAGTATTTAGGCTGGCATTCCAAAAACCTGCGATTGGTAAATTGCAAAATCGGAGGCGAGCAGCCATTTTGCTATTGCACCGACCTTGTTTTGGAAAACTGCGAGTTTATGGACGACTGTAATCTTTCATTTGAGTACAGCAGCGTAAACGCCGAAATTACCAACCATATCATAAGTGTTAAAAATCCTTTGAGCGGAGTTATCAAAGCCAAAAGCATTGGCGAAATTATTTTGGACGAGAACTACAGAAATCCCGGAGCTTGTGAAATCATCGAAACCGGAGAATGTGTAACAGAGGAATGCGATGCCATATAATTTTGATGAGATAATACCCCGCAGGAACACCAACTCTTACAAATGGGACACGGCAAAAGACGAGGACGTTTTGCCAATGTGGGTTGCCGATATGGATTTTCGCACCGCACCGCCTGTTATAGATGCTTTGATAAAAAGAGCAGCACACGGAATTTTCGGTTATACCAAAGTTCCACAGGCATACTTCGAGGCGACCATTTCGTGGTTTGACAGAAGACACGGTTTTAGCCTAAACAGAGATTGGCTTCTTTTTACTTCGGGTGTAGTTCCTGCCTTGTCTGCCATTATCAAAGCCTTGACAAAAGCAGGCGATAAAGTGCTGGTACAATCGCCAGTTTACAACTGCTTCTTCTCGAGCATCCGAAACAACGATTGCAGATTGGTAACAAATGAACTTGTGTTGGATAACGGAACATACCGCATAGATTTTGAAGACCTCGACAGGAAAACGGCAAACTTTGACGTAAAACTGATGCTGCTCTGTAATCCGCACAATCCAGCTGGCCGGGTATGGACACGGGAAGAACTGACACGCATCGGGGAAATCTGTCTCAGCAATAATGTTATCGTAGTATCAGACGAAATTCATTGTGATTTGACCTACGAGGGCTACAAATACACGCCGTTTGCATCAATCAGCGAAACATTTTTGAAAAACTCCGTTACCTGCATTGCACCGACCAAAGCCTTTAATATGGCAGGTATCCAGGTCGCCAATATCGTTGCCGAAAACGAAACTTTCAGAAAGAAAATCGACAAGGCACTCAACATAAACGAAGTGTGCGAAATCAATGTTTTTGCCGTCGAAGCCCTTATAGCGGCCTATAATGAAGGGGAGCAATGGCTGGAGGAATTAAAACTATACCTGCGGGAGAATTATAAGATGCTTTTACAATTCTTTAAGGAGCAATTGCCCCATTTATGCGTACTGCCATTAGAGGCAACCTATTTGGTTTGGGTGGATTGCAGAGCGGTGGGAATGCCGAGTACGGAAATTATTGAAAAACTATTGCAGGAACAAAAGCTGTGGCTCAATGACAGTTCGATGTATGGCGATAAGGAAGGACGGTTCATCCGCATTAATATCGCCTGCCCACGTCAGCTACTTATAGAGGGATTAGAAAAAATGTACGATTTACTAAAACAGCAGTAGCTAATGAAGGAGGAACTGAACACAAAAGGTGTATCAGCATTGGGTATTATCATTGCTTACTTCCTGATTTTTGTTGTTTGGGGTTCAACCTACTATTTCATTGGTGTTGCCCTCAAAGGGCTGCCGCCGTTTTTACTCGGAGCATTGCGTTTCACTTCTGCCGGATTGCTTTTATTGCTTTGGTGCTGGTTTAAGGGTGAGCCTGTATTCAGCAAAACGCTGATACAAAAATCTGCGGTTAGCGGTATTGTATTGCTCTTTATTGATATGGCAGTCGTCATGCTCGCACAAAAGTACGTCAGCAGTAGCCTGGTTGCTATTGTGGCAAGCTCTACAGCCATTTGGATAATGGCACTTGATGTAAGAATGTGGAAAGCCAATTTCAGCAGTTTACGGACAATTTCGGGAATTATTATCGGCTTTCTCGGTGTTTTAATGCTTTATATAGAGCAGTTTCGTTATGATACAGTAACACACGAACATCGGCACTACGGTATTCTTTTATTGGTTATCGGTTGTATTTCGTGGGCGATTGGAACGCTTTATACCAAATACCGTTCATCAAAAAGCGAAGAAGTAAACGCCTTTGCAGGTTCGGCATGGCAGATGCTTTTTGCAAGTGTTATGTTTTGGATTTTCGCCTTTTCTACAGGCGAAACAACCACAATCCAATGGGTGCAGGTTTCAAGTTCCTCTTGGCTCTCATTACTCTATCTGATTTTATTAGGTTCAATATTAGCTTATTCAGCCTATATATGGCTTTTAAAGATTCGCCCCGCAACCGAAATAGCCACACACGCATACGTCAATCCTGTAATAGCTATTCTGATTGGCGTTGGAATTGGAAACGAACAGGTATCGGCATTTCAAATAATCGGGCTTATCATCATTCTATCAAGCGTAAGCATCATAGGATTAAAAAAACAGAAGAAAGAGTTGTAAAGAATAAGGTTCTATATCTGACATTATTACGGTAAAATATGTAGCATAGATACAACCTTTGGTATTTAACTTTGTATTGTTTAAAAAATATAAACTACTACATTCTAGTAATTTAAAAAAAGAAATAAGATGAAGAAATTAACAATAGTAATGGCAGCAGTCTTAATGATTTTAGGCTCTTGTCAGCAAGCGCAAAAAACGGATGAGGAAACAAAAAAATCAGAACCAATGAGTAAAACAGAAGAACATTATACATTTAAGTTGAGCGATAAAGTAACACGTCAAAAAGTAACATTCAAAAATCGTTACGGCATTACACTGACAGGCGATTTGTATACGCCGAAAAATCCCGGCAATGAGCCGCTACCTGCGTTGGCGATTAGCGGGCCATTTGGTGCGGTGAAAGAGCAGTCTTCGGGTTTGTATGCCAATCAGATGGCAGAACGTGGCTTTGTGGCTCTTGCATTCGACCCTTCATTCACAGGAGAAAGTGGTGGCGAAGTTCGTAACGTTGCTTCGCCCGACATCAACACAGAGGATTTTAGTGCGGCAATAGATTTTCTGGGCATACAGAAAAATATTGACCGGAACAAAGTTGGTATCATCGGAATTTGTGGCTGGGCTGGTTTCGCTTTAAATGCCACTGCTGTAGACAAACGTGTTAAAGCCGTTGCAGTAACCAGTATGTATGATATGACAAGAGTAATGTCAAAAGGCTATAATGATGCTGTAACATTGGAACAACGTACTAAAGTTTTAGAGCAATTGGGTGAACAAAGGTGGAAAGATGCAGAAGCAGGAATATTCCAGCCCGGAGCAATATTAAACGCAGAAAAACTAAAGGGCGATGAACCGCAGTTTGTTAAGGAATATCACGATTACTACCGTACACCAAGAGGGTTTCACGAGCGTTCTCTAAACTCAACAGGTGCATGGAATGCGACAAATGCCTTGTCTTTTATGAATATGCCCATTTTAACCTATATCAAAGAGATTTCCCCAAGACCGATTTTGATGATTGCAGGAGAAAAAGCACATTCACGCTATTTCAGCGAAGACGCTTTTAAAGCAGCTTCCCAACCGAAAGAGTTAATCATAATTCCTAATGCTGTTCACGTGGATTTGTATGACAAGGTTGATATTATTCCATTTGATAAACTGGAAAAATTCTTTGCGGATAATTTGAAGTAAAGAAATTTAATCCTCTTTCGATAAATTTTTTATAAGGCTGTCAAACAAAAAATGACAGTCTTATTTTTTTGTCCTTTTGTTAGCTGCCTCTTCTTGTAACCGCTGCCTGTATTCGCTCGGACTTATGCCCAGCACCTTTTTTACATATCGGGTAAAAAATGAGTAGCTCGAAAACCCCATTTCATCTGCAATTTCGGAAATAATCAGGTTTTTATCCCGCAGCAAAACGATAATCCGTTCTTTCGTATAGCGTTGTATCCATTGGGAAGCAGTAACACCTGTATTCGCCTTGCAGATCTGGTTCAGATATTTAGGCGTGATATTTAATTCATTGCTGTAATACCGTACCTCTCGTTCTTTCATACAATGTTCTTCCACCAGTTGTACAAACCTTTCATACAATGTTCCCGACTGTATGGAACGCCTACGCCTATCAAGCTGCCCTGCAAAAATGCTCCACATTTCCAGTACAAACAGTTGCATTTGTAACTTCAGGGCTTCAACATAAAAACGATGGTCGGTATCTTCAAACCTTTCATAGATTAATTGAAAATTTTTTAAGATTTTTTCCCTGTCTTCTTTATCCGGGTGCAATAGCGGGTTTATCCGATGGTGAACAATCGAATCTATGCCTAAAGTAAGGTTAGGAAGATTGTCCATGAGAAAATCCTTTTCCACAAACAGTATTGTTGCCATGAAGTTTTTGGATAGTGATATTTCTGAAACTTCACTACCTGCAAGCCAAAAAATAAACTCCCCTGCTTTACATCCAAAGACCTGGTTATTGAACCTGAATTTGATGTTGCCCCGCTGGCAATAGACATGGGTGTGATAACGTGACTGAAAATCTTCCGGAAATTGCTCCACGGAAGGGGCTTTCAATAGTATTATTTTTTGCGTTTCTTCGGGCTGCATCATAACAGTAATATAAGTTGCTTACAAAAATAGGTAATATTTGACATTATACCTGTATAATTTATAACATAACGGAACAATCGTCTTGGTAATTTTGCTCCAGTTATTATTAACAGGAAAATAAATGGAAGATAAGACTACAGAAATAAATGTACAGCCGCAATGGAATGCGGTAAATTCAATCGCTCTTGCAGTAGCAGGGCTTATAATAGCGGAGTTTCTGCCCGCAAGTTTGCTAACTCCTATGGCATCTGATTTGGGCGTGAGCGAGGGTGTAGTAGGTCAGGCAATATCCGTGACAGCCGCTGTTGCGATGGTGGCCAGCTTGTTCACGGCATTGCTGACACAACGCATAGACCGGAGATGGGTACTCATGTCGTTCAGTGTATTGCTTACTGTTTCAAATTTGCTGGTTGCCTATTCTCCAAATTTCACTGTGCTTTTGATTGGGCGGGTGCTATTGGGTATCGGCATTGGGGGCTGCTGGGGAATGCTTGCGGCTACTGCAATGAGGTTAGTTCCCAAAAACCTTGTTCCCAAAGCCTTATCTATCATCTTTGGAGCTGTATCTGTTGCAACAGTCCTCGCCGCACCGCTTGGCAGCTTCCTCGGAATGCACATTGGCTGGAGAAACGTATTTCTTATTACAGCGATAATTGGTGTAATATCTTTTATATGGCAGCTAAGTTCATTACCATCCATGCCAAATGGAAGTCCGACAAAATTGAGGTCTCTGTTCAGGATATTTACCCGTCCCAAAATTAAAACGGGAATGGCAGCCACATTTTTTGTTTTTATGAGCTACGCTATTTTCTTTTCTTATTTAAGACCATTCCTCGAAACCATAACAGATGTTCACGGCAATTCACTGACTTTGGTGTTACTGGTATTCGGAATAGCTAACTTTTTAGGTGCTACCTTTTCACGTTACCCTTTGCAATGGGATATGAACCGTTCGTTAATTCTTGCGGCTTTATTAATGAGTGTTTCCGTATTGGGGCTTATGGCTTTTGGTAACCTGGTAATCGTTGCAACAATATTGGTAGCATTATGGGGAATGTTCTTTGGAGTGATACAGGTGGGTTGGGTAGACTGGCTGACACGCACCGTACCTGATGAGGCCGAAAGCGCAGGAGGTATACAGATTGCGGTCATACAGCTATCCATTACAATCGGGGCTTCAGTCGGTGGATTTACTTTTGATTTAGCAGGTACAAATGGTGTATTTACTTTCAGCATCTGCTGTGCTGTTGTTGGCACATTAGCAGCAATGATTGCATTCCGCAAAAGGACGATTATAATCAAGTCATCAGAAAAACTTCAGGGAACGCTTAGTTCATATACCGATAGTAAGTAACAGCTTTAAGACATAAAGGTTCGATAACTGACATTTTAATTGTAATAAATGTAACATGAGTACACAGCAGATTATTTAATTTTGTTGTGTACTGTAAGATTTGAATGCCTTTTAACTTCTCCTTGCCATAACAAGATTAGCCTATTGAGCAAAATAATACGGGTTGGCAGAAGTAAACTCATGGTCATGTCCCATATCTATACAACGCCCACATATCATAAATATTTTAAGGAACTACATAATTACGGCTACATTAAGTTTAAGCCATCCTATCACCCCGACTATCGTAGTGCAGTTGAATTAACAGAGTCAAGCTAAATGGCTACCAGCAGAATAAACTTCATGTTCGACATAGAATTTTGAAGTTTACTTTATTGGTAATCGGTAAACTTATATTCAGTTGACAAAATCGTGGCAGTAATTCAAAAAGGATTAAAATAGAGGTCTTATACTATTTGAAAAGGATGGTTCCGATCGCAGTAGAGATCAACACCTAGACATTCAAGAAGATTTAAAGTCTTTTGAGGCAACCCGATATATCCTCCTTTGTCAATCCATCTCTTATTGGTTAACAAAGCTAAACTTCTCTCCATGTTTCATAGCAGCCATCCATAAAACTTCAATATTTTGAATAGAAATTTTGAAGTTTTTTTTATGGCTTTTAAGTGATCCATTATTTATAAAATGATGTTTATAAGCATATTACAATATGCAATAAAAATTTAAATATGGAAATTATTATGTTATTTTGGAAATAAATATCAAAAACAGGAAATTTAATTTGTATTTATGGAAATTATATCTTTATATTTGCTATGTAAAATATTATGAAAGATATCACGATGATCAAATACTTTAGTATAGTTCAGGCTCTTTGCCGATCTGCGCTAGCCACACCTAACGATGCAGTCCTACATCAAATTAAAAGATTGCAGGAAAGTTTCGAAAAGGATGGATACAGTAAGGAAGCAAAATCACTAGAAGGAATCCTATCGTCTTCACAGGCGAGCGCTGAAATGTCACCAAGTAAAATGCAAAAATCGTTCATTGTTACCACACGAGAAGAAATAACACACAAAACTGCAATTCCAGTTGATAAAGAAACGTCCACCCCTTTAGCTGAGATTTTTTTTCCAGATAATCTTCCATCAGAGGAACCTTTATTTGATAAAAACATACAAATAGCTATACAATCTGTAGTTGACGAATGGAATAAATTCGATCAATTAAAGGAGGTAGATGCCAATCCTGCGAGTTCATGCTTAATTTATGGTGCACCAGGAACAGGTAAAACTCATCTAGCAATGTGGATTGCTAAACAAATTGGCTTACCGGTAGTTTTAGCAAGATTAGAAGGCTTAATGTCTTCTTATTTAGGAACTACATCCCGAAATATTGGGAATTTATTCGCATTTGCAAATCGTTATAATTGCGTATTGCTACTTGATGAGTTTGATGCAATCGCGAAACTCCGGAATGATCCACAGGAAGTTGGTGAGGTAAAAAGAGTAGTTAATACTCTACTGCAAAGTCTGGATACGAGAAGAGAAAAGGGATTTACGATAGGTGTCACAAATCATGAAAGCTTATTAGATCCGGCCATTTGGAGAAGGTTTGATATTCAAGTAGAAATACCTAAGCCAAATCCTGAGGTAATGATACACTTATTAGAAAAATTCGTAGCACCTTTAGATTTTGATGACAATGAAATAAAGTTTTTAGCTTGGTCTTTGGAAGGATCTTCGGGTGCAGACGCGCAAATGCTCGCGAAATGGCTAAAAAGATCTTCTGTTCTTAATAAGGAAATTAGTTTCGTAGACATAATCAAGCAGTTTACTTTATTAAATTCCGGCAGAGTGGAAACTAAGAAAAGAAATGTCATGTTACATAGTGATGATCAATTTATAGCTATGCTACTAAATGATAAAGTGTATTCATTTAAACAAAAAGATATTGCACCATTATTCGGTATGACAGCGTCTACTTTAAGCAAGCAATTATCTAAGCATAAAGACCCTGAAAAAATTTAAGTTATGGCAAATAGTCCTGTTCAAATCGTTTTAAATTCCAGCGACTTCATAGAAGCGTTGGAAAATAATGGAGGTGGTCCCGCAAAAGACTTTTTCGCGGGAAGCGATGCAGAATTTAGAGAACATCGAGAAAACCTTAAACATCAGCTTAATGAAATCAAAAACATGCAAATGGTCAGTAGTTTTGCAAAGGTTTCATACGCAAAAGTGAATTTGAAACAGGCTGCCCTAGCAAAAAGCCATCGCCCTACAACTAAATTATTTAAAAAAGACATTGCGCCGGTTATTGGAGCTGGTGAGTTAGGAGAACTATTTGTAGAATTGAATCCAGACGCGATCGATACTATAAGTAATAGTGTAGGCCAGGCCGAAACAGAAACAAGGTACAAAGAAAACAAAACTACCGGTAAGCTTGAACCAAGTCCTTCCAGACTAAAAAGTGAAGTTGGTGCTATCCAAGAAATTCTACCTTATACTGCAAGTGATAAGAGAACTTTTTCCACAAAAGATGCAGTGGAATGGTTGTCTAATCCGCAGACGGGCGGTTCATATATAATAGAACTGTTTGAGTTCATTCCATTAAGGAAGGACTGGGACATATTACCATCTTACAAGTTTGATCTATTTCAATCTTTTGTACTTGGACTTAGAGATATCTTAAAAGGTTTAGTGGTTTCAAGAATTGCTACAGGTGACAGTTCTGCCGTTTATGGAGTAAAACTAGAACAAAGTGATCTACCTGCTGTAATCCAGCTTGTTTTTCAAAGTTCTTCAAGCAATAAAAATGAAGACAAAAAAGAAATCGATCTGAATGTGGAAAGGCACAATATTCTCTTAACCTTCCTTGGAAATCATCCACTGGTTAAAAAGATTAGTTTACCCCCGATTGTAAAACAGAGTGATTCAATAGACTCTTGGGAAAAAGGTGATTATTTTCCTGTTCCAGAATTCTACGAAGATGAATCGTACCCAAAGATTTGTATTGTTGATGGGGGTGTATCGGATGTATATGGCAACTGGGTTGAAGAACGATGGGGTTTAATAAGTCCAACTGATAAGGACGAAAACCACGGAACTTTTATTGCAGGTCTTGCAATAGCTGGTCAGACCTTAAATGGTAGTGCTATTTGTAGAGAAGTTGACGGATGCAAAATCATCGATCTTGACATATTACCAAAACCAGATCGATATGACACCTATTTTTCGAGGGCTATGGAATTCTTTGACGAACTTGAAAGTGCTGTACAGGATCTGAAAGCCAGAACTGGTGTGAGAATATTTAATTTCAGCTTAAATATCGAAGAACATGTATCTACAACCGGTTACAGTTTCCCTGCACAAATACTTGACAGGATTGCAGAGGAAAACGATATTATATTTGTTATTTCTGCTGGAAATACTCACCCCCGAGATATGCGAAAGGAATGGCCAGAAGATCATTTTGAAGCATTAAAAACATTGGCGTCTTCCAGAAATGACGCCATGAAAAAGCCAGCGGAAAGCTGTCGAAATTTAAGTGTTGCAGCCTTGAACCCGCCCCATCTGGACAACGTGGTACCCTACGCATTAAGCAACTATAGCTGCAGGGGACCAGGTCTAAGAACGGGACTTAAACCTGATTTGGCTCATGTCGGAGGTTCTGGCACGAAGCATTCAAACTTAGGTCACGGATTACTATCGTTAGACCCAAGCGGTTCGGTCGTAGATGGCTGCGGAACTAGTTATGCGGCCCCAAATGTAGCAAAAACCTTAGCAAGTTTGGATCACAACATTGAGGGAATGGTCTCTAGAGAAACTCTTATAGCGCTCAGTGTCCATCATGCGATGCTACCTGAATCTATGAACGACAAAAATTTAAGGAACGTTACAAAAGATCTTGTAGGCTTTGGAATCCCAAATGGTTCGAACGAGATATTAAATGGAGATCCATCAGCAATTACACTGGTTTTCGCAAATAGAGCAATCAGTGGGCATAAAATGAGCTTTAAGTTTTCGTGGCCACCCAGCCTGGTGCAGAACGGAAAATGCATGGGACACGCCAAGCTGACGATTGTTAGCACGCCACGACTGAACTACAACTACGGATCTGAGTTTGTTCGTATTAATATAGATGCAGCCTTACGGCAGATGCAAAAAGATGGCAGATATCTTGGTCGTCTAAATGCAATCTATACCCCCGATGAAGGCGAAGGAAGTCTTTATGAAAAGGATCTTATAGAGCATTCATTTAAATGGAGTCCGGTAAAGGTATACGAAAAGACATTTCCAAGGGGTGTTGGACCGACAACAGAATGGAAGTTAGATGTGGAATATTTAGCACGTGATGGTGTCACCATTCCTCGGGAAGGTGTACCATTCACCGCAATACTGACTATTTCCGACCCAACAAAACAGAAGCCCGTTTTTAATGACATGAGACAGATGCTTCAATCGTTGGGTGTGAGAGCAGTTGATATAAAAACAGCAGCTCGAGTTGTGCCACGTGTTTAATTTGATTAAAAACAGAATAAGTATTATAATGAAATAAAAAAGAAATTAATAAAAAAACCAGGCGAAAACCACCTGGCTTGATTCCTTAAAGGAACGACAGCCCTTGCAAGGCTACCGGTAGATTTTTTATTTGCACTTCAAAACTACTTCCTTTATTTGAATAAAACAAGCTTTTCGTGATTTTAAACCTAATCTGGATAATCCAGCTAGTAGGGCCTGGCAATAACTAAGTAAATATCTTATTGCAAGTTAACTGTTGATTACTATGGGTGTAGTCCCATTTTATTACCGAAATGATAGGTAATAATCATTTATTAGTAACTAAAATTTAATTTAATCACGATGGATTTAAATAATCTACCTGAGGGGTCAAATACCCCTACCCCTAAAACACCACTAAAGTTTGTGGTCGAGGGAAAGAATTTCGAAACATTCGAACAATATATAACAGGCGCTGAATTGAAGCAACTTGCGGGCATTCCTCTGGAAACAGAACTTTACCTATCAATAGCCAAACCCTATCAAGATGAGCTGATAGATAATGAGACACGGGTAAACCTTGCAAGACCTGAAATGGAGTACTTTTTCACCAAGAAAAAGCTTGAATTCTTTATCAATGGTGTTTCTTTCATTTGGTACAAGCAGCATATTCGAGGGGTTCAGATTAGGCAATTAGGAAATATTTCTGATCAGGATGATATTTTTCTGGATATTAATGCTGATTGGGAGGATGATCTGATATTCGACGATGAAGAGGTTGATTTAGCACGGCCAGGTAAAGAGCGTTTTTTTTCAAAACCAAAGTCGAAGCAATTTACGATAATAGTGAATGCCCGTCAGCATAATTGGACTGAGGAAAACATTTCTTTTGAGCAGCTTGTGGTGTTAGCTTTTGGTATATATGACCCTAGCCCAGGCAAAGGCTACACAGTTACATATAGTAGAGGCTGGTCTCCTAAGCCTGAAGGCACAATGGTTAAGGGTTCTGAGGTTCGTGTTAAAAATAAAATGATTTTCGATGTCACAGCAACTGATAAATCATAGTCCCGACCTTAAACGTCTGAGAGACGATGGTTATGAAATTGAGGTACGTGGTGGATATTTACTTATCCATCACATTCCCTACATGAATACTGCTAAAGAAATACAGTATGGCATTTTAGTATCTACACTTACTTTAAGTAGTAGTGAACGAACAACTACACCCGACAACCACGTAATATATTTTATTGGAGATGATCCCTGCGAAGTAGATGGATCGTACATTACTTCAATTCAAAACAATCCTTTGCCAACAGCGCTGAATCATGAAATCACGGTAAGTAAAACTTTTTCAAATAAGCCACCCAATGGCTATCCCGATTATTACCAAAAGGTTACGCGATATGTGGATTTAATTTCTGGTCCGGCTAAATATACCGATTCCACGGTCACTGCACAAACGTTTAAAGTAATTGAAGATAACAGTAACGAAACCGTATTTCAATATATTGATACAAATTCCAGTCGGGCAAATATCGAATTGATAAATAGTAAAATTAGCAACCAGAAGATAGGCATTGTTGGTCTTGGTGGAACCGGATCCTATATCCTGGATATGGTAACCAAAACTCCAGTAAAAGAAATTCATATTTATGATGCGGATTACTTTGATCAGCACAATGCTTTTCGATCGCCAGGAGCAGCATCGATCGAGGACTTGAAGATGAACAAGAAAAAAACTGAGTATTTTTATGAAATTTATTCACGTATGCACAAAAACATTTTCGTTCACGATTATTTTATCACAAAACAAAATTTGAGTGAATTATCTCATCTAGACTATGTATTTATTTGCATAGATAAAAATACTTTACGAAAATTGATAACAGATTATTTGGTGGATAAAGGTGTAGCATTTAGTGATGTTGGTCTTGGAGTAAACATTGTTGACGATAAGCTCACTGGCGCACTAAGAGTAACCTCCGCTAACCCAACGAAAAACGACCACTTACCTCTACGTATTTTTTCAGACGATTCTGATAATAACGAATATGGTTCTAATATTCAAATTGCAGAACTAAACGCAATGAACGGTATTTTAGCCATTTTAAAATGGAAGAAGTATAGCGGGATCTATGTTGATTTAGAGAATGAACATCACAGCTCCTATTCTATCGGTGTATCTAAAATTTTTAATGAAGATGCTACGACATAAATTTGTGGATTTTATTCCAGAACATATTGAAGAAGGTGTTTTATATATATCCTTAGAATATTGCACTGCCATTCATAAATGTGCGTGTGGCTGTGGGAATGAGGTTGTAACACCCATCTCACCTACCGATTGGAAATTATCTTTCAACGGAAAATCGATAACGCTTTACCCATCCATCGGAAACTGGAGTTTCAAGTGCAAATCTCATTACTGGATTAAAAATAATAATATCGAGTTTGCCGGTCGTTGGACACAAGAAGAAATAGAAAGAGGGCGTGAAAAAGACTTATCGATAAAGGATAAATATTTTGAACCTAAAGCGACAGTAGTTGCAGACGATTTACAATCTCCTAAATCTAGTATTTGGAAACGTATATTCAAGTTTTTTAATTAGGTTCATATTTTAATATCAGGCTACTTATTAATATTGGCCTGATATAATTAGATGGTTTTAAACACTACATAAAACCGTGTATTACCAAATAATATATAATTATTATCTTTGACATTACAGATTTATGGTTGTTCTTTGAAGTCGTTATATAATGATTAAGTGTTGAATTTTGCCTATAATTTTTAGTGGCAGAATCATGGCAGTAATTTAAAATATACTTGAAAATGAGGTTTAAAAGTGGCTGGGACGAGTTAGTTCGAATCCCTCCCTTTCCGCCGAGACATAAAAAACGCAGTTTTGAGCGCATAAACAAAGATTGTGGCAGAATCGTGGCAAAGCGATTAAACAACAGTCGGAAAACAGCGCTAACAGGGTTAAAAACAAAATAAGTTCGAATCCCTTCCTCTCTAACCTTACAATATTCAATATTTTATTCCAGAATCATTTGAAAATGAAATAGAAGTACTTGTTAATGCTAAAAAAGAATCTTTTGTAAAAGACTCCCTAAATGGAGATAGGGATTCGAACCTCTGAACCTCTTTTACAGAGTTGCTAAATCTCTAAAGTTATTTCAATGAATCAATTGTTGAATCTACTTTACTTAAGAAGTCTAATATGAAACCCTTGAATGCTATTATCTTCTTCAAGTCCACAATCCAGAAAAACAGTCTCCCATTCTTCATTCTCATTATAGAAATTCAACTCACAATATTCTTGGCAACAAATGGTTAAATCAAATATACTTGTCATCGTAATAACCGCTAAAGGAAATAGAATTTCTTCACTTATTTCCCAAGCTAAATCAATCCAATTAACATTTTTATTGGATTGATCAATAAACTTTTGGAACATTTTTCGTATCTCAGTTTTTCTGTTCTTAATACTCTCATTTGCTTCTATCAATACTGCTGTCCTCTTAAAATTATCATTAAGACACATCTCAAATTCGTCAGACATCTTAGAAAGGAAGTTATGCTTACCAATATTTTCATCATATATTTCACTCCACATGCTTACCTCAGTCAACTCCATTATATCTAAATATCTTTTGTTTTTAATAATTTCCTTAAGCAACAAAGATCTCCCGGTATAAGTATCCATTTCATAGATTACATTTTCAGTATGAAAATGTAGCATGTAACCTATAATTTCAACTTTATAATCTTTCTGTTGTAGTCCTGTATACTTTTCAAATGCCCGTATATACTTATCATATCTATCTAATCCGAATTTATCTGCATAAAAATTAAAGACATTCTTAGAAATTCCATTAATCCCAGAATCATGAAATAAATGTAAAGCTTCTTCTTTTAAGACTTCTACAACCGAATCTTTTCCGGATTTTTGTAACTCAACAGATCTACTGAAGAGATGTATTTTAAAATTTTTTAAGGTAAAAAAATGAGGATCTGAATTACATAATTTCTCACTACTATAATCCCAACTTTGAGGATCAATATTATATTTCATATCAAAGGTTACTTTAATATTTTCATCACTAAGCTGGCAGTAGAGATTTTTATTACTTTCCGAATTTAAATAATACTTAATAATCATACTCAATTACGAATAAGGTTAAACAAATCATTATACACAATTAAAAAAGAGATAGCTGAAAACTTATATCTTTTTAAACTCTTCGTGAATTTATATCAATTGATTGTCACCCCTTAACTAAAGTATTTTTTGTCCTACATTTTCTTTTCATTTCCTAATTGCAGACGTTTATATCAAACTTTTTTTAAAGTATTGAGCCATTATTAAATTGACTATATATTAAACTTTATTCATACTAAAAAAAACAAACATAAACAACTATTAATCAAACAAATAATAACATTAATTATATATTTGATGTAAATATTAAAAATGGAAATATCATTATTAACAAAAGAAGATTTGCAGGAATTTAAAATCCAACTATTGCTTGATATAGAAAGAATATTTGATGAAAAACTACACTCTGTTAGATCTACGCCAAAGAATATAGATCCAGAATGGATAAGAAGTAAGTCTGTACGAGCTTTCATGAATATTTCTCCAGCTACACTCCAAAATCTTAGGGTAACAGGAAAGGTTAAATTTAAAAAAGTCTTAGGATCGTATTATTACAATTTAGATGATTTAAAAAAATTGTTTGAAAATGAAAAAGGATAATACAGTTAATTGGCTCAATTATTTAATTCAAATTACAGCAGATGAAAGACTCACTGTATGGCATATTACATTATTACTTGCAATCATCAAAATCGCATACATCCAAAATGATAAAGAAATTATATTCGTTAGTAGAAGTAAATTGATGTTTCAATCACACATCAAAACGACTCCGACCTATCATAAATATTTTAAGGAACTACAAGATTTTGGTTATATAAAATATACACCATCATATCATCCAGATTGTAAAAGCACTATTGATTTTTTAAACTTCAAAATTGTTTATTAAGTACATTTAAAATTCGATCAATATCTGCAAGAAACTGGTTCGAAGATAATACTTCAAGTTTCGTAACCGAAAACGAAATACCCCAAAATGCAGTTCCCTAATCGAAATTGGTTGTCAACCAAAAAATTTACTAAATATTACTTTAATCTACATATTTATTTAACCATATATATTATATTATTAAAAATTCCTACAGATGGATAAAGCACGCATAAAATAAATTTACAGCTTAAAAGCCAATGTATAATAATATAGTATTTAATAACTTTTGTCCGCAAATCCACATAAAAAAAGCGGATAATCATGGCGACAAAACAATCGAAAACAAAGCAAGAGATCGCTGACTTCTTAGGAAAAATGATCTTATTCAGAAACCCATTAAAATTAACCCTCTGGTCCATAACCGGAAAAGGGGGTTACGAGGCACATATCTCACTGGATCAAGCTACTGAATCCCTGATAGATATTACTGATAGATTGATCATAGAAAGATCTTTTTTATACCCGCTATATAGGTAGTTAAAGCAAATTTTAGGAAAAAAAATTGGAGACTGACTATAATTTTCTCTTGAATATTGTAATGAGGGAATATGTAATTATTGTAAAACATTTTGTTTTCCAATAATTTATGCTTACATTTGTAAAATAATCAGGCTTCTGCCATCGCTTTTTCTGAAACTTTTGAGTTCACTCTTTCTTCTCAGTCTTCGCCTTTTCAGCCGCTATTTTTGTCATCAACATATAGGGTAAAGTTCCTTTTTTCAAATTGATATTTCAATACGATAAAAATACCAACTTCATTTTTTGTTTACAGATCGATTTATTGCTATAATGACATGCGTATCATTATAACAATGGCACATGCCAAAGAAGTTTTAATAAATACATAATTTTATAATATATACAATGCAACAAGGAACAGTAAAATTCTTTAATGACGCCAAAGGTTTTGGTTTTATTACACCATCAAATGGAGGTCAAGATATTTTCGTACATTCATCAGGTTTAATCAATGATATACGCGAAAACGACACTGTAACATTCGATTTAGAAAACGGTAAAAAGGGCATTAACGCAGTTAATGTGCGAGTAGCATAATTAAGTAGAAAGTTTCAAAACTTTCTTTAAGTTAAGTTCAGCAGATAGCATTATGTTATCTGCTTTTTTTGATACACTAATATGGAAAGATGACCGAGACTGATTCCCAAAGAAAACCAAATTTCCTCTGATCCCATAAGAAAAGAACTGCTT
The DNA here is from genome assembly GCF_016756935.1 of Chryseobacterium sp. KMC2. Taxonomy (NCBI): domain Bacteria; kingdom Pseudomonadati; phylum Bacteroidota; class Flavobacteriia; order Flavobacteriales; family Weeksellaceae; genus Chryseobacterium; species Chryseobacterium sp. KMC2. The sequence goes on from NZ_JAESIT010000004.1 coordinate 231,867, forward strand.
AGACTTCAAAAAGAAATTCAAGCAACAATGCTAGAAGCTGACATCTAAAAAAAGAAATAAATGAGTACAATCACAGCAGCAGTCATAAGGATAAGAGCTCCCATAATATTTGAGAACTTCGAATTGGTATGATTATTCATTATTTTTTTTGATTATAAAACAAGTAAGTGATTAAATAAATAAGACCACTTTACGATGGCTATTTTATCTAATTTTGATCAGATACTTTTTTTTAAAAGTTGTTTTTAGAAATGGCTGAACAGCTGCTTTAAGTAAAAGGTACATATCTTGTAAGCAGCTGCTTCAGTTTTCTTTATAAATTCAAATGCTATAAAATAATTTCATAGTAATAAGCAATGTATGAGCATTTTCACTGTTCTTTAAAAGAGAAAACAATTTCTGTCCAGTAGGATATATTAATTGAGTTGATAAATAATCTGAGTATTCTGTTTTAAAATCATCAGAATACCTCGGTTTAATGATGTTAATAAAGCGATGAAAAGAAACACCAAATTATCATATAATAGTAACTAGAATAAATATCGCTTATTTTTTTTGCAGTCAACCCGAGCACTAAACATATTAATTGTAAAGTCTCGGGTTATTTTTTTATTAAGCAAGGAACTTTCTTGCTAATTCATCGTAATTTTAACAAGTTTTTTGTGGACACCTGTTGTTGAAAAGCATCCCCATTGGTTATCTGAATATACTTTTAAACATTTATAAATAGTATCGTATACCGTCAATAAAAATACTATAGTACACATATTAACTTACGTATCATTCAATAAATTGGTTAAACCATCTTTAAATTCATATCGAAAAAAAGATTTGAATTAAAAAGCAGGCATTGAAACAATGCCTGCTTAACCTCCATACCAAATATTACCACTATTTTATATTTGGATACACAAATTTAAACGATATGTATTGTACCATATTAGTCAAAATCATCTTTTTGTTAATGAATTTCATAACACCGGAGCCGCAATCGCATTAAATCAGCTAATTACACAAATATTCTAATATATTTATATTCTTAAGTCAAAATCTAAATTGAAATGACATAGATGAATAAACAGAATAAATATTATTAATTGAAGTCCTTTATCAAGTTATATTTATTTCATTTGTTTCTTGATTTTGTATAGAATAATTTTCTTTTATTGTGTTCGGAAACCTTCTTTATAAGTGATAGCAGTTGTATTGCAAAGCTTGAACTATAAGAAAATTACATAATATTTCAGGTGTTATTTTAGAACCAAAAAAACTAACTATTCAATAATAATCATCTCTACTTTTTTAAGCTGGCTTTTGGTTTTTACGATCCTTGTTTATCGCTATGATATAGTAAATTTTGAGTGTTGAATACAAAGGTTTGATTTTAGAACAATAAAAATAGAATACCCCCATAAGATAAAATGACAACTGCCACAACAAATATTTGTGTGACAGTTGCCTGCTTTGCCTAAAAAAGCTAAGTGAAAAATTCGATTAAAACAAAAATAGTTATAACTGCGGCTTTAAAGTAAACTATTTTATTCAGCTACTTCTATAAATTAGAACATAATTAAAAACTTTCGTGTTTAATTCATAAAGAAATAAATCCTTCTTTTTTATAGCATCGAATTTCCAATAATATCTAAAACGGAATCTATTGAAGGCCCCCCAAATGAAGCTCTGATTCCCGTTGAATCTCTGGCATATACAAAAACCCGAATAGTAGCAGTATAAGTTCCTGGCTCTAATATCACAGCCCTAGCTGAATTTAGTTGATATATTCCTGTAGCATAGAAATTAGCACTATTTGCAAAGGCAGCCCCCTGTCTGGTAAAAATATGATTATTAAAATTTCCACCATTTAATATTAAATTAAATCCATAATTTTTTGATGCTCCATCAGTAAGATTATTTCCGTTAGCGTTTAATATTTCAGATACTGGAACCGATGCCGTAATCGTTACAAGGGATCTCTCTGTTACTGTAAATGTCCGTGTAATCAGATTTGCTACCCCAGTATTATCATTTACCGCACTTACCGTTACTGCAGCAGCTGTATGTGCATTATTACCATCTGCACCTGCAAAAATTGTTGGGGCATTATCAAACATACGTACCCATTCACCACCTGTTCCTTTTGAAGAGTCAAAATTATAATACCCTTTCCTCAAGACATTTCTAGTTTTGGCAGTCACTGCAGAACCTGCAAGTTCTTGGGTAACATATACTATGGTTCCGTTCTGCTCAGCCAAATATCTATCATCTTTATTTTTAAGTTCAGTGCCTGTAATTCTTGGAGCTATAACCCCATCTGTTACATTGGTATCACCAGGTTTTCCACTAATATCCATAGTTGCTTTCGGAGTCGTCGTATTGACACCTACCTGTGCGTTAATATAAAAACCATTTTCCATAAAAAAAATAGTCAATAAAGCAAATGTAATAGTTCTAGTTAGCATAATATATATTGATTTAGGTTAAACATCTTTAAATTCCTATATATACTCTTTGCCACTAGCTTATCTTATTATTTTAACAAAATGAATCATCAACTTTTTTAATAAATAATAAATAGCAGATATGTCATCTGAAGTTTATTTATATAAATAAATATGACTAATAATTGCAAAAAGATACTGATGGAATTCAACAATAGCAATTGATAATGTAAATTTACCAAATATCATCACCTTCATTGTATACTAATTCATTCGTTTACTTTCCTATTTTATTCTTTTACTTTCACATTTTATTCTTCATACCCATCAAATCACTAAATCACTAATAAATTCAATAAGCGAATGAATGATTTTGATAATATTTAAGAAATGCTTTACATCTAATTTTGCCTTGATTTTTAAAGCATTAAAATGAAGAAACTAACACGGGCTTTAATACCCATTGTAATTATGTGCGGAATAACCAAAATGGCAGCACAAAATTCACCAGATCTAGAATTCGCAACAGCACAGGGAACCAATAACCCAACAGGAAATGGCCCTGTCACCAGTACAGTGATTAACTTTGTACAAAATCCCGATAACCCATCTGGAAATACTTTTCAAACCTATACCCCTACGCTGAGCGCTACATTTTCAATTTCAAACCAAAAGTATAACAATGCAGCAAGGATTGGGGGAAACACTAATAATACAGCAGCACCTATTTTCCCACTTCTGAATTCAGCTGGGACACCTCCAAACAATAGTTTTACAGCATCAGGAGCAGCTATCGGTACAGGTATTAATACTGCTACCAACCATGGAGTAGGTTTATTTTTCAATACAGCAGCATTAAATGGACAATCTACCAATGCAACCTACCAAATGGCCGATCTTACTATAACATTTAATCGTCCCGTCGATAATCCTATATTACATATTGGTGGTATGGGTGGGTTTCAAGGTAATCTGGGGCTAACTGGCGGGTTTGAATTCATCTCATCAAATGTGCCCATTAGTTTTTCACGACTTTCCGGTAACTCTAATAGTTTTACTGTAACTCAAACCTCAATTAAAAATACAGCTGCTAATCCTACGTCTACCGGAAATAATTCAGCTTCCGGTTCAGTTTTAGTTACCGGAAAAAAAATTACTACTATCGTACTTAGAATGATTGTCAGAGGTGATGGTAATGGGACCCCTTGGGGAACCCAGAGCGGAGATGTTGTGACAATGGGTATTTCAACATTGGAAAGTGATCTAGCTGTAACCAAGACTATTAATAATTCTAATCCAGATAAGCAGTCCACTGTAATTTTTACTGTAAATGCCATAAACAATGGATTGTCAAATAATACTAACGTTTCCGTTGACGACCTTCTTCCAAACGGTTATACTTATCTAAGTTCATCTGCAAGTATAGGATCATATAATAACTCGACAGGGAAATGGACCATTGGAAATATGAATGCCGGTACAACAGCTTCATTAACTGTTACAGCCAAAGTAAACTGTACAGGAAACTATACTAATACAGCCGTTATCTCGGGAAATAATTCAGATCCTGCAATGAACAATAATACAGCATCGATTACTCCTTCTGTAAATCCTCAACCTTGCGCCTGTTATAACGATCCTAATAGAAGCTCAGTGGGATCAGATTCGAAATTCGGGATTACCCTTCTACAAAGAGCTGGAATCGGAGGAGATAATTGGCCCATGGCAAGAAAATCAGCGCATATAGTACTTGAATCAAATAGCAAAGGTTTTGTTATTTCACGGATTGCAAAATCTGATTTGAATAATATCGTCGTTCCAATTGAAGGTATGATGGTATATGATACTACTGATAAATGTTTAAAAGTATATTCAGATAACCAATGGAGCTGTTTTTCTCAACCAGCTTGTCCTTAATTCAAAATCAAATACATATGAAAAAAATTATAGTTTCACTCCCAGTAATATTGCTTAATCAGTTACTTTTCTCTCAAGTTATTATTGGAGGGACAACAGGAACCGCTTCAAATAAAACTTCAGTTCTTTTAGAGTTCGAAGGACAAAACAAGGGGATTATACTACCCTATACAAGAACTCTTCCCTCCTCACCTACTGAGGGTACACTTATATTGGATGCTAGTACATCTTCTGCAGCAAGAGTAAAGTTATATAATGGAACATGGGTAGACTTAAGTGGTCAGGATGCTGATATTACTAGTTCCCTTTTGATCCAACCTACATCATCCCAGACCGCCGAAGACAGTAATGCTAAATCAATTATCGGAAATAGTTCTTCACAAGCAGATGGTGTACTTATTCTGGAATCACAAACTAAAGCAATGGTTTTACCAACAATTGAAAATACAGATGATATCATCAATCCATCACCTGGTATGTTAGTTTATATTAAAAAAACAGGGGCAAAAAGACTTGCTGTCTTTAATGGTAATAAATGGGCTTATTGGATGCCTTAGCAATTTCGAACACAAATTAATTATATATTTTTATAGCTTTTTCCAGGCTACCTAAATTACTTGATAACTATTAGTTGTAAAAAAGACTATCATACTCTGATAGTCTTTTCGTTATGAAAATCCATGAAATTTTATTTGTACTCCTTGATTAAGGTCTAACTTTTAATTTGGAGAATTGGACTTTCGAAATTATACCTAACTTATAATAAATCCATAAAAAATTATGGAATATGTTTGGCTAATTAATCGTTTTTTGATTTGAAATGGCTGCAATATATTCTTCATTAAAAAAACAAAACTATTTAAAAAGGACAGTCTTGTTTAGTTAAAAGCCTTTTACAACTGACATTTTTCAAAGCAGCTAATTCTTTTGTGCATAATTTTCTATTCCTGTTAAGGAAACAAGGGCTTTTCCACTTTTCCTTCCCGAAGATTTATAGAAAACAATGTTTCCCGAGCCTTCAATGGATATGTTATTTATTTTATCAATATAGACTGTATTACTTGCCCCTGACACTTGGATTGTTGTAATAGATCCCTTAATCGTAATAATATTATCAGATCCCGATATTACAGCATTTCCTCCATTCGAGATGAGGTTTTGCCTGTGTCCAACCCCATTAACTTCGATTTTTGTTCCATTATGTTTGCTTTTTCTTTCAGGGCCACTACTTTGTGTCAGAATAGTCCCAATTCCTACAGCTAAAGTAAAAACAGTGGTAATAAACCAATTTCTTATCATAATCATTTTAATTGTTTTAAGAGCGTTAAATGTTAACCGAACTTTCTAGTATATTTTCCTGTACACCCCAATGTTCCAGACTCTTTCCATCCAAAACTTTAAAGATGTTCATACTCAATTTTACAGATTCATCCTTATCGGTGTTGTTTTGGACACTTACTACTTGCTTTTTTAAATCTTAAAATAAATCCCTGCTTCTTTTCTCCAAATAAAAAAGCCGACACTGTTTTGTCGGCCATCTTACACAATCTTAGATGAGATCATACACCTCATCATTGTTACTTACATACTGCAAAATTATTGTATTTTACAAATTGAAACAGATACAGAATTATCTTATAAGTTTTGAATTTCCTCCAATTTATCCTATTATATATTTTATTTAAATAATTAGAACATTTATTTCAACATGAAATATATTGTATCTTTATTATCGTCATATTTTAAAAAGATACTATTTTCTTTCTCTTCTAAAAATAGAATTAAGGATTTTGAGTATAAAATTAAGATGTCAAAAGAGATCTGATTTCAAAAATACTGTTACTCATCATATAGCTTCTGAAACAGGGCAAAATATAGGAAATACTTCTCAATTTGAACTATTAAGAAATATGATATCTTCGACACATAAATTTTATAGGCATAGAACCAAGTCGAGCTTATTGTGACAACTGTAAGTTCTTATTCACGGAATTTGCTGGGATATAAGCCTGTTCTTCCCTGAAGGTATGAAGAAAATGCTGAAATGTTATAAAATCCCAGATTGAAAGCAATATCTTTAACTGTCCGGTCAGAGCCCTTCAGAAGCCGTTTTGCTTCCAGAACTATTCTTGCATCAATAAGTTCCTTAGCAGTAACTCCCAGTGTACTTTTTGTAAGAATATTTAGGTAATTAGGTGTTACGGCAAGCTTGTCTGCATAGAACGCTACGGCTTTTGATTCAGTGAAATTTGCTTCAATCAATTCAATAAAATTTAAGATAATTGGACTTCTTTTGCTCATCAATAATAGATTCTGTTCGGCATCATCAATACAATTATTAATAAATGAGAGAATAATTTTCACCCTGAAGCTCATTACATCCCAGTTAATAGTCTCTTCTGAAAATTCTTCCCTGATCATTTCAAACTCTCGAGAGAGCCTTTTACTGATTAATAACGGAATATCAATAACAGGAAATTTATTGGGAAGTAAAGATGAAAATCTTGAAGTGTATAACTTTCTCTCTATAAACTCTTTGGATAAAATTAACTTATGACCTTTAGCTCCTTTCTCCGTTTTCCAAGAATGAATTTGTCCAGGAAAAGAGATATGAACCTGATGATCTTTTTCCTGATACTCTACAAAGTCAATAAAATGCTTACCCTGAGCTTTTTCAAAAAAAATAAAAACATAGCTATCCGGTGCTCTAAAATTAGAAATCTCACTTTCTCCAGCTAAAGGAATATACACAATATAGTCTTTAATCTGAGCTTCAAACTCCAAATCTTTCTCAATAAACTCTCTGTTCATTCGGTACATTTTTGTTTGCTATTGGCAATTCAACATTCGTACCTTTCAATAATTACCACAAAAAAAACAATAAAATCCGAAACTATTTGAATATTTTAAGATATAAACGGGCAACATGAATGGCAAGTCCATTTATGTACCGTTTGGTGACTCAATAAATAACGCATGTTTTATTGACAAACGAGATGCCCTATTTTTTGTTAATATTTAATACTATGAATTCCGTAACCAGCCCACAAACATGAATAAAAATGACCACATTTATCTGTTAACAGTAACTATTTTATCTTGAAAACTAATACACTGTATAAAAATTAGCTCAATTCACTTATCCATTTAAGCGCTGAAATACTAGGAATAAAACAATATTCTCCGCCTTTTACAATGTTAAAAGTTTGCAGATTATGGTATCTCTTAACTAATGGATTTCCAGGGCAGGTAAATAATCCATTTCTCTGTACACCTATCATGGGATCTTTTTCATCACCTAGATTTACAGAATTTCCATTATTAGCCCACTGTTTTTGAAGAAACTCAAGTGTACCCATAGCATCAGCGCTGATTCCAATAAAAAACTGACCTCTCTCCTTACCATCATCTCTGGTTTCCTCCGGCGGCACAATATCACCGAATGATACGGCCCTGCGAATAATACGGTGTAGACGTTCATCCTCTAGAATAAAACTTTTGGAATTACGGGGATTCATTCTTCTTGCATGTGCACCAAATGGACATTTTTTCCCCAGTTGATCATCTTTATAAGAGAAATTATTATTTCTTTGTGCATTCGTTCCCAAATCTATATCATCCTTTTCCGGTGCAAGTACCAGTGGTGCACCACTTCGCCAACGACCTACCAATTTAGCAGCCAGTAGTTCCCCTTCCTCAGCTGTATTGCTATTGTCTTTTATAAATTTGTTAAATTCAGCTACCTGGCTTTGATATTTTCTAAAAATGAGGAATGATCCATTTTTTCCTAATATCTCCGGTTGAGGAAATTGCTTTATAATACCCGATTCCCCAGGGTATCCCAATATAAATTCGCCTGTTTTAATTGGCTTATCATAGCCCGGTGGGTTATCTATACCACTACCTTCAATCTCCGGATTACTAATTCCATCCCTGAATCCAAAAACATTCTTCATCTCTTCAGTCGCTCCAAAATCTAAGCTTTCTATTAAATGAATATTTGAATTGCCACCAAAAGCCTCTTTAAATTCTTTTAGCTTTTGCAGCCATTCTTCCTCCGTATTTGCAATAATAGCAGCAGTAATATGAATATTGCCCCGCAAAAAAGCTCGTTCCCAATTTTTCGGGTCATTATCTCCAATATCATATAGGTATGACGAACGGGCCACCATACCCTGCTTAAAAGACTCAGGAAAAGAAGCCAAGGAATTTTCGGGTAAGCCAAGTGCCTGTAGCCCTTTATAGGTAAAGGATATAAAGACTGAAGCTGATAAATCCAGATGCCAGTTCTCTGCTGAAGAGATTAAGGGTAGCATTGCTTTTATCAATGCCTTTCCTGCTGATGCCTCTCTTATCTCAATTAGTGCTACAGTACCATAATAAGGAATTGGTCTACTTCGGAGGATGAGTGATTGGATATCGCTTAGGGCTATTTCAACCTTTTCGGGATTGAAAATTCTTTTTATAAAATCGAATGCCATATGCCATTACAATTTATTAGCATCATCGATCGCTTTATTGATTCCGTTCACTATTTTATCCTGTCGGCGGATATCATTGACAGTGAGATGTGGAACTCCAACATACCATCCTGTGGCAGTGACCTGATGATCCAAGATAAACTGTTTGACATCTGGACTTTTGATACCCGGCCATCCCTCTACATTACCAAAAATAATATCCATTAATTCAGGAATTTTGGCAGCAAAATCATTAATATATGGATCCCAGTCACCATCATATGCTGTACAGAAAAGAATTCTGGTATCATTATCCAATAATACAATTCTCAGGTCATGTAATGTCCCTACATTGGTAGCACCACCGAGATTACCGTTGGCTATTTCCAATATTTTCTTTAGACGTTCTGCTCCACCGGGTTTGAGATCGGCAATAGCTGTCAGTTCGGATACTTTACCTGATTTTAACCCTTTTTCTCCAGCAGAAGTAATAGAATGGTCATAACCATCATTTGACGCTTCTTTGAGATTAGCAATGATTAAATCTTTTTTTAGTTTGATATCATCTAGAAAGTCCATAATTGTATTTATATTTAGTTAAAAATTACAAGTCTGTGTTTTAATATAGCATTACTTTATATCAAATTAATATTGAATTATATATTAAACCAACCTGAAAAAATACTGGCCATTGGGAAAGACTCTATTATTTTACTTATATGACTGGAAATTTCATAAAGTAATTGTTTTTATAATAGCGTAATCCCCGTCATAGGGCCTTGCTGTAAAATAATATTTTCTGAACCGTCTGTCAGATTTATCTTTCTGATGTAACCACCCAGATCAGAAGTATAAGCTACATTTTCATCTTCATCGAGAGCCAGTCCAATACCTTCTTTTAGGCCTTTCGCTATAATTCGATGATTGACAAGTTCTCCATTTTCGGAAACTTCTGCGCAATTAAGGCTGTTCCCATAAGGAGCTGCTCCCCGATCTGTCCAATATAACTTCCCTGTTCTATGACCAAATTCAAGATCAATTGGTTCGGGCAAATGATTCAACAACAACTCTATATTTAACTCGTTTACCGGGTATTCCTGGGACAATTTGAGGCGAAAAATCCTACCCCTTCCTCCTTTGGCAGGTCCTTTCTGCGTCCAGTATAAGAATTCCTTCTGAAGATCCAATGCAATGCCTACGCACTGTTTTTCTACTTCTTTAAGATCAGAATCCCCTTTCTCATGCTGCATCAAAATTTCAAAACCTGATCCATCTGTTGAGGAGGACATCAAGGCCATTCCTTCTCTGTCACACCAATATAAACGAGCTGTTTCTTCATTACCAACAATCTGTTTTGGCGTCGTAATAACACCATTCCCTACAAGTAAAGTATGTTCTGTTCCATCAAGATTACAGCATTCTATGGAACCGTCTTTTGCAAAATAACCCTCTGGAGGATCGGTCATTTTCCCCATAACAGTCCAATAGATCTTTTGGTTAATTCTATCAATCCATATTCCATCCGGAGTACCATTGGTAATTTCCAGAAGCGTTTCTTTCGTTCCATCCTCCAGCGATATTTTCACAATTTGCGCAGGATATACTTCCAGGCATAGCAAGAATTTCATAGCATTATTGCTTTTTGTAATCATTATAGAACCCTTCACCTGATTTCACCCCTAGTTTCCCTTCGGCAATCATCTTTCTTAAGAGCTCCCTTGGTTCTTCCGGAATACCCTGACGTTCCTGGGCATAATGTTCCTCAATATCCAGTACCACATCCAGGCCTACCTGATCCATAGAACGGAACGGTCCTTGTTTAGCACCCAAGGTTTCTTTAAAGATGTCATCTACAGTTTGTGGCGAAGCTACCCCCTGCGCAACAACATACAATGATTCTCTTTTGATGGCAGCCCAAATCCGGTTATAAATAAATCCTATACTTTCTTTTTCTGCAACATACGGAGAAAGTCCATAATCTTTTAATTTATGAGCGAGAAAATCGATAATAGCTCTGTCTGTTTCCCCACATGTCATCAGCTCCACAGCTCTGGCAATAGGTGGCATCATAAAGTGCATGTTGAGAAGTCTGTTTTTATGTATCACTTTACCAGCCAGATCGCTAGAACGGTAAGAAGAGGAATTTGTAGCAATAATTGTATCCTCCGCTACTGCGTGATCCAGCTGTCCCAAAACCTCAATTTTAAGTTCTGGAATTTCAGGAAGGCTTTCAACCACGAGCCATGCTCCATCGATTGCCTGATCAAAATCTGTAAAAGTTGTCAGAGAACCGGCTTTTCCATTAGGAACAGTTTTAACAACTTCCGGAAGACTTTCTTCTACAAATGATTTCGCGGCGGCCAATGCCTCATTGTTTTTATCGTAGATACGGACTTCTCCGCCCTGTGTAGAAAACATAAGGGCAATACGGCGGCCCAAAGTACCTGCTCCAAAAATAGTTATTGGCCGGTTTAGCGAATTAACTTCTAAATTATTATTCATAAACACATTTTTAAATTACGGCTTAATATCAAAAGAACTTACACCAAGTTACGTGAAAAATTCTTGGTTTAAGACTTTAAATAAAATATTTTAAGTCAGATTTTTTAAGGATTTACATACACAAAAAAAACGAGTAGTTATAAGGCAGTAATGGCTGCCGTAAGTCCAAATACAATACCCGGTAAATTTGCTATCGCAACAGGCCAATCCCGTTTCGGCTTTTTAAGAAGACCGTAGGTCACCCAAAAACTGCAATTTATCGCAGCAACTAAAGGCTGTATCCAGTCTCCTTTATCTCCTTTAAGGTTATTACTGATCTGAGGAATATAGGAAACATACATCGCTACTGCTGTCACAGTTGCCACCCATCCTAAAATTGTATAAAAATGATTGTTCATAATGGCTAAATATTAATACAATTTACTAAACTTAAACACAAACCCATATCAAAAAAATCTATGGGTTCGATTTGAACAAGAGTTTCCTCTCTTTTCACAGTAATATTCAAAAGATATGGGTTATTTTTTAAAGGTTTTATAAGTCTTGATACTTCCATCCTCCATATGAAGATTTACGAAGTAAACACCATCTTTAAGATTAGTTAGACTAAGCTCATTGTTAGGTAAAAAAGATTTCATCTGCCTTCCAACAGCATCATTAACCGTGACAGATTTTACATTTTTCAAATTAGAAATTTTAATGACATCATGAAATGGTGTAGGATATAATAATGACTGCTCTTTAGTTACCTCAGAAACAGATAAATTAGAAGTATTTTGAACAATATTTACATCATCAATAGTAAGCCCACCACTTCCTGAACTTGTTTTATAAAAATCAATGCCAATACCATACTCTGTACCTACCGCCAATGCTCCTTCAGGAATTGTCCCCGCAAAAGTCACACAATCCAAAGTACTGGAGGTTACATTCGGATTCAATGGATTTATATCTGAGCCATTTATTGCATAATAAACTGCATTCTCCCAGGTATTTCCTGTTTTTACTCTTGTAAAAAGCAAAAGTTTACCACTCATTGCTCCTGTTTTTTTCACTCTGAATGTAACTGTAACAGCTTTTCCATTATTTATCTGATTTAAATCTGAAGGAGAAATATAAACACCTCCTTCCGGGGCACTGTTAGTGTAAGTTTTTGCATAGGACAAAGTACCACTACATGAATTTGTATTGGTAGTAACACCGCCACCGCCAAAATAATATACTCCTGTAAGAGCATTGTCAAAATTTTGACTTGTATTGTATTCTTGTGCATTTGCGATAGTTCCTAATAATAAAAAACAAGGGAATAATAATTTTTTCATAATATACTTATATCTAAATTCTGTTACTATATAATGTTACCTCAAACCTAATAGGATATTGAATCAAATAAAAGCAATAAACATCCCTTTTTCCTGAAAAAGGGATGAATAAAACAGAGCAAAAAACAGATGATTTACACAAAAACAGTTTTAAAACCTGTAATAAGATCTCAAGCGAGCAGTTCGTCCCGGCATTTATTAAACCTACAGACAATTTAATTCACTACCTTTGTTAACCCTATAAACCGTTTATTTAAAAAAACTTACCTATAAAGCAACATGAAGTCTATTCTTTTTATTCTTCTCTTTTTATTATCACTAGCATTACCTGCTCAAAACAAAAGCGATTTTAATAAGGTTTATACAAAAACTTATATAAAGACTTCACATGAAGACTTCAAAAAGGCAATGAATATAGCTGATTCTTTATATTCAGCTTCTGAAGAACCTTATTTTAAAGCTAAAAGCCTGATGCTCTCTGCTACGCTTCTGCAAGAAGCCGGAGACGTAAAAAAAGCGGTAGATTATGCGATAAAGGCTGAAGAAATATGTGAAAAATCAAAAGATCATGTACAAACTGCTGAAATCTACGGTTTTTTGGCGACCCAATTCCGAAAATTAAAGCTTTATAACCAATCCATTTCATATATCCGTAAAGCAGGGGAACAGGCAGAACAAATTGAAAATACAACGGTCAAAAGTACAATTTTAGGCTTAATAATCCAGGAACACGCCAGTTATGAAATTGATCAAAAGAATTATAAAAAAGCAATTCTTTTAATTGAAAAATCCCAGGTTTATTTCAGGGAAAATAAAACCAACAAAGAACTTTTTTTAGCCAGTAATGAACGGCTTTTAGCCGACAGCTTCTATGATCTGGGAGAATATGATCAATCACTCTCCCATTATACCATCGCTTTGGAATTGTTGGGAAAATTTCCTGATAATTTCCTGAAAGGATTCATATACAACGGAATATCTGCTATCTACATAAAAAAAAGAAATGTAAAATATGCTAAGACCTATGTTGACCTTGCCCAAAAGATTGCGGATAAAACACAATATCTGGACTTAAAAAAAGAAATTTACAAAACCTCACAGGAATATTATGTTTTAGAGAAAAATATTGAAAAATTTAGCCAGCTAAAAAGGAAGGAAGACGCTATTAGCGAAGTTATTTCGGAGAAAAAAAATACCTTTATCAATAACGAACAGACCAAATTACTAGATAAAAATAATGCACTCTATCAGAATAATCTTCTTTTAATCCTGGCTTCCTGTGGCAGCCTCACCATCCTGGGTATTATGTTTTTCTTTTATTATAGGAAAGATAGCCTTTTAAAAGCAAAACTTTCTTTGCTGGAAGACGCTTTAAAAAGCAGAACAAAAGCAAACCATAAGACTACCGAAAATATTAAAATGATAAAGCCTGAGGTTGAGGAAAAAATTCTAAAAAAGCTGGAGGCTTTTGAAAATTCGAACATGTTTGTTCAGAAAAACATTTCCCTGTCTGTGCTGTCTATATATTGTAATACCAATACCAAGTACCTTTCAATAGTTATAAATTCTCATAAACAAAAAGACTTTAATAATTACATTAACGAGCTTAGAATTAAATATCTTGTTTATAAAATCAAAACAGAACCCCAATATCTGAAATACAAAATAGTGAGTTTGGCAGAATTGGCAGGCTTCTCAACACAAAGTAAATTTATAGAGGCATTTAAAAAAGAAATGTCAGTTACTCCTTCTTTATTCATAAAGAGTATTGAAGATCAAGCTCCAAACTCTTCTAATGAGGAATAAGCAGACAACACCAATCCCCAGAGATTATCTTAAAAGGCTTGGAAAATGATCCATATTTTTGATTACCCGGAGGTGCTACTTCACACGGATATGTATTTTTTAAGTTTTATCTTGTAAACTCTTTTTTATAAAAGATTCACGCTCAAATGCCATAGAAACAATATTAACGAGAAATTGAATGATCATTTTCGTTGTCATTTCAACACCCCTAAAGGGAGTTCTCTCATGGGTAAGCAGATAAGCATTTTCCTTAGTAGATAATTTAGACAAACAAACTAAGGTATAGTCTTTTCTCAAATCCCGAATACCTTTAGCAAATTTTGCATGTCCGCTCATAATTTGATTTCCTTTTAACCCTATAGGAGTCTTACTACTGATCTCAAGAATAGAAACGGCAATTATCCGTTTCACACCACATTCATACAATGATTCAATGATTATATCTAATGAATAGTCATCATTAACACTATTGACATAAACAATATCTATCCCGTTCATTGCCTTATAAATAGCCTCTTTATCTATAACCTCTCCTTTCAGAACCTTTAACTTCCCCTTGCCCATCCTCTCCAGTTGATGATGATCTGCCTCTGTATACAAGGTAAGATTATGTGGAGTTCGTGCAATAAGTTCAGTAGTCAGCAATATTTCAATTTCCTTACTGAATCCTAATATCATGATATTCATAAATAGTTTTGGCTTTTATTTTCAATCAACAGCTTTATTAGTATTTTCATTCTGATTACTATAGAACTGCACTAAGTTAAATAGATTAGCATCTGAAAAGTCAATTAGGAAAGCATCCTTAGTAAGTTGTTTGGTATGAGTAGTAAACTTATTATAATATCGAAATATAATCAAGGTATTGACTTTCCTTTTTCAAGAAAAAGGAAATAATAAGTACTGCACAAAATATGAACCTTTTATGGGCTGGCTCCATAATTACTCCAACATACAAGATTGATAATGTTCATTATAATTATAAATTGAATAAAAAGACTATATATTGAAAATCATTCTATATTGCTCAATTACCCTAAAAAATATATCAGAAATTAAGTATTGTAATAACCTCTATCCTTACATAATATTTTTATATCAAATAAGTCTGTTTGTTATAATTTACATAAGTAATTAAATATTTTAGTAAGGTAGAACATATCAAAAAAAAGTAATTTTATTATTAATTGTTACCAGCTATCGATCAAGTATAAATAATACATATCAATAGCAACTGATAAAAAACAGTCAAAATATTAACAAATTATATGCAGTTGAATATGGTAGAAAAATACAAATAAAAATAATGTACGTATGGTATCTCATTTTGGCATAAAGCTAAAACATAAAGATTCGAATGATATACTTTATTCATTCATTTCGCTAGAAGGTTTTGCTAGAGTGATCTGAAATTAAAAGTTGATTTCGTTTCTGTATCATTCTTTTTGAGAGTGGGTTTTGACTACTTCAGATATGACTCAGCCTGTATCATAAATTACAGAGCTCGCTAATTATATAATTGCCCCATATCTCTATAAATATATCATTTTTTACATTTAGTTATTTGTTGAGGAATTTTATGATATTTGACTCAACATAAAGTGATTCTTTCAACTTTTGTTGAAAGAATGTTAAGACTGATCCTCATTTTCAATTTTCAAAGAATTTTTTTAATACTAACAAAAAAATTTCATTATGAAACAGAAATTCATTTGCACCTTAGTCCTTTTACTAAGCAATTGCACTTTTTTATTCAGCCAAGTTGGAATTCAGACTACTAATCCACAAGGAGTGTTTAACATTGACGCGGCCAAAGACAACCCAGCAACAGGAGTGCCTTCAGCTGCACAGCAAGCCAATGATGTGGCAGTTACATTTAGTGGGAATATGGGAATAGGTATCACAGAACCTACCAATAAACTCCACATCAATGGAACTGATCCATTACGTTTACAGGGAGTTTCTACAGGAAATACAACCACGGATCATCTTGTGGTAATCGACTCTACTGGTGTTATAAAAAACATTGGTACATTGGGGGGATTATCTATCCCTAACCCAGCAGTTTTCCGATTAGAAAATGACCAATCTAATTTTTTACAATCGCAGGGTGCGGGAGGCTCGCAAGCAGTTCCTATGTCCGTTGTAAAAAATACTATTCCCGGGATGAGTTATAATGCTGGCGCTAATACAATTACATTCCCTGCGGGAACATATCAGATTACTTTTGTATATGAAGCAACCCATAACGCTACAGGATGTACTATCAGTTCATATTTTGTCGACTTTCCTCTCAATAATACAAATTCAAGAGTTCATAATACAGCTGCACATTCACAAGGAGTAGCATCTAATCATGGGGGAACAATTACATATGCTACAACCATTCCTGCCAATAGAACCTGGAAAATAGCTCTGGGGAGAGGGCAATCAGGAAACTGCTCTGGAGCAGGTATGCAGCTAATTGCAAGATCTACCCAAGTACTGGTCTACCGAATTGGTGACTAATTCCATATAGATGTACCCATCAAGCATTCTCAGATTGTACGAAAAATATTAACAATACAAATTATAGTAAAACACCGGCTTATGTCGGTGTTTTACTAGCTATCAATACGTTATCTTATATTTATTATTTGCAAGTAAATATTTCGTTGAAGCTTTTTCATTTTTATTCTGACTAATTTATATGGACGAGGATATTCACTTTTTAAGTAAATACTTTAAATGAAGAGTTACATAAGTTATGTTCAGCTGTAATTATATGGTCAAAGACATATATAGCCGCTCTTAATTTTCCTTGATATTTCTATGATTCAAGGAGCACAGTGCCAAATACCAATTTCCTGTCTGCGCCAGCAACTTTCTTTACATAATTTGAACTCCTAAAAGTCAAAGCTATATTAATGAGTCTAAAAAGTTTCTAGTATTAAAATAAATAGAATAAATACAATAACACTCTGAATGATTTGAATATACTTCAATCAAATGGAGAATATTAACTTGGATTAATATTCTTTGAAACAGAGTGAGGATCTGTTTTTGATATTATTCCGGCGATATAATATGGTTAAGCTTATTATTATTTTTCGCCGGGATTTTTACATTGATAATAATATGTAGCATCAACCTCTCACTCGTTGATTCATCTTTAAATGCAGCATCGAATTTCTTTTCTCCCAGCAAATAATCATAAACGTAAATAACATAAATAAAAAAATGATAGAATTATCTTGCTGACCCTCCCCAGATCGAACATCGTCTCGTCCATAAGTCTGGTACCTTTTATTTTAATGGATATATACTCTCGAAAAATTAACAATAAGTTTTATACAACTTCAAAATGTGTGATTTCCCAACCTCGGATGATAGTAGTAATCGAATTAATTGTAAATAACTTCAAACCATAATATGTCTTATTTTATACCTATTAAACGACAAAGTCATTCATAGTCTGAAGAAAAGTCAAGTTCATTTATAATCCTTTATCTAGAAAAAGACAAAAAACCGGCAGAAAAAATATTCTATCTTAACAAGTGAAATGAATATTTATTCGCCGGCTAATTGAACTAAATGATTTTTTTTCTATTCATCCGGTTATTAGAACCGATTATTGACTTAACAAAAATAGCATCTCTGAAATAGAAAATGTTTATACAATTTATCCTTTCACTTGTCTAAATACTCTTATTTTACATTTGTGATACCATTAATATAATAAATATATCTTAAAAAATATATACTTAGTCATATTTAAAATCACCAAAATAGAAATACTATAGCGGAATTATATCAGCATAATTTATCGGAGTCATCAACTAAAAAATTAGAATACAATTAAAAATGTCCACTTAGCATTCGTAAGTATTCTGCTAAGAACAAATATTTTTTTAAAAAAATAAAAGACTTAATCCCCATTAAAAATAAAAGCTGTAATTAAAACAACATATTGAATAATTAAGTAAAGTTTAAAAGAGAAATCATCATTACATTTGTATAGATGCATATTCGCATTCTTATAGTTATCCTTAATGTTTAAGGCCAAGAAGCTACCATTAAGAATTATCGTCCGATTGTTATATAATTGGTAGCTTTCAAGGCCTTTTTATTTGTTAATTTGATTGATTCAATGACAAAGGAAAAACATCACTAAATTCAGACTAGCTTTAGTAAGTGATTACCTAATACAATTAAATTGTAAAAGAATAAAAGACATTCGATATAAAATAAATACACTTCATCTAATATAAAATAGCCAAATTGTAGAATAATATATGCATCCTTACCTTATCAATAAGTAGCTATTTTTGTTTAAATAACATTTCTATCATTTATACTTGGTTTTTAAAGATACTGAACAGCTGTTCTGAAATATTTATATAAATTCGTTAACAGCTGCTTCAGTTCTGAATGCCCGCAAATTATCATGAGTAATCTTTTCATTTCGAGTTCTGAACAAAAGTTGCTTTATCTTGAAATATAAAATTAGGATTTTTATGTGGTGGCTCCTGCATTTATATTTAGGCACTTATTGTTACAATAATATTACTGAAGCCCGTCCAAAATCTCTTACTTTATGTGCTGTTTAAAATAGACAAAATGATAGGCAATAGCACTGTTCCAATACGCTGTATTATGATCGCCGGGCCGACTGATGAATGTCGCTGGAATACCAGTACTATCCACCAGCTGCTTTAATTCCATGCTGGCAGGGTATAAAATATCTTCGGTGCCACAATCAAAGATAAAATTCCGTTTAAAGTTGGATCTTTTACTGATGATCTCCAATATGCTGTAGGCATTCCAGTTTATATAATTGTTTTCTGTCCCACCCAGAAGGGTTTTTGTGTCATCTACCAATCTGTTATTTTTCCAAAAATGTTGACTGACATTTTGAAAAATGTTATAATCTATTTTGAGTGCGCCACTGCTGCAACCAGCGGTATTAAAATAGTCCTCATGCAGTACAAAGAGTCTTAATGCGCCATATCCCCCCATACTCAATCCACTGATAAATACGTTATTTCTGTCAATATTGTAAGCCTGATGTATTGTAGGCCTGAGCTCCTTGAAGAAAAAGTCATCATATTGCATTTCATTCTCCAATGGACTATTAAGGTAAAAAGAGGTATAACCATCAGGAGTGACAACAATAAAACCATATTGATCAGCCATCTGTTGAAGGTCGACTGTATGGCTCCATTGCCTGTAATTTTGGCTATAGCCATGCAATAAATAAACTAATGGATATTTGGTATCGTTATTATAAGTCTTGGGCTTAAAAACGAGGACCGTATCTCGTTTCTGAAGATATTTTGATTGAATAACAAACTGTTCCTGAGCTCTAAGACCCCAAGAGTAAAGAAGTACGATAACTGTGATAAGATATTTCATTTTGTTTGGATTTCTTAACTTTGTACTACAAATATCAGCTGATATTTTACTGCAGTCAATGACTAACAAAATTGTTAGGTTTTAATTCAACAGGTATGCGTAAGAATAATTCGACCAACGCCATTAATGAGAAATTCCTATTTCAGGTCTGTGAGCTCAATTCTGCGATCGCTATGATCAGTGGACGGTGGAAATCCCAGATTGTTTATTCAATCAGTCAGGGGAACAATAGATTCCATTTGCTTCAGAAGGAGCTACCCAATATTTCCGAACAGGTTTTAGCCAGGCAGCTAAAAGAATTGGAAACACACTCTATTTTGGTAAAAACAGATATTCAAGGTACTGTTCCACCTGGTGTGGCCTATATTTTAACCAGCAAAGGTTTGGATCTCATACCCATATTGGAAAGTTTATGCGGCTGGGGAAAGGTATATGCAGAGGGAAAGGAAATAACTACATTGTTATGAATATAGCGTTTCCTCTACGCGCTGATCATTAATTTAGGATTTTATACTGCTGCTGATTCCTAGGAATTAACATTCTTTTTGTAAAAGATTTTCTTTGTCCATCTGAATTTCCACCCATTCATTTAAATAACCGATAAACGGAATCAATTCCTTTCCTGTTCTTGTCAGTTTATATTCTGTATCAAATACATTTGCTTTACATTCAAGGGTCGATTCCAATAGGGCTAAAGACTTTCGTATGTTCCACCATTATCACTCAGAAAATGAATTGACAAAAAATGTGAATTTATATAACAAACCGTGATTATACTTATTCATTTTATAACTATTCAAGTTTTAAATAAATTACTTCATGATCATTTAGTAAATTTGAGCTTTAACCTATCCCATTGCTTTAGGTATTATCAATATAATATATGATTTATCAATATAATATATGATTTAAAATCAAAAACAAATCGATATTGCTACAATACTTTATTGACAAACCACATAAAATCTACTATTTAATTATACAATAAAATGAATGATTATCAATCACAGAATGTTGCAGACTACCCTAATGACAATACTTATTTCTTGGTATGGAGTTTTAAGCCAAATGTTGATATAGCAAAAATATTTAAAAGGATATGTGCCCTTATAGCCAATATTAATAACTCTGCTCTCGACCGTTTCCCTGATTCAAGTTCAAGCTGCATTTTAGGTATAAGTTACAGTGCCTGGCTAAAATTAGACTTACTGAAGCCTCTACCAAAAGAATTAAAACCATTTAGTGAGATCAAAGGTGCTAAACATACTGCACCAGCTACCGTCGGTGATCTCCATTTCCACATTCGTTCTGATAGAAAAAGCTATGCCTATGACATATCGGCCATTATTTCAGATTTTCTAGGAGCCTACGCAGAGTGCATCGTTGAAGTACACGGTTTTCGATACTGGGATGGTAGATCTATCCTTGGTTTTGTCGATGGAACCGAAAATCCCCACGGAAATGACCGAGCCTATTTTTCTGTAATAGGCGATACCGATCCTGTTTATAGAGGCGGCAGTTATCTTTTTGTTCAAAAATATGTTCACAATATGAATGCCTGGAAAAGCCTCTCTGTGAAGGAACAAGAAAATGTGATTGGCCGGTCAAAAGACAATGATATCGAAATGGATGATGATGTTAAGC
This sequence comes from Chryseobacterium sp. KMC2, assembly GCF_016756935.1. Lineage (NCBI taxonomy): Bacteria > Pseudomonadati > Bacteroidota > Flavobacteriia > Flavobacteriales > Weeksellaceae > Chryseobacterium > Chryseobacterium sp. KMC2. Next base: position 253,350 of record NZ_JAESIT010000004.1, read on the forward strand.
CCTCTAACTCACATATCGCTCTAGCCAATATTGGAGATGACTTTAAGATTGTAAGGGACAATATGCCTTTTGGAAATACAGCAACTAATGAAATGGGTACATATTTTCTAGCTTACGCCAGTACGTTTTCAACTATTGAAAAAATGCTTGAAAATATGTTTATAGGAAATCCACCGGGAAATTATGATCGGATCCTTGATTTTAGTACTGCAAAAACAGGAACACTATTTTTTGTTCCCTCACTGGACATGCTTGATAGCTTTTCAAGCTAGTGTAATCTTCATTATAATTTATAAACCTGTAGAAAAATATAATCCCTAAAAGCTACATAAATGAGAACAGCAGGTATCTATCTGAGTTTTGATGGTAATTGTGAACAGGCATTTAATTATTACAAATCTATCTTCGGCGGAAACTTTAGCCAGATCATACGTCTCAGAGATATTAAAAGTAATACATCAAATCCAGATCCCAGTAGTAATTTAGATAAAATCGTGTTCATTTCATTATTCATCGGTAGTTCGGTACTTATTGGCTGTGATATTCATGACAAATGGGTAAATCCCCTGATTAAGGGTAATAATTTTTCTGTTTCGATCTCCGAGTCAACAATATCTGGTACTAAAAAATTATTTGATAAACTTGCTGAAAAAGGTAAAATATTGATTCCCCCTGCGTATACTTCCTGGAATGATTATCTGGGAATGGTTATTGATCCTTTTGGAGTCAACTGGATAATTATTTATGATAAGAAACTGAAAAAACGACATGTTTCATTTGATTTATTTTCACCAAATTAATCAATATGATCAAATTAAAAAGTTTCAAGTGCAAAAATGATCAAAATATAATTGTAAAAACTTATCCGCAGAGAAATTATTTGATGACCTTTTAAATAATTTTGAAAAGTTAAAACTGCTTCTCTAACATTCAGTAACGAAGAAAACAGCGACTTTATATTACATACTATTTTTCATGTCTTGTTTTCCCAAAACCATACAACATAAAATGGATACTAAAAACAATACAAAAAATCAAAAAGTTTCGACTCTTTTCGGTTTGAATACCGAATTAAAAGATGTGGTATTTTCCACTGAAGATATATGCAGCTCTAAAAAAGTATCTCACTCATCTTTTCAGCTAATACTTTTAGAAAAAGGCAATGGAAGTCACTTAATTGATGAGCATGAATTTCCTATTAATAATTACCAACTTCATTTTATATTTCCGAATGTAGTGCACCAATTAAATATTGTGGGAGATTACAAAGTTTTTCCACTTAATATCAATGAAGATATCATTGATAAGTTCAGTAGTTACATGATGTTTCCTTTTTCATTTTATCGGGAAAATCCGGTATTTAATCTACATAAGGATAATTTCCAAAGACTTTTCTATGAATTAACAAGCATCGAAAAAGCATTGAAAAGCAATGTTGACTTCTGGGAGATTATCTACGAGAGAATAAGGATTATTACATTAATGATCAGTAAAGAAGCTTGTCGTTTATACATGTTAAAAAACAATAATTCGACTTCCGAACTGATGGCAAAATTTATTACATTGATGCTGAGTCATTACAAACAGGAAAGAGGGGTGAAATTCTATGCTAAAAAGCTTTTTATATCTCCCAATTATCTTAATATCCTATGCAAAAAGCAATTTGGTAAAACCGCAACATCCATCATCATTAATGAAGTCTTACTCGAACTTAAAAGAAGTCTAATGACATCCGACAAATCGATAAAAGAACTCGCCTATGAATTTAATTTCCAGAGCATATCCTCATTTTCAAGCTTCTTTAAAAAGCATACCGGACAATCTCCAAAAAGCTTTCATGACGCTGAATCAAAATACAAAATTTCTCTAATCACAGAATTTCCTCAGACCTACGTCTCTCATAAAAAATAGCCAAAATTCGTTTTATATAGGCTAGTTTTTGATCATATCTCGTAAAAGAAAAACTTTAAGAGAGTTATTTTCATCCTATCTTATAGTATATTTTTATATAGCAATTTTTTAAATATTATAATTCAAACAAGTAATTAAATATTTTGATTAAGGTATAAAACTACCAAAGAAGTAACTTTATTGTTAGTTGCTATTTTTATAACAGGATATACCAAATATCTGCTGCTGGCAACTAGTTCATTATATAAATTAACAAAATTATATGTGAATGAATATGGTTGAAAATACAAACAATGTCCTTACGGTATCTCTTTATGACATACAGCAAAAACACAAGGATTCGAACGATATACTCTATTCTTCGATTTCGCCAGAAAAGCTATACTCTGGCAATCAGCACCTGAAACTAGATTTCATTTCAATTATCTTTTTTGAAACTGGATTTGGAACACTTCGGATAAATGAGAAAAAATATAGTATCAACGCTTCTCAAATCCACATTATTTTTCCGAATTCTGTTCATTCCTGGAATATTTTAGGGTCGTCAAAAGTTCATCAACTAATTATTTCAAAAAGATCTTTTGATAACTTTATAAATGGACAGCTTTCCCTGCCAAAAAGAATCTATAAGAAATACCCTGTTATAAGTATCTCTCATCCTATAGGAGAACTATTACGTCATGAATTTATGGATATAAAAACTGAATTTGATGCTCCATCTTGTGTAATGAACCATATCGTAAATTTGAAGACGAAAATAATTATCGACTACATTAGTCAGGAAATTAAAACAAATTTTGAAGATCTGTCTGCATACTACCTTCACCCTCTATTGTTTGAATTTTTACAATTAATCAAAAAAGAATGCCGCAAAAACATAATGGTAGGATCATACGCAAAAGAACTAGGCATATCTCCCAATTACCTCAATATTCTCTGTCGAAAACATTTTAATAAAACAGCCATAGAAGTTATTCATTGTAAAATAATTGAAATGATTAAATTCCAACTTATAGATTCCAATGACAATATTAGAGATATCGCCTTTGATTTTGGTTTTAAAAGTCATGCCTATTTCAGTGAAATTTTCAAAAAAAATGTTGGAATCACTCCTCGCAGCTTTAGAGAAAAATATAGAAAATGAAACAAAGTGACTTATAACTAATTGGTTAATAAAAAATATACTTACTACTTTACTGACACAAAAAACCTTGAAAAACTATAATTACTCATTGCTTTTCAAGGCGATTTAAATCAAATAATATAAAATATAAAAAATCCTTCTTACAGTGAATTTCATTGACAATATTCTATTCTCTGTTTTACTTAATATACTACTGAAACAGTATGTATAGCAATTTTAAAGATCTTTTGTTGAACATTCTGGTAAAACGCAATTAGCATCATTTCCATCAGTCAACACAAGAACTAGATACTAGATAAAACCACAACTTTGTAAGATACCTATTGTACAGTAACTTCTTTACAATAGGATGTAAGCATCAAGTAAATTTATCCAATATAATCAGTTTTACATTATACCTATTTATGTTTTTAATTGTTGATTTTATAGATTAAAATAAATTGGAATTTACTTCTCTATCAAAAGGCCGCAAGTATTCCAACTATTTTCAAAATAATCAGCCTCCTAATTTACTCTCGGTCTAGTCAATTTATCATCGTTTATTGTAAATGTGAAGTTGAGATAATCTATAATCAGTATACTATTTAGAAGATTAATTAATACTGGAACGATTGGTTCAAATTAAATTAAATTTATTACATTTGTCTTCAATATGTCAAGAAGTAAAGAATTTGATTACATTGAGAAACTGGAGATAGTGCGTAACCTATTTTGGGAAAAGGGTTATCATGCAACTTCTATGAATGATATTGTAGATGCTTTACAACTGAACAGAAGCAGTATTTATAATACTTATGGAAATAAACATACTCTTTTCCTAGAATGTTTGAAGAATTACGCTAAAATGAAAACAGCTCAATATAGGAAGGCTACTTCTTATAACGGTTCATCATTCGAAGTTCTTTCCCATACGGTACACGATGTAATGAACCAAACTATTCAGGACAAAAAAGCCTGCCTTATTATCCGTACTATCTTTGAACTGGGTGACAGTGATCCACTTGTGAATAATTTGATCGCAGACAATGCCAAAGTACTTGAAGAAATATTCAGAACACTGATAAAAAAATCTATATTAGATAATGAGATTAAGAAAGAAATCGTACCAGAAGTAGCAGCAAGATACATACTTTCTTCTTTTAGCGGATTTTATAGACATTATATTGTTTCTGGTAAAAAAGTAGAGGTACAACAGATGATCGATTTTATGTTAAGCTCAATGCGATAAAATTTTTTTGATTCATTTTGAAACGATCGTTTCAAAATGAATCAAAAAAGGGGGTAATCAGTATCGTTATTCAAAATCGAAATAGATAGAATTTAAATAAAAATATAATTATTAAAATAACAGTAACTATGTCAGAAAATAGACAAAAACTAGTTGTACAGACCTACTTCAAAAAAGTAGATTCACGAGAATTCGATGCAGAATATTATGCGCTATTTACAGAAGATGTGGAACTATACTTTCCAAAATTTGGTTTTGGCTATGGCACAGAAGGCCTTAGAAAATTCGGTGTAAAGATGTCAGGCTTTTTAGAATCACTCAGCCATGATGTTGAAAATTTCACCTATATACAATCCGAAAATTTAATTGCGGTTGAAGGAACTGAAAATGGAACTTTATTGGATGGGCGATCATGGCCTGATAACCAAAATTCATTCGGAAAATTTTGTAACGTCTTTGAATTCGACGGAGATCTGATCAAAAGGATGCATATATATGCTGATCCAGATGTCGCCTCAGAAGATAAGTTGGGCATATCTAGATTAAGCGGCAACAATATGGATATTAACATGAAATCAATTGAAGAGGTCACAAAAGAAGTAGTTGATACTTTTTACCACTTACTTAGCAGTGGTAATACAGAAAGAATTGCGGACCTTTTCGCAGACGAGGTGGACTGGGATTTACCAGGTAATACTGAAAAATTTGAATGGGTAGGAAAACGAAAAAACAAAAAGGAAGTTTCAGAATTCTTCCAGCAATTGAAACGAAATATAAAATCGGAAGAATTTAAGATTGATTTCATCGCTATAGAAGGAGAAAATGCTGTTGGAGTGGGTAGCCTATCTTCAACTATCCTTGCATATCAGAAAGTGTTCAGCTCGGAAATCACGAATATTTTTAAAGTTCGCAATGGTAAAATTATAAAATATCATTTTATGGAAGATAGCTATAAATTGGATAAAGAGATGAGCTGATTCAAATTGATAAGCAATATAACATTCTTATGAAGTTTAATTTGGTTAAAGAACAACTTATTTTAGATCTTTTTTAGATATATATTTTTGAATTTGAAAAAAATATACAATCACTATATCATCATCCGGGATATGCTTTAGTGGGTATAGATTATTTTTGGAATGAATTTGGAAAATTATTGAATAAAAAAGGTAATATAAACAAATTTTAACCTAGCTATATTTGCCTATTCATATAATTCGTTTTAAATCTCTTAAGTCTAATGGCTACCATTAATGGTTTTCATAGCCCATCTTCCAGGTAGCCATTACGACTTTTTTATACTTTTCACTCAGCGACAATATTTTTATTAGCTCTTAGCTAATTTTGTCCGGATCAAAACGACATTACTTATATTTTTAAAAGGAACTGGACATTTCTATGCATTACTGATGATTTCAAACTCATTAGCATTTGCTTTTAGCTTTATTTTACCTAATATTCTCCTATAATCTATTATAAAATATATAAGCAATAGAATAATTGAGACATATTTATATACCAATTGGTTGGTAATTTTGTAAACAATCGAATTTTAATTAGTTTTCGCCTAAGCCCAGTTGTCAGCATAAAATTTTGATGATTTTCTAATTGCTGAACAACTGTGGCTTTTTTATGATCACAGTTTATAGTAATAAATTCAATAAGCAATTGAATAAAAGGACTACTCTCCAAAAAAACTATCGTTACTATTTTTGTATTGAATCAAATTTTTTTTTGAGTTTTTAAAGATGACTGAACAGCTACTATAAGTGGACGAGGTGATTGTACCAGGTAGCTGTTTCAGTTTTTTCAATCTTTCCAATTGCCTTGCTAATGATTCATAGTGAAAACCAGCCACTTTGACTTTTGAAATTTACTAATTAATATTAGCTATATTCAACTCTACTCTCTTTTAACTGCAATGAGTACATACATGAAAGGACAATCAACATAGTTTACATACAAAATATGGTTATTCATTATATAATTTCTCCTATTGTTTGAATAAAAAGATTAATGTAAATAAATATATCCGTACTACATTTGTTTTGTCATATATAGTTTGTTTTAATTTTTATACAAGTCTGACGGCTACAACTAATTATGTTTTTTTTATAACATGTCTTCCAAGTAGCCGTTAAGACTTTAATTATTATTCTTGAAGCAACAATTTTAGGATTTACTCAATCATAAACAACAATCCTATTTAATATAAAACAAACAAGCTTTTGAATAATAAATGTATTATCAACCAATGAATTTTTACGTTATTTTGTATAGTATCGAATCTCTATAATTTATACTTACTTTAAAAGCTGTGGGCAAATGCTCACAGCTTTATTTTCTCTAATATCTTTTCTTATTCCTATAATTCTGATGAATCTGAATAGTTCTGAATTACGTTTTACAATTTAACTTGGTATGTCGGATTATGAGAACCAATAATGATTAAATTATGGTTTATTTGAAGCCACAGAGCTTAATCAAGTTAGTTTGGATTTTTGAACAATTCCCAAATATGTTCTACTCATCTGTAATCGGAGAAAGCTTAATTCCACTGGAATAAAGAAAAGGAAATTTTGCAGGATGGTTAAATAAGAAAGTGAAAGAACTCCATCCACTTTCTTATCTACTTTGAATATTATCGTCTGCATATTTAATAGGTCAGACGATGAAATTTTAGTAACAACAGGAATCTAAATAATCGATAGCTTTCAATATACTCTCTATTTACACAAAAAACAAAATCTCCGGAAACTTCCGGAGATAAAAAAACACAAATGATGAAAAAAATTATTTTTCGAACTGCGAAAATAAAAAATTAGTCTCTATTACATGTGTTAATAAATTATAAATATATCTACTATTTTCAATATCATAACGCATTATTCCTTTTGTTTCGCCATGGTCATCGCCCTATTTTACAAAATTATTTATAGTGCTTTCCGCTATAATTTCCATCCTCACTTTCTGTTGTTGGTAAAGGTACTTCTCTAGGTCGTTTCCCTATCCTTTTATAAAACTTATGGAGTTCATCCAGCTCTTCTTCACTTAAATCCTCTATATCGACAATTTCGTTACTAGTCGGTTCATGAGATGTAACAAGCTCCTTTAACTTAATCTGGATGGCTTTTGAATCTTTATTCTATGCCTTTTATATTAAACTATATTAAAAATACCATCAGAAAAGTGATAATGGTCATACCCCTGCTGATGAACATCTGCCAGACTTCTGAAAATTTAAAAAAAGGTTTTGTCGTTACCCAGACAACGACCAGTAGGGCCGCACCTATAAAAGCTCCTGCATTGAAGCAGACCGCCCAGCCGGAAAATAGGTTAAAAAGATTCTTTTTCGATAATAGGATCATTTTTTTAATTAACACTTTAGATAAGGTTAATACCAGAAAACTCTTTTAGTATTAGAAACTCTAAGGTAGCCAACTATCTGATGATTATTTATGAGTGTAATCATAGATAAAATGTAAGGCTAAATAGCCTGCAAACTTTAAGCTAATTTTATCTACTAAAATTTCATCGTCTTTCCGAATCCTATCAAAGAACACCAGAGGTAGATCAACTTTAGGTTTATAGCAATCTTCCCCCTAAAATTCCTCAAAATCTAAATTATTTTCATCCTCAGAACCTACGATATATCCCTCGAACCTACCAATCGGAAAGCCAACAATAATACCCTTCAAACTGTGATACTTCCCAACCGGAGACGTAAAATCGATGCTCATTCAATTGTTGTGAATACCCTTCAAACTGTGATACTTCCCAACGATTACAATATAGGATAGATGATCTTAAAAGTTGTGAATACCCTTCAAATTGTGATACTTCCCAACTTAAGTTCATTCAACAAAGAAGTGCCTGTAGTTGTGAATACCCTTCAAACTGTGATACTTCCCAACGATTACAATATAGGATAGATGATCTTAAAAGTTGTGAATACCCTTCAAATTGTGATACTTCCCAACTCAAATCGAGGTAACTCCGTTAAAAATTACGCTGTGAATACCCTTCAAATTGTGATATGTCCCAACTTTTATTGCTAATAAGTGAACAATGATTGTGTTGTGAATACCCATCAAACTGAGATACTTCTCAACATTTTATCAAAAAAAGCGTAAGATGTAAGTTGTGAATACCCTTCAAACTGTGATACTTCCCAACAGACTATGATACAATACGGTTGGATTAAACGTTGTGAATACCCTTCAAACTGTGATACTTCCCAACCGTCAAAGTGAAATTACTGACGAAACGTTGGTTGTGAATACCCTTCAAACTGTGATACTTCCCAACATTTATCGAAAAAAAAAGCGTAAACTGTCAGTTCTGAATACCATTCTAAAAGTATATTTAATTAAGATTTAGCATTCTCTGTATAGCAAATCTCATAAATTGAAGATAAAATTCCGAAACCGTTGTACCCTGAATCTCCGGATAAGTTTGCTTAATAAATTCATAAAATTGTCCGGCAGGCAAATGGTTATGGGCAAATTGATTCCTGATCATTATTACAAGAAAAGCCAACTGTATAGGTTCTGTTTTTTTTGCAAGATCATTCTCGGATAGGTTTTTAAATGTTTCTTCATCGCAATCTTCGATCCATTTTACCTCCTGTTCTTCTACAAGCCCAGGTTTCTTGCGTAAAATACCATTAACGATATAATGCTTAAAGTTAGGGTGCCTTGCTCCAGTTTTATCAGCAAATTCAAATTCTGCGGGATGAGTGATACCATCCCAAGGCCAATTCTCCAATATTGTTTTTTCCATCTGCTGGATTTCCTTAAATAGGAGCTCCCGTCGTATTGACTCGTAGGATTCACTTCCTATTGATATTTCATTATCAATAGCCAGTCTATTCCATTTTTTATCACTATCATAGGAAAGCAAAGTTTTTACCTTGTCATCCAGAAGGAGAGCCTTGAGTTTTCCTAAATCTTTTAATTTTACACGAGGTTCATAAATCTGTCCATCCTCGTAAGCCAAAGTTTTACTCCATATAAAATCTTCTTTCAGAATATTGGGGCTATCATCACCTTCCATTCGTTGGCTCTGCAAGTGTGCCATTCGCTCTTTCTCCAGCCGTTCTTCTTGACTGAGGAAAAGTTGATCCAGGGACAATTCTACAGAATGGTCAAATACTTTCTGAAATAAGAATTCTGCCATCAGCTTAAGGAATAAGTCCTGTATTTTAATATTCTTTATTTTTAAATCCTGTTTCTTAGCTAGAAGCTCGATCTGACTTTTTCGATCATACTTAAAACTATTTTTCGCAAAATCGGTATCTTTCGCAAGTTCTTCCTCAAGGAGATCATCATAATTTCTTTCCAACAAATAATAATTTTGGAATTTATGTTTAGGAGCATATCCGTACTTATACCAGTCAGCAAAACCTTCTGGGTTCTCTGTTACCTTAACACCTTTGATAAATGTGGGTTTTTCATCAAAAATTCCCCGAGAAAAAATAAGTGGTTTTGATAATATCTTGCGTTTTTCAGTATTGAGATCTTCCAGCATATATAGACGATTTTCAAACAACCCTTTGGGCATCTGTTGATCCATGAACTTCCGCAAATTTTTCGCATTTGTACTGTGCTGAGAAATATTCTCCGAAAGACGTGTGAAGTACTTCTGTCTTCCGTAAAGGTAAGTTTCATAAAAACCATTAAATGTTTTATCTTTTGTGAAGCTATTCATTATCCAACCATTCCAGAATGAACTCCCATCTGAAAAATCCCAACCAGCCTGTAAAATCGACCTGGCTTCATGTGGCCTTTTTTCGAAAAAAGCTAATGACTGCTGAAGCTGACTGTGCTGATAACCTTTCCAATTTTTCTTTTGTACTGCAGGCATAAATCTTTTGATATCATCAGCCAACCAAGTCGCCTCTACACCCAATTCTGAATTTCGGAATACTTGCTGCCTTATAGGTTTCCCCCTAAATCTTTCACGACACTCCCGTCTATTTTTAGCGATTAGTATAAGTTTTTCATCTGTTTTTTCTATTTCCCTTTCAATAAGGCTTATTAATTTTTCAGTATTAACAGATTTTCCTTCTGTATTATTTCGAAGCCTTTTACTGATCATTGATGCCGGTAGCGGAGTCATTGGATCATAATCCCTAATCCGCTCAAAACCTATATTTAGTTTATTTTTTAGTTTCTCTTCAATTTCTTCAGGGCTGACATTATTTACAAGTATTTCATAGAGAAGTGCCGGGATTTCATTCATTGATAAAAGCGCAATTGGGCTTTCGGGATTTATATCATTTTTAACACCGATCAACTTTGAGATTTCAAATTTTTGCATTTTCCCTTGCTCTCGTTTCTTCATCTCCTCAGGCTTCTCCGCTTTTCTTTTTTCTTTAAACTCCTTTATACCATTTTTAAATGATTTGTCAGCTGAAATATGGATTGGAATATTATTTTCAATAAATACATACGATGGGTTGGGTAAAAGTTCCCAACCTGTGTTATTAGTCAATCCAATTATTTCTGTTAAATGTTCTGCTTTAAGACGGCTAATTGTAGAAAGTTTACCAAAAACTTTGATCCGGTCTTTCACTAGTCTTTCTGTCTGAAAGTCTGTTCCCGCAATATGTTTTATTCTACGGTCATGCACAAAATTACCCACATGTACCTGAAATCTCAGTGATGGAAAATCGAAAAACTCATCCAAAAATCGTATGGCAAAATAATTAAATTTGCTTTCATACCTCTTTCGAATGACTGGGTGTACAATTTTTGATTCTTCAAGGCTCAAATCTACTTTCCCCTCTCTGATGTATTCATTGATATCTTCAATAAATTTAGTCTTTGTTTCTTTGTCAAATGATGTGTATAGCTCATCCGGAACCTTACTTAATTCATCAATAATCTGGATCAGTAAAGTCTCCTCATGAAATTCCGTATTTAATTTTGGTTTCACACCTTTAAAACATAGCTGTGAAAATACCCAGTGGGTAGCCATAAACTTTAAACCACTAATATGTTCTTCTTCATCTTTTATTATCCTCGCCTTAAACCCCTTAATTCTACTCTTTAAATGCTCTGTCTCCTTTCTCCCAAGAAACATACTCAGTAAGAAAAGTAAGCCACTTTGCGAAATACAAATACCATTTTCAGCAGTATCAGAACCATAGTAATAGGAGCTGTAGGAAACTGTTGGTTTAATTACTTCCTCGTCTTTGAATATCAAATGATTAAACGCACCGTTTAGCACCCCATTTTTAATAGCTTCCGTATCATTGAGGTTCACCTTTTTTCCCTCACTCTTCAACTTTTTAAGTTTTTCAACCTGCTGCTTGTAGCGGATATCTAACTCTTCTTTAAGATTCTTTTTAAGTAGATGTCTCGTCTTATCATCTTTCATCTTATTTTTCTTGACATCATCTGCAACAGCCGCAAAAATATCGTCTAACAAAACAAATAGTTCATTGGAGAGATGGAGTGGTTTATGATAGTAATGTGTGTAGAAATTTCTTAAGCCATCAATTGCTTGTAATAACAACGCAAACTTTTGTCTTAATACAGTCCTGTCGCCCTGAAAACGGAGGTATTGTACCACTGGCAAATGCATTCTGACAAACCGTAGTTTATTCTGAAAGTCTCCATCTGAGTCTTCAGTTTTAAAACAGACTTCAACAAATTGTGTTAAACTCAACTTATTGCTGAATCCAAATTTAGCACCAAAAGCAGTGATTAATAAATCGACATTATTTCTTGCAGAGTTTAGAAAACCTCCGAAAAAGTGTTTATCCTCAATTTTAGTATGGTCATAAGAGATTCCTTGCCCCAATATCTGTGTTTCCATAGGTTAGTTAATATATTGACAATATATTAATTTATGGTTAAATGTAAAAACGGGAACACATAAACACAGGAAATAAAATAGCTAATACAATTTTTGATGGATCAAAATAGGAATGGTCTTTAGAAGTATTTTGTGTATATGATGTTCGATACGTTAATAACGAAGACCAACTACTAAAGTAGCTGGTCTTTTTCAGTTAAACCAAAGAATAGATATTCCCGTTTTCAGGAAATAATCTTAAATCGCACTACCAGATTAAATCAAGCTATTGAAATCATTTTCCTTATATCATGAAACTAAATTTTAATTATTTTCAGTAGACAGTACAAAATAGGCAATAAGTGTCTTAGACCAGGTTTATACTACAATCTTTCATTTTAACAATTCCAACCCCATTAATAATCTATTAATCATTGATGTAACCCTTATTTTACAATTCCCTTTTTCTTGAAAAAGGAATCCTTACTATTTTTATTTTATTTAATATCCTATTAGGTTTGGAAAACATTATGCTTAAAATAGGAATTTAAAACACCCTCATTAAGCTAGTAATATGCTTTTCCGAACTGTCTTTATACAATACACTCGACAGGATTATTGTAGTATTAAATATTTTTATTTTGCCAATATTCCAGATAATTAAAGTAGTAAAAAACTACTCTACCAAAACCGATTAATAGTACTTTAATTTTTTTATGATTAATTTCATTTTTCCTTTTTTCTTTTTTGTCAGCTCGATCTATTCCATGGCTTGGGTGGATAAAGAAATATATTTTGAAGATTCTTTTCAAAACTATTCCAAAAGTGAAAACCTAAAGAAGGCTCTGGATCTCAGTGTTTCATTAAGACAGCCCATCTATCATATTTTAACCCATGTAGGTTTAATGAATTTTTCTATCTATTTTGGACAAGGGAATAATAATATTCAAGCAGAAACAAGAATAAATACGATCTGTCAATGTAGTTTGGGCCCAGAAAATTCCAACCTATCAACAACAACTTGTAGTAATTGTTTGAAAATGGGAGAAATACTGAAGGAGTCTAAAATATTATTCGGACTTTTTTTTGCTTCTACAGTCTCAATATTGGGAATTATTATAATCTATCAAAAACACACATTTAATAAAAAAATGATTTCATTTAATAGTACTAAAGTTTCTCCAGCTCCAGAATACACTAATATAAAAACAGTCCGTAAAACCTGTATTAAGTTGACTGATTCTATAAATGATGATACTGAATTAACAATTTTGGCAGAACTTGCCAGGTTTGAAGATAATTATATGTTTACTAAAAAAGGGATTACGCTAGGAAATCTTGCTACAGAATTTCAAACAAACGTAAAGTATTTATCTGTAATTATTAAAGAGCATAAGGCTGAGAATTTTAAATCATATATTAATAATCTAAGAATAAACTATATTATTGATAAGATGGAAAATGATCCATCATTCAAAAAGTATAAATTAAGTTATCTTGCACAAATAGCTGGTTTCCCAACCGCTTCTTCGTTTACTAAAACATTCAAGGATATTATTGGGGAAACCCCTTCTTTATATTTTTTAGAGAAGGAGAAGGATAAAGAAACTAATCCCATGTATACAGGTGTCTAGCCAATCTTTTCTATTTATTTTACCACCAGCGATTTTTCATTCTATTACAATCTATATTATGAAATATTACTAATGATCTTTAAAAACTCATGGCATTTATTATACTAAAAAAATAGAAGATCAAAAATTATGTGATCTTCTACTCTCGTGAACCTGTTTTTTTACTTACAATTGATTTTTCAATAACAGCGTCTTATTTCCAACACTAAAGTATTTTATAATGTTTCTTCCATTTAGAAATTGTATTTCTACTCATTTTAAAATGTGAGGCTGTCTGTACAATGCTTAATCTATTTTCCTTCTGATAAGATAAAATTTCCAAAATATCTTTTTTATTATAGGCCCTATGCTTTTGACTTAAATTATCCTTACTGGGATCTGTATTTCCAAATATCTTTTTCTTCAATGCCATTACATCTAATTGAGATATTTCTTTTTTATTTAATAGACTCATACAAGATTCTTTTTTTTCAGGAAACTTTTCCTCTAAAATATCAAGAAAGATTAGTTTGTAGTTTGGTATTGTTTTTTTTTTCATAAAAATTTCATTCTTTTGATCTTACCACTTTATTATTATATTTATGTACCCACTTATAAAGTGTAGTCTTTGGAATATTATATCTATTGATTACCTGTAATTTTGTCATTTTGCCTGAAGTAATCTTTTCGACTATAAATTCTATTATTTCCACTGTGTACACATTTTTTCTAAATTCCGATACCGATTTCTCTTTGTGACTATTAGTTTTAAGCAAGATTTTTTGTGGAGGGGCATACAATATCAGATGATGTGAATATATTCTGAAAAAATCACATTTCAGGAGCTTGCACCAGCTTAGCATAGCCTTTGTATCCAAGCTCTCTGCCTCATACATTTTTTGAATTTCCTGGATATCGCATTTAAAAAAATTAACAATTCTGTCGACCTTAATAGAGGATTCTTGAACTTTTTGACTAATTAAACTCCCTATGTGAATATTTTTATAATTCATTCTATATTGCAATGTTTAAAGTGATACATTAATCAAGACATTATTAGATAATATAATTGAAAGAATACTAATTTATAATAAAGATAATCAGTTTATTCCGAGACTTTGTGAACAGAAACAGAAACCTTACTGTCAGTGAGTAATGTTAGATTAACACCTCCTGTTTCCACAGCAAATGTAATGGTCTCACCAGCATTCAACTGGATCATTGTTTCGAGTGTCGTGGATGTGACAGGTACTGATGCCAGTGTTACACCAAGAATAGAAACCCGAACAGCATCAAAAACTTTCCTTTCAAATATTGAGTTTCCATTCTTCAGAATACCCAAACTTTTCCCACCCAATATACCTAGATCAACACCACCTTCCAACTGGACTTCATATTTAACGGCATATAACCCTGATTTAGGAGCTGTATACACCCCATTATTGATGAGTGTTGAAATTCCTGTTTTGGTATCTGTTGATGTAAGGCTTATTTTATTCCAGTTAGTACCAGAAATACCAAGACTTACCAATGACCAGGCTCCACTTCTACTTGCATATAGTGCTGTTCCTGTTCCTCCCGAACTAAAAGCGGTCCAGGTATTATTTGGAGCATTATAATAGTAATAGCCGGGCATTGTAACATTCATTGTCTTTGGTGTTGAAATCCCCACGGCTGAAGTCACATATACAATAACGCCATTTTGATTGATCCCGTAAATTGCATCTTTTGCTTTTAACTGATCACCTGTAAGGCGCGGAGGCAATAGCCCATCCATTGATGTCGTGATTTCAGGTTTTCCTACAATATCTAATGTTGAATAAGGAGTTGGAGTATTGATTCCAACCTGCGCATAAAGTATGGATGACACTCCTAATGAGTATGCTAGAAATAATCGTTTTTTCATGATAACAGTTTTTTATTATTAGTAATTAAAAAGTAGCTTTCTATTAACTTTTGCCATTAAAAGTATCTACTTCATTAATGTAAAAGTCATCACAAATTTGAAGCTACACAAACACGATACTCACTAGTTTCCGAAATATAAGCCATCTTATTTCCGAAAATGGACACTCATATTCACCTTGATAATCATTCAATTGGAGTAAAAAACAGTAAATCGAAAATGAATCAGAAGATTTCACATATCTACTATTTAATTTTGCTCAAATAATCAAGGCAGGAGCTACTTGTTCCAAGGTAAAAATGAAAAACATATGTAAATCTGTGCAACACTTTAATTATATTATGTATTAAAATGAATTATTATGAGCAATCGCTTTTACACTATTTTGGGATGAATAGAGACTATTAGTACTGTTGCGATGCATTTATTATCACTTCACCAGCAATCCGAAAGGAGACAAAAGAGACTAGATATAACCACTTGTTGCTACAATCAACTTATCTTTTGCTTACCTACAGACTCATTAAGAAACCTAAATGTGGCTGTTGATATTCCCAATTACCTGGTATTATATTCAGTCTTATTGCATTTCTTACCGTTATTTCTCATCTATTAATATGACATTTTTAAAGAAAAAAATCAACAAAAATGCAAGTATTGATTTTACAACTCTCCTTTTGTCTTTCAGGTAAACGAAAGTAATTAATAACATATCACATACTAAAAAATACTATATATTCTTTGAAGGACAGTCAATCCATAAAGTGTTAAATAATTTTGATGGCCATTTCAATATTACAAAAACCATTAAAAGAGTATCTTGTGGATAAAAAGTAACCATTCTCCAGATTATGTCATCTCCGATAAGTAAATTAAGACATCTTCTTTATTTTCGAAATACAAATAGTAAACTATCAATATAACTCCATAATCTATATGATAAAAATTTCATATAAAAAATAAGTTTATTAATATTGTTTCACGATAAATTCAAGCCGGACTCTATGAAATTACAAACTACAATCTTTTATGTATTACTCGTATTATTTCTGAATCTATTTTCAGGTTGTAGTCAAGATACTGAAGGTGATAAACTAAAAATAGGCTTCTCTCAGGGCCTGGGAAATCATCCTTGGCGAGAGGCAATGAATCATTCCATGGAAATCCAGGCTTCATTATATTCTGAAGTAGACCTTGATATAGAAAAAGCAAATGGGTCTGTGCAGAAGCAGATTTCCGACATTCAGAAAATGATAGATCAAAAAATCAATATCATAATTATTTCTCCTATTGATTCGCGCTCATTGGTTCCTGTTGTAGAAAAAGCTTACAGCAAAGGAATTCCGGTAATTTTATTGGACAGGAAAATTGATTCTGACAAATACACTACCTATATTGGTGCCGATAATATCGAAATTGGCAAGGAAGCAGCCAAGTACATCATAGCAGACTCTAAATCTGACAAGAATATTCTGGAAATAAGGGGTGATGATAATTCGTCTCCTTCCCTCGAAAGAAGCCAAGGATTTCAGGAAATTATAAAAAACCAACCCAATGCACATCTCTTGGAGAGTTTTAAGGGATTTCCTGCTGAAAAATTCAAGAATACATTGGAAGTAATGGGGAACCAGAATTTGTATGTTTTTGCCTTCAATGACGAACTGGCTTCTCATGCATGGTTGGTTGCCCGAAATCTGGGAGTGGAAAACAATATCAAATTTGTGGGAGTTGACGGTCTTAATACGCGTGATGGCGGAATTCAAATGGTAATGGACGGAAAACTTAATGCTACCCTTCTCTACCCTTCAGGCGGTGCTGAAGCCATAGAAACAGCAATTAAAATCCATAAAGGACATACTGTCTCTAAAAGGATAGAGCTCGGAACTACCATCATTGACAGATTCAATGCAGCAATCATGAAAAATCAATTTGACCGTATCCTTGAACAACAAGGTACAATAGAAAGCCAGGTGACAGCCATCAAAAAAACAACTAAGCTATACTCTTCCCAAAATATTCTGTTGCAATGGTCTATTGTCCTGCTTACTACTATGTTGTGTTCAGTCGCTTACTGTATTTACCTGATATACACTATAAAATTTAAGAACAAACAGCTCACCCTTACCAATGAAAAAATTACGATTCAAAGAAACCAGATTGAACATATTGCTGAAGAATTGAAGGCAAGCAATGAGATGCGTGTCAGTTTTTTCACTGGTATTTCCCATGAGTTTAAAACCCCTATTACCCTAATTTTAAGTTCCATTGACTCTTTAAAAGATGATGATAAATCAAAAGGAAAAAAGTCTCCTTATGAACTGGAACTGATCAGTAAGAATTCAAAAAGGCTTCTCCGGTTGATCGATAACCTTTTAGATTTCAGAAAGGTTGAAGATAAAAATTTTAATCTCAGAGTATCACAAACCAATATTTATAATTTTTCCTATGCTATATTCCGTGATTTTGAAAGTGAAGCAAAAAAAAGAAATATCCAGTTCAATATTCAGTGTAACAACAAAAACCAGGAGCTTTTTATTGACAGGGATCTTATGGACAAAGTATATTTTAACCTACTTTCCAATGCGTTTAAATTCACCCCTGATAATGGCAAAATCGAAATTAATATCATCGAAAAAGGCAATCAGGTTACCCTTCATTTCAAAGATAACGGAATAGGAATTCCTGCGGATGAACTACAGCATGTCTTTCAGCCCTACTTCAAAGGTTCTAATAACCGCAAAAATAGCTCCGGAATTGGGCTTCATCTTTCCAAAGAGTTCATAAAGCTACATTTAGCGACCATAGAAGTAAGCTCATTCCAAGGAACAGAATTCATCATTAGTCTGTTTAAAGGAAATAAACATTTCAACGAGGATCAGATAATCAAAGAACTACAGATTACAGAAGCTTCACTGCTGGAAAAAGAGACGGAATTTATGACGATGGAACCTGAAGGTTTTATATCTAAAGAATCCCAGTACACTTTATTGCTCATTGAGGATAACAGGGACCTATCACAGTTTCTGAAGAATAAGTTACAGCATGAATTCGATATTCAGCTATCTGATGGCACTGATGCTGTTGAAAAGGCTTTATATTCCGTCCCCGATATTATTATATGCGATGTGAACCTTCCTGACAAAAATGGTTTTGAAATCTGTGAAATTCTTAAAAATGATCTGAGAACTTCTCATATCCCGACTATTATTTTAACAGCAATGGATAATGAAGAATCTTATTTACAGGGGCTGAAATCAGGAGTTGATCTTTATCTCACCAAACCCTTCAGTTATCCTATTCTGATGCAGTCTTTAAAATCCCTTCTATACAATAGGGAAAAACTAAGATATTACTATACCAATAATATCAACAGAATTTCTGAAGCCCAATCTTTTGGTAATCTTGAACAGCAGTTTGTAAGCAACCTTAATAAAAATATCAGTGAAAATCTTGACAATACTGATTTCTCAGTTGAGCATCTTGCGGAATCTTTACATGTCTCAAGGGTGCAACTATACAGAAAAGTTAAAGCTATTTTCAATGAAAACATCAGTGACTATATCAATAATTTCCGCCTGGAGCAATCCAAAACCATGCTACAGAACACTACGCTGACCATTTCAGAAATAGCCTATAAAAACGGATTTTCATCTCCAAATTATTTCTCAACGGTCTTCAAAAATAAATATGGGCTTTCGCCTAATGCATTTAGGAAATCGTTGTAAGAAACATAAGCTATGCAACCCGAAAAAATCCCGCATTTCGTGTAACATTTTTAAATAAAGGTGTAACAATTTTGTAATATTTTCATAATAATTACATTTGATTTAATTTTAACGAATTGATTTACAGTAAAATAAATTAATATTAACATTCAGTTCATATTGATGAGCAAATTGAAACAATACTAGAAGCGTAGATCGTATTCTCAGAATATTTTAGGAGCAATTAAACATTGTCTTAAAATGAATAAAATTGCAATCTGGTCTATTACTGCTGCTCTGGCAGGATTTCTTTTCGGGT
Organism: Chryseobacterium sp. KMC2; assembly: GCF_016756935.1. NCBI lineage: Bacteria > Pseudomonadati > Bacteroidota > Flavobacteriia > Flavobacteriales > Weeksellaceae > Chryseobacterium > Chryseobacterium sp. KMC2. The sequence continues at coordinate 272,978 of NZ_JAESIT010000004.1, forward strand.
TTGACGTTGTCGTCATTTCTGGAGCTGATAAAAAATTACAATTGTTGTGGCACAGTTCAGATGCCTTTCATGGGGTGGTAGTCATGGGAATGGCGTTATGGGGAACCGTAATTGGTGCCATCTTCGGAGGCTTCCCTACTAATAAATTCGGAAGAAAAAATACACTGTTTTTTATTGGGATTCTTTATGCTATTTCAGCCATAGGAACGGCCTTATCCAACGATCCGTATACCTTTGCATTTTTCAGGTTTATGGGAGGATTAGGTGTAGGTGCCTCCACCATAGCTGCCCCTACTTATATTTCGGAAATAGCTCCGGCAAAAGACCGTGGAAGATTGGTCTCTTTATATCAATTTAATATTGTACTGGGAATTCTGGTTGCTTTTTTATCCAATTACCTCATCAGCGGAACCAGTGAAAATGACTGGAGATGGATGTTGGGCATACAGGCAATACCGGCAGCTATTTATACACTCTTTGTACTTTCAATTCCCAGAAGTCCTAGGTGGCTTATTTCCAAACTACGAATTGATGAGGCCAAAAGTGTATTAAAAGTAATCAACCCGGATGAAGACCCTGAAATTCTGATTTCTCAGATTCGGGATACCAACGCAGAAACTCCAAAGGAAAACATATTCATGAAAAAATATCGTTTTCCTCTCATTCTAGCTTTTTTAGTTGCATTCTTCAATCAAATGTCCGGAATCAATGCATTTCTTTATTATGCTCCAAGGATTTTCGGAGAAGCTGGACTTGGAGAAAAGACGGCATTATTAAGCAGTATCGGAATCGGGATCACCAATATGATCTTTACCCTTTTAGGTGTATCCCTTATTGATAAAGTGGGACGCAGAACTTTAATGTACATTGGCTCTATTGGATATATTATTTCTTTGGGATTAGTAACAATGGCATTTTATCTCCACTGGTCAGGCATCAGTATTCCTATTTTTCTTTTTCTTTTTATTGCAGCCCATGCAATTGGACAGGGAACGGTAATCTGGGTCTTCATTTCGGAAGTATTTCCCAATCACCTTCGTGCTTCGGGACAGGCATTCGGAAGTTCTACCCACTGGGTTCTGGCAGCAGTAATCCCTTCCCTGATCCCCACTCTGTTTTCTACCATCGGCGCAGGTACTGTGTTTCTCATATTTACAATAGCCATGATCTTTCAGCTTCTGTTTGTCATTTTTATGATGCCGGAAACCAAAGGGATCTCTTTAGAAAAATTAAGTCAAAAATTATCAAAATAAACAAAATGAAGATTATAAACTTTAGTATTCTGGCTATTGCAGTAACTTTTATGTATAACTGTAAAGGACAGAATGTACAAACCTTATCAAAAGAAGAAGAACTTTACAGACCAAACTACCATTTCACACCCAAAAGTGGCTGGATGAATGATCCGAACGGTATGTTTTACTTAGACGGAACTTATCATTTATTTTATCAGCATTATCCTGAAAAAAGTAAATGGGGCCCTATGCACTGGGGGCATGCTACCAGTAAAGACCTTATAAAGTGGGACCATCAGCCTGTAGCATTGTATCCTGATGAACTTGGATATATTTTCTCAGGAAGTGCCGTAGTGGATAAAAATAATACATCAGGTTTTGGTGACGGGAAAACTCCTCCTGTTGTTGCCATATTTACCTATCACAATATGGTCAAAGAGAAAGCCAATCAGACGGATGTAGAAAGTCAAGGAATAGCTTATTCCTTGGATAAGGGAAAAACATGGATAAAATACAGCAGTAATCCTGTGCTTAAAAATCCAGGCATCAGAGACTTCCGTGATCCTAAAGTATTTTGGGACCAGAAAAGCCAGCAATGGATTATGGCATTGGCTGCACAGGACAGAGCTCATTTTTACGGTTCAAAAAATTTAAAAGATTGGACTTTTTTATCTGAGTTCGGAAAAGGTATAGGAGCTCACGGAGGAGTCTGGGAATGTCCTGATCTTTTCCCGGTAAAGATAAAAGGGACAAATGAAGAAAAGTGGGTACTAATCATCAGCATTAATCCCGGAGGTCCCAACGGTGGATCTGTAGCCCAATATTTTGTAGGAGATTTTGACGGAAAATCTTTTACGATGGATCCTCACTTTAGTAGACAACTGAATCAGGAATCTGCTGTATGGCTGGATTGGGGAAAAGACAATTACGCTCCGGTAACCTGGGATAATGCACCGGACGGTAAGAGATTAATGATCGGATGGATGTCCAATTGGGATTACTCCCAGGATGTACCTACCGAAAAATGGAGAAGTGCCAGCACCGTAGCCAGGGAGGTAATTCTGACAAAAGAAGACAATGGTTACCTGTTAAGAAGTATTCCGGTTCAACAACTATCAAAATATCAGGGTAAAAATATCAACAAAAGCATAATACTGGATAAGGAGGTGCAACTGGTTAAAAAAGGTGAGCTGGACCTTACCAAAGCTCTTCTGGAAATTAATCTGAAAAATATGGGATCCGACACCTATACTTTTACAGTAAATAATTCTTTGGGAGAGAAAGTGTCTTTCGGGATTAACAATAAAGATCATTTCCTATTTGTTGACAGAAGCAAGTCAGGGAAGACTAATTTCGGGAATAATTTTGCCAACAAAATCTCAAAAGCCCAGATATCCAGACTGTATTCAGAAGGTTCTTTCAAAATATTACTGGACAAAACATCCCTGGAAATTTTCTTTAACGATGGAGAGAAAGTAATGACCGAAATATTCTTTCCTAACGAACCTTACTCAGAGCTTACTGTCACTACTGAAGCTAAAGGTTCTTCAGTTTCCATGCAAGCCCATCAGCTAACTACTAAATAAACGATTGATCATGAAAAAATACAAAATAGCCATCGCTTTCTGTATGCTACCATTTTCTTTTGCTCTGGCACAAGAAGTAGTAAAAGGTAAAGTTATTTCTGCAGACAAAAAACCTTTACAGGGTGTTACCATTACTGTTTCAGAAACAGGAACTGTAACAAAAACCAACAAGAATGGAGAATTTGAGATCAAAGACACTGAAAAGGGCAACACCCTTATATTCAGTCTAACGGATTATGAAGGGGTTGAACTTAAGGTAATGGATGATCCGCAGATCAATGTAACACTTTCTTCAACAAAAAAAATAGATGAAATTATAGTTACAGGTTATACCCGCCAGAAAAAAGCGGATATCACAGGAGCTGTTTCGGTAGTTGATATGAAAGACCTTAACAAACAGGCAGAACCTAATCCCATCAAATCTATGCAGGGCCGAATTGCAGGCGTTAATATTACGGCCGACGGTTCCCCTTCAGGAGGAAATACCAAGGTTCTTATCCGGGGTGTCGGGACTCTCAATAATACGGATCCTCTGTATGTTATCGATGGTATGCCAACAAAAGCTGGTATGCATGAGCTCAATCCCAATGATATAGAATCCATGCAAGTACTGAAGGATGCTTCATCTGCCAGCATCTATGGTTCCAGAGCTGCCAATGGTGTCATTATTATTACTACCAAGAAAGGAAAAAAGGGAAAAATGAGGATAGACCTTAACTATTATACTACCTTTTCCCAATATGCAAAAAAAACAGAAGTTCTTAATGCCAAGCAGTTTGGGCAAGTCTTATGGCAGGCCAATATCAATGATGGCATTAATCCTAATATTAATAATGTAAGCTATAATTTTGATTGGGGTTCCCAAAATGGAGTTCCTGTTTTATATAATATTCATGTTCCTGAATACCTGGATGCTGCAAAAACACTGAAGTCTGCCAATACCAATTGGTATGATGAGGTATCGAGGACAGGTCAGGCCAATTCAGTAGATGTTGCCGTATCAAGCAGTTCAGATAAAGGATCTTATTTTTTTTCAGCCGCTTATTATAATAATGAAGGAATTGTAAAGTTCACAGACTTTAAAAGGGTATCGGCACGTATCAATACCTCATATAATTTCTTCGACGGAAAACTGAAGATTGGAGAAAATTTCACGATCAATAAAACCGGGGAAGTGAATGATCCCGGCGTACTGGATCCTGCACTAAGGGCATTACCTATCATCCCCGTACATACTGTTGATGGTATTGGCTGGGGAGGTCCCGTGGGAGGAATGAACGACCGCCAGAACCCAGTGAGACTTCTGGAATACAATAAAGATAATGGCTACAAATATCTAAGACTTTTCGGAAATATGTATGCTGAGCTACAGCCGGTGAAAAATCTCAGCCTCAGATCCAGCTTTGGAATTGACTATTCTGATTATAACAAACGGACCCTTCAACGAAGCTATGTTTCCGGATATCTTAAAAATGATAAAAATGCAGTCAATATAGACCAGTCTACCAATGAAAAATGGACATGGAGCAATACGGCGCAATACACTGCAAAGGCAGGCAATCATAGTTTTGATGTTCTGGGTGGTATGGAAATGTACCAGGAAACCTATAACAACACATGGTTGAGAAAAGAAGGATTTCTTATTGAAGACCCGGATTATATGTATCCCGGTGCGGGCACTGGCGAGGCCTATAATGGAGGCACCTCTACCCGTTATAGCCTTCTCTCCTATTTTGGTAAATTTTCTTATGATTACAATCAGAAATATTTATTCTCAGCCACTATAAGGTATGATGGTTCATCCAGATTCGGAAAAAACAACCGTTTCGGAACTTTTCCTGCATTTTCAGCAGGATGGAGAATCAATAAGGAAGAGTTTTTAAAAAAGAGCCTTTCTTTCTTTTCTGACTTAAAACTAAGAGCTGGCTGGGGACAAACCGGAAATCAGGAGATCAGCAATGAAGCAGTATACGCTCTGTATTTAGCAAGCTATGCAGGAGATAATCCTACATGGAACACCTCTTTTGGGACGGCTTATGATCTATCAGGTGCGGGTCGCGGGCTTCTCAATTCCGGATTTATTGCCATACAAAGCAAAAATGATAACCTTAAGTGGGAAACTACTACTCAAACCAACTTAGGGCTCGATTTTGGTTTCTTTGGACAAAAGCTTACCGGAAGCGTTGATATTTACAAAAAGGCAACGGACGACATTCTTGTCCTGCCTCCTTATCTCGCTATTATCGGTGAGGGGGGGAACCGATGGATCAATGGTGCTTCTATGGAAAACAAAGGAATCGAGTTTTCATTAGCCTATCAGAACACTACCGGTTTTGGGCTTAAATATGAAGTGTCTGGAAATATTTCCATGAACAGAAACAAAATTACCAAACTTCCTGACGAGGTTAAAAACAACTATGGTGGTAACGGAACAACAGATAATATTCTGGGAAGACCAATTAACTCTATGTACGGATATCTTGCAGACGGTCTTTTCCGTACCCAGAATGAACTGGATAATTCTGCTGAACAGTCAGGAAAAGGTTTGGGAAGAATACGTTATGCCGATCTCAATGGGGATGGCATTATCAATGATCAGGACAGAACATGGATCGGTAATCCTAACCCCGGGTTTACTTATGGGGTAAATATCAACCTCAGCTTCAAAAACTTTGATCTATCTACATTTTGGCAGGGTGTGGGCGATGTGGATGTAATCAATACCAAAAAATACCAGACTGATTTCTGGAGCGTGGATGATGTGGGATCTAATAAAGGAACGCGATTGCTCAATGCCTGGTCTCCACAGAATCCCAATTCGGATATCCCTGCCCTAACCACCGTTGATAGCAACGCTGAATCTAGGTTTTCAAGCTATTACGTTGAAAGCGGGAGCTATCTGAAATTGCGCGTTTTACAAGTGGGATATACCCTACCAAAATCAGTTATAGAGGCTTATAGCATCAGTAATTTCAGGTTATATGCCAGTGTACAAAACCTGTGGACGATAAAATCCAAAAGCTTTACCGGGGTAGATCCGGAGACGCCAGCTTTCGGCTATCCTCTTCCACTTACCTTTAATTTCGGAGTTAATATCTCCTTATAACCTTAATACGTATACAATGAAAAAGAATATACTTTTAGTTATCTCGTGTGCTTTTTTACTTGGAACTTCCATATCGTGCAATGATTTTCTTGATTACGAGCCAAGAGGTGTTTTATCCGAATCGGATGTTGTAACACCTAAAAATGTAGATGGATTTGTGAATGCAGCCTATGCCTCGTTAGGTAATGATCATTATGATACCCCTTTCAGTTTATGGCCTTACGGAAATGTAAGGTCTGACGATGCCTACAAGGGCGGTAGCGGAACAAATGATATTCAGACCTTCCATTTTTTTGAAATTTCCAATAATATCCGTTCTGATTTTGGAGAATTGGATAGGTTGTGGTATATCAGCTATGTAGGAATTTCAAGAGCCAATAAGGCAATTGCGGCCCTTAATAAGTTAACAGAAGCAGAATATCCCAACAAACAGAAAAGAATTGCCGAAATGAAGTTTGTAAGAGGACATTTCTATTTTATGCTGAAAATCCTCTACAAATATGTTCCCTATGTGGATGAAAACACCCCGATGGAAGAATATAAAAACATTTCCAATAGGGCATTATCTGACCAACAGCTTTGGGAAGCCATTGCTTCTAATTTTGAATATGCTGCTCAATATCTTCCAGCAGCACAACAAGAGGTAGGAAGACCGAAGAAAAATGCAGCATATGCCTATCTGGCTAAGGTAAGATTATATCAGGCTTACGAGCAGGATGATAGTTATACGGTAACTTCCATTAATAAGGTAACATTGCAAAAAGCTGTTGATGCAGCTAATCAGGTGATAGGAAACTATTCATTGGAATCTGATTTCGGGAATAATTTTATGCCTGGAACCTATGAAAATGGACCGGAATCTGTTTTTTCAATTCAGTATTCAGATAATGACGGCACTCTTTTCGGAAGGTTAAATTACGGTGATGTGCTTTCGCTTCCGCAAGGATTGGGATGCTGTGATTTCCACAAACCAAGCCAGAACCTTGTCAACGCCTTTAAGACAGACACTCAGGGGCTACCGATGTTTGACAGCTACAATCAAACTGATCTTGATTATCATCACCTTGATAATTATAACGTAGACCCAAGGTTATATCACACCGTTGCCATACCTGGATTACCTTGGAAATATGATCAGGATAAAATTTATCAGGAAAGCTGGAACAGAAGCCCTGGAACTTATGGCTATTATGCTTCTCTAAAGGAAAACGTTCCGCCAGGATGTGGATGTAGCATAAATATTGATCCCTTCTACGGGAATTCAAAAAACAGGATTCTTATCAGATATTCTGACGTATTGCTGATCAAAGCGGAAGCTTTAATTGAAATGGGTCAGTATCAGGCTGCGTTACCGTTGATCAATCAGGTAAGGGCAAGGGCGGCTGCAAGTACTCATTTTACAGGTAGCTATACCAACAATAACTTTATACATCAGTACGAACCAGGGGTAAATTGTACCTGGAATCAGGATTTTGCCAGAAAAGCATTACGTTGGGAAAGAAGGCTGGAGTTTGCTATGGAAGGAAGCAGGTTCTTCGACCTTGTTAGATGGGGAACCACTGCAGAAACCATGAACAGTTATTATGCTGTAGAAAAAACAAAAAGAACATACTATTCCCAAGCCGGTTTTGACCACGGGAAGGAAGAATACTGTCCTATTCCACTAGCTCAAGTCAATTTCAGCCAGGGATTATATAAACAAAATAACGGTTATTAAAATAAACAGCATGAAGAAAATATCAAATACCCTACAGGTTTTACCTTTATGGATGATGCTTTTCATCACCTTATTTGCATGTGATACACGTCATGAAGATGATTTTATGACCCGTGTATCCGTCCACATCAATGCATTTTCAGTCACTGGTGTTTCCGGAAAAATAGACAATGAAGCCGATAAAATAGACATTACTCTACCCTATGGCAGTAAAGTCACAGCACTTAGCCCACAAATCGCCATTCCCGAAGGAGCCAGCGTCAGTCCGGCTTCAGGGAGCATTGTCAATTTTACCCAAGCTGTAAAATTCCGCGTAAAAAATGGGAATATTTATAAAGACTATGAAGTCAGTGTAAAAGCACAGAACCCTATTATCAGTTTTAAGATCAACGGTTTGTATGCCACTGTGAATCAAATCAATAAAACAATATCTCTCATAGTACCTGAAGGAACTGATCTTACAACTTTACAGCCTGTTATAGAAACGGCTCCCGGTGTCAGTATTACTCCTTCGTCAGGAGATACAATTGATTTTACCAATCCAGTACAATTCACGGTTTCCAATGCCAATCTAACAGAGGTATATACTGCTAAAGTATCGGCTCCAGTGAACGGACCTTCCATTGCCTTTATAGGAACAGCTTCCAGTAGGAATTCCCTTACCAATCCGGATGAGATTGCTGCGTCAGACTGGTTATTTTCCAAATATTCAGGAGCTGTATATCTGTCTTTTGCTGATGTTGCAGCAGGAGTATCTTTAAATACTATAGATGTTTTATGGTGGCATTATGATTCTACAACTGCTCTGCCTTCAGAAGCTGTTACCCCAAATGTTACAGGAAAGATTAAGACCTATCTTAACAGCGGAGGCAATATATTGCTTACCTCTTTTGCATCACAATATGTAGATGCCCTAGGAATTGTTCCTGCCGGAAAAGGACCTAATAATGTTTTTGGAGATTTCATTCCTAATGGCTTTGCAGATGGAAGTGATTGGGGAATTTCGTTCATAGGAAATGAGAATCATCCTGTTTTTGCAGGTCTTCAGACGTATGAAACAGGTAAGGCCAATCTTCTGAAAAAGAATACCTTTAGACTTAATCATACAGCATGGTGGTTCCTTCCTGACTGGGGAGGTTATACTAACGGGGTAGGATGGAGATCACAAACAGGAGGAAATAATCTGGCCAGTGAAGCATGGGATAATGCACTGGACGGAAGGGTTGCGATTGCAGAATTTCCGGGAGGGGCTACTTCCAATAAAACATGTATCGTAATTTCTATGGGAGCCTACGACTGGTATAATGAAACCTCTAACGGAAACCCAAGTCCACCCAACGATTTCATTGACAATATAAGAACTCTGACTTCCAACAGTTTAAACTATCTAACAACTCATTAATCTCATGCTTATCAAAAAAATATTTTTAATGTCGGTATTTACATTGTCTCTTGCCTCCTGCCAGAATGATGCTTCCGATATCCATATCAATACGGAAGATATTTATGCCAAAACAAATATTTATCCTGTTCCCCCAGAACAATGGCTGGGAGGAAATAATCCTTATTTCACAGCAGGATATGTGGGAGACGTAATGCCTTACTATGAGAATGGAAAATTTCATTTATTCTTCTTGCATGATGCCAAAACAAAGCCTGCCGGAGAAGGATTTCATGACATTCACAGCTTTGAAACAGCCAATCTTACAGATTTTTCATATAACGGAAGAATGATCCCTTATGGTATGACCACTGAACCGGATTTTGCCATAGGAACTGGATCAATGATTAAAATAGGAAGTACATATTACTATTACTATACCGGTCACAATGCTTCGGCAGCTTTCCTCCAGAATAATCCAAGAGAAAGCATCCTGCTTGCCACCAGTACGGATATGAAAAACTGGACAAAAGCCAATAATTTTAAAATAACAGCCCCTACAGGGTATTATGATTTCGAGTTCCGTGATCCTCATGTATTCTATAATCAAGGTGAAGCTAAATACTGGATGCTGATTTCGGCTCAGAATGAAACTGACAGAAAAGCAGTGGTTCTTAAAATGACAACAACAGATCCTGCATCAGGAAACTGGGTTTCAGAAGGCCCTGTTTACACTTCTCCTGCTTCAGAAAATTATATTATGCTGGAATGTCCGGATATTTTTCAAATGGGAAACTACTGGTATCTTATATTCTCAGAAAACTGGAGTGATAATTCAGGAACCCATTACAGGATGTCTTCATCCCCGAACGGGCCATGGATAAAACCAGCCAATGACCGTTTTGACGGAAGTTATCTGTACGCTGCCAAAACAGCTTCTGACGGCAATAATCGATACCTGTTCGGCTGGTCAGCCAGAAGGGTTCCTGAAAGCAACACGGGAGGGAAAGAATGGGCCGGTAATCTGGTAACTCACCAGTTGGTACAACATACAGACGGCAGTCTTGGCGTAAAACAGCCCCAATCTGTTTCTGCAGTTTTTACCCAAAATACATCTTTGACCCTTGAGCAAAACTCTGGAACGGTAACGCAAAATGGAAATACGTTGACATTAGGAAGCAATTCTACAGCAACGCTTGCCAGTTTAAATGTAGCTAACCATATCAGCTTTGATCTGAAAACCGGAAATTCCTCTTCTGGGATGATCTTTGCTCATGATATTTCAGGAGGTAATGGTGTAAAGATTAGTTTTGAGCCTCAGAATAACAGGCTAGCGGCTTATCTGATGAATAACGGTGCGGCAGATCTGACCAACCAACTTCCAATGGTTTTTGATGCAGGACATTCCTATAAAGTCAGTGTGACGATTTCTAATGATATCTGTACAGTGTATGTTGATGATAGAATAGCCTTTACCAACAGAGTTTATAATGTAAACGGAAAAAAATGGACTCTATTCGGAGATAATGCTCAGACGGTGTACTCTAATATTGTAATAAAAAAATCTTAATTAAAAATGTTTAAAAATAATAATCTGAATGCAGTAAGTTTCGGAGAAGTCCTGTTCGATGTTTTTGGAGAGGATAAAAAAGTAGGTGGAGCCCCACTTAATCTAGCTTTAAGAACGCATTCATTTGGATTCCCGGTAACAATGATCAGTGCTGTAGGAAATGACGACAATGGACAGGAACTGAAAAACTATATCGCAAAAAACGGAGTAAATATAGCTACTATTCTTACCCATCTGTATCATGAAACTGGTATAGTACAAGTCAGCCTTAATGAAAGAGGTTCTGCAACGTACGAGATCAAATTTCCTTCAGCATGGGATTTTATTGAAATCAATGCCGAGATAAAAAAAGCGGTCTGGCAGGCTGATATTTTCTTTTTTGGCAGTCTGGCATGTAGAAATACAGTTTCTAAAAATACACTTTTTGAGCTTCTTAAAAGTAATCCAGACATGTATAAGGTTTTTGATGTAAATCTCAGAGCTCCTCATTATACGGTTGAAGTATTAAAAGAACTGATGGACCTTTCAGATTTCATTAAATTCAATGATGATGAAATTCTTGAGATTGCTTTGGAACTTGGATTCCAGTCAGATTCTCTGGAGGAAAATATCCTTTTTATTGCAGAAAACACCAATACAAAATCAATCTGTGTAACCAGAGGAAAACATGGTTCAATATTGCTTTGGGAAGGTTCTTTTTACTACCATGAGGGATTCGTGGTGAAAGTTGTGGATACGGTAGGTGCCGGAGATTCTTATCTCGCCGCCCTTATTGCAAAACTCATCAGTGATAAAGAACCTCAAAAAGCATTGGATTTCGCCAGTGCGGTGGGTGCTATCGTTGCAAGCCATCCAGGAGCTAATCCAGAGATCGACACTATCGAAATAGAAAGATTTTTAGGCAACGAACAGTAAATATGTAAGGCTCCAGCCCTAACCTTTCAAGTATCTGGCATCATCCGTTTTTACGATGATGCCATTTTATTTTCTGAGTAATAGTTTACAAATAACGTTTATACAACATTATCTTATTCTTGTTTTCACATATTCAAGTGTAAGTTTATTCTATTATTTACAATAATTTGAATCTTCTTTGTGTTGGGACCTGACAGCCAGCTAATCTCCTTAAAATAGCCTTATTGGATAGCTTGGTTGCTCAAATAAACGTTTTAAAAAAAATCATTAATTTTATTAAAATTTATTTCCAAAAAACTATTCAAAATTCATTACAATCATAGTGAGGAAAATCAATACTTACTTCTATTATTTTTTGTTAGTTTTTACAATATTCGTAACTTTGTATAATATATTATTGGTTTGTGAGAGTCTACCTCCTATTTACCCCTCAACAGTGGTAAATACCTGATAATAAAGCCTTCAAAAGTTTTGTATCGGGAAATAGAACAATTAAAAAAAAACAACTTATTGATATTTAACCATTTACAAACCATATGTTTTTGTAACAGTTTATCATAAGTTGGTTTTTTTGTTCCTAGTTGTCTCCCAAACTGGTAGTACTTTAATTTTTAAAACCAGCGAGCAATTACTTCACTTAACGTATCTTATTGTTACTTAATATACCTTAAACAGGTTTGTTTTTCTCACAAGAAGATAAAAAAATACAGCATTAGCCTATTGTATTGCCCTATTATTGGGGAGTATAATACTTAATGGGTTTTACTTGAGGTTGTATCAAGAACAAACTTTAGGTTTGCAAAATCCGTATTGGCTTCAACTAAAGTGCAAATTCCGCCGCTGTATGTGTAAGTAGTAGTGTTTCCGTTCGGCAGATTGATCCTGTATTTTTGGGAAGTAATCTTCTGAATAGGAATCATTTTTTGGAATTTCTCCGAAAAAACAGATTTTATATTTCCAGGTTCATTAAAATACAGACTTGCAGTAGAGCTGAAAATGGACTGTTTTAGAGAACCATTAGCTCCATCTTTGTCCGAAAGAGTATAAAAATTTCCGTTCCAGGTAGCCGTGTTGTTCACTTTTAGTTTCCCGTTCATTGTTCGGTAAAGTTTGGCCTGCTGTAGAATATTCTGCTTAAAAGTAACACCCATTTTGTCATAAATCTCAATACTGTAAAGGATTTTAACTTTAGCGCGGGATTCAAAAAGATATTCCGTGATATCGTTTTTCAAAGAACGTTCCACACGGATATTGCCAATGGTTCTATCGTCTTTTACAATAGAATAATTCAGATATTCTCTGGTAGTTGATGTTGTAATGTTTGCTTGAAGATAATTATGGAACATTATCGAAAAAAACAGAAATGCTTTTATTGTTTTCATTGTTTTTTATTTTTTAAATAATAATGACTTCTTTTATTAGGGTTTTCTATTGGTGTATACTGAAAGGCCGAAAGGTGCATTCATAATAAAAATATTTATGATGCAAAATTAGGACTGGGAAAGGTTTAGAATGTTCCGTAAGATAAATACGAACTACAAATCAATCAATTGAAAATAAGATATTTAAACACAAGACTACGTTCTGATTTATAATTCTGAACCTTGTTTTTTAAAATTCCAGAGGTGTAAGATGATAGTTCTTTTTTGAAGCAGTAACTAACTGATGATGAATAAAGTATAGTATTCTCATTTCATAATTCCCTGTTCCCAATTTTAGAACAGTTTGAAATGCATCCAATTTACTGGGTGTACACTGAATATGGTAACCTATACTTTTTTGAAAAATTGGAAAGCTGATATATCCAATATTATGCTGTTAACACCATTAAACAAAAAAATAAATATGTTACGAAATGCAATCGTCATCCCGGTATAGACATTGAAAAACCCTTTAAAAACATTCCTGTATTGACAAGAGTTTTTAAAGTAAAAGCAGTCAGTATTTTTGAAAAAATTAGCTTGTATCGGCAAGTAATCACTTACAAATTATCATATTTCGTATTGATTTTTCTTTTCCCAGGAACCATTTTCATCGAGAATTTGTAAATAGCTGTTAGGTGGTTCATCAGAATGGTAAAGTTGATACAGCTGATCGGTTAGCGCTGTAAGGAAGGCAAAGAAAACTGAAAAATCTTCCTTTGAGTTGTAAAGTCCACCCCACTCACCCAAAACCCAACGTAATATATGGCCATTGTCAAGCGTGACTGAAACTACAGGATTAGGAATATTGGCTTCGGATTGTTTGTAATAATCGTACTTGTGTCCTCCCAATAATGATATTTCCCGGGCAGGAATTTTGATAGAGCTTATATCGGAAAATAAAACAGCACCGAAACAGGAACTGGTAAACCCTAGTTCACTTAAGGTAATGACTTCTACCGACTGTCTTTTGGATGCTACTTTAAACAGCTTATAAATAGCCATCAGCATTAATGGCAAAGAGATCAGCAATAGCCAGGTCGGGAAATAGGATCCCGATGGTATCACTAAAATAGTACCCGTTAATGCAATAGTCACCAACGTCGTAAAAAACCAAATCAGAATAGTTAAGGTTTTACTGCTGTTATTAAAACGAAATTGATAAGTCTTCATAAGTGTCCAAAAACGTTGGTTAGATAAGATAATTTCTAAAAGAAAACTACAGTCTCAAAATAATACTAAATCTACATGCATTCAGCTACATATTGGCACTTTATATACCGTTACCGGGTATTATGGATTATTAGTAGTAATGACAAACATAATCAGGGGTTCATTTCCTGTATTTTCAATGGAATGATATCCGATGGAACTGATAGCGGTAATATCTCCTTTTTGAAGTGTTTTTTGACGTACAGCTCCTTCCGTTCCGGTTCTTTCACGATACTCTCCTGTTCCGTGTACAACCACATATAATTCTTCTTCATTCTTTGCATTATGGGTATGGAATCCGGATTCGTCACCGTTATTCAATAAAACCATATAAGCAGCCAGACGGTTATTAGCCAGCTCCTTATGATCAAACATTTGGATCATGTATACAATTCCTTTTCCGCCATACATATTTTCACGTTTATCTATACGGATAATGGTACGCTCGCTTTTTTCAAATGCCATGACATACAGGTGGATGTGTTTTGAAACTTCCTGTATAACGTGATCAAATTCTGCTCCTTCAGATAATATAACTGTATCAGCCATGTGGGTTATCTATTAATTTATAATAATGAAGATCAATGTACCAAAAAATATATAAAAAGACAACAAAAACAGCTTTCATTAATTTGTTTTCTGCTAAGTCTGCCTAAAATACAATCGGTCCGCTCCATTGTTGTTTTATTCTATTTTATTTTCCTCTTTTTCTAATTGCTTTTTACCCCATTTCTCTAAATAATGGATAAAAGGAATTAGGTCTTGTCCTACTTCACTTAATGAGTATTCCACTTTGGGTGGAACCTCATGAAAGAGCTTTCGGCGAATTAAACCATCGTTCTCCAATTCTCTTAAAGTTTGGGTGAGCATTTTGGTAGTAATATCTTTCATCGTCCTTTTTAATTCTCCATAACGCAGTATGGATGCTTTATTCAAATGCCATAGGATACGTCCTTTATACTTTCCACCAATTCTTTTAAATGCAAAATCCACGGCGCATACCCGGGCTTCGTCATTCTCCTGATTATTTATTTCATTCATAACCTTCTGTTTTTCAACAATAGAAACTATTTGGTATGTAAGATACAAAAAAGTACATACTTGTCAATTATACTCTATTAAAATACCTTTGTTCAAATAATAAAATTTATACGATGAGAAAGATTGGTATTATAGGTACAGGAAATATGGGCAGGGTGATAGGATTAGCTCTTGCCCATAAAGGTTATGAAGTGTTCTTTGGGGCTCGGGATGTTTCAAAAGCCCAATTTGCTTCACAATTTAATAACAGTTCAAAATTCGGAACCAATCAACAGGCAGCAGAATTTGGGGATATTATTTACTATTCGCCCCGTGACATCCACCCTAAAGAAGTATTGGAAGATTTGAGTGTTTTGGATGGGAAAATTGTCATAGAATCAGGGAACTGGAATATATCTGATGAATTGGATGCAGAAAAAATAAGTGTTTCAAAAACTGAAATCCTGCAACAGCAGCTCCCCAATTCAAAAGTAGTCAAAGCCTTTAACACCGTTCTTCAGGAAATATTTGAGCATTCAATCAAGGATTTAAAGCCCTATCATATTACCTGTTTTATGGCTTCTGATTTTTCTGATGCAAAAGCAGAAGTTTCAGTTCTCGCAAGTGATTTAGGATTTACCCCAATTGATTGTGGTGAAACGAAACAGGCCATTTTACTAGAACAGGCAGGAAGTCTTATGAGGATATTGATCCGCATAAAAAATAATCCGTGGCTGTCATTTTCCCTAACCCAATTGCCCGAAATCAAAGATTTACAATTAGGCGGAAGAACGGCCTCTAATTTACATGGAAAAACAGATTTCTTGAAGAATAAATAGTTATGTAGAAGTTTATTATCCTACGTGGGTAAGGGTAATTTAAAAATTATACAAACATAGACCTGCATGATAGTATTCACAACCAAAATCCACAATTTTGATTTCGAATTTTTGGATGTCTATCCTAATTTATTAGCAGATTAACAGCAATCTGTATTCACCATCATTTTCAACTGGGGCTCTATGAACACAGGGTAAAACCTCTTGCGCAGGGTGATCTACTGCCAGACGCCAAAGATGACCTACTCCCAGATTGGTAGGTTCCGCTCCTGGTTTAGGCTGATAATGCAGATCGAAGAAATATTCTTCCAGAAAGCTTTCAAATGTGGTTTCCGGACCGTCATGGAGTTCTTTAAGTTTTTCACGGATTTCAGGAATCAGGATTTTCTGTACAGCCTGATCATTAGGTAAGATCTCACTGGCAGCTCCATGATAGGTACACAAAAAAGTATCTGTTCCAATGGGTGAACGATCTACATGATAAGAATATACGTCTGTGGAGAAGAAATCCAGCTCGTCATCACGGTCATAGCATTGCAGTAAATTGAGAGAGGGCAATGCCCCGAAATCGGTTAATAATTGCAGATCACTTAAGATCGTTTCTCTTGCAATACTCCCCTTTTCAGAAAGTGTCAGGGCTAAAAGGTCTTCGGCAGATACTTCTGTCACGTTCTCCTTGAGCTGAAGTTTAGAAACAATTTCTTTAAAATCCCCATTCAAATTTCTATTCCAGCAGATAGCATTCATAGCTCCGTGAAAATCAGTATTGATAAGTTCGGAAAAAGTAGAGACTACTCCAATTTGACTGTTGTCAGAAAATGTCTTGTCCATAGTTTAAAGTAAACAATTTAGCCGTTTAATTCTTTGCAAAAATAAACAATACATAAGAAGATCACGCTAAGATCAGACTTGTTTTTATGACCACAACTGATTGACATATCCTCGCTGATATAAAAACTAAAATTGGCTTTCTCCATGTTTGGGAAAGCCAATGTATTATTCTTTATGTAGAGCTGTATAGTCTAAAGCAACTAGTAAACACCTGTTGATTCCCCATATTTTTCCACACAAACTTCGTCTGCTACTCCATAGAGGATTTGTTCAGTTACATCATTGACGCTGTGTGGTATTTCTTCAGGATTATCCATAATCTGAAAATAAAGCTCCTTACCGTTACTCACCACCCAATTGGCTATATCTTCTACCCCATCCTCAGATTCTTCCATATAATCAATAAAAGGCTCATCCTGCAATTCAACTGATGCATCAACGAATTCTTCCTGAAATTTGATGATTTCTTCTTTAGAAAAACCAGTCAGAATTTCTTTAAGCTTATCCCTATTAAGATCTGCTCTTCCTATGATAGACCAAAACCATTCGGATGTTTCAATATTTTCCATTTTTATATAATTTATTTAATGTACATGTTTCGGTTTTAAATTCCCTTTAGCGTCCCATTCATGCGTTGCCCTCAGCTTTTTATTTAATCTTGTAAACGGAGTTCCCGGGCCTGATCTTCCAAGTCTGTTAAGAGTATTGTCCCAAGGTAATGAGTAGCCCATTTTTTCCAACCCTTCTCTCATAGATTTTTCAATGCTTTCCACACTGCTTAACGCTGTTTTATCTACGGTAAATACATCTAAAGATAAATTTCTTCCGGTTTTATTTCCGGCTGTTGCATACTTTTCAAATCTTCCTTTAAAAGTACCCACCTCACTTTTACCTATTTTTAAAAACTCGCCTGTATCTGCATCCTTTAAAATATATACAATCCCTTTTTGATTACCATCAAAGCTCAGATTCCTCCAATTAGGATCAGTAAGATCAATTGATTTTAGGTTTTCGGAAGGAATGATAGTATTCCACCCAAAAATATCAATAAACGAGTTTACATTTTTTACATAAGCATATAAATTAGGTTCGCCAGACATCAGTCCGATCGGATCCTGGCTGATATAATTACCACTTTCATTATCATAATAACGAAAACGATTATAAGCCAGTCCGGTTTCCTCATCTATATATTGTCCCTGGTATAAAAAAGGAACAAATGTATGATCACCTTTCCTCAAAGAACCATAGATATCCAGTTCCCGTTCCCAGATTAAAATACCCTCACGATTATACGCATGGGTTGGGGTTCCTAAATAATCACTGATTATACTAAACTGTTGCTCTCCTGTAATTTTACCACAAGGGGTAAAACTTCCCTCCTTATACAGCCAAGTTATTACATTTTCTGCAGATTCTACAGTCTCTTCTACATTATTTTCGGCATCAATCGTTAGCTCCGGCGGAAAACTACCTTCATATTGCCATTCATGCAGAGGAACATTCCCATCCCAGACCCAACGGGTCACTTTATTTTTATATTGTTTTGCAATACGCCGTCCTAAAGGATCGTAAAAAAAGACGACCTCATTGCCTTTAGGTAGGATTACCCTGGCCAGCATTCCATTTCCTTTCCATTCGTATTGCCAGCCGATACCGCTTCCCGTAAGGCTGATTCCGTATTTATGTTCTATTGTGGAAGCAGATACTGCTGCACGCTGGCTGCTCTTTCTGAATTCCTTAAAGATCAGGTTTCCTTCGGCATCATAGTAATAATTATAGCGGATATCTTTTAAAAGCCTTCCTCCGGCTCCATACGTACGATCCGACTGCTCCGGAGTTTCAAACAAATTTCCTATAGCATCAGGTGCTTTATAAATGGTTTCGGTTTGCTGACGGCTCTGGTAATTGCCGCTTACCAGATTATCCCATGAGTCATAATTAAAAGAGGCACTGGCACCTGTAATTTCGTTAACCGTTTTCAGCAGGCGGTTGGCAGTACCCCAGAAATAACGGGTCCGGTTTTGTTCTACATTATGGCTATGAATACTGCTTCGTATCACACGGCCCTGCTGGTCCCTTTCCGTAAGCTGGCTGATTCCTCCCGTGAGCTCTCTTTGGATCTCCAGCCCTGTAGCATCATACTGCCACTGAGCTTTCCAGTTTCCACTTTCCATTTCCCTTACCTGCCCGAAATGGTCATATTGGCTGGTAATATCAGCCCCTAAAGAACTCTGGGTCTGTAAGGAATTATTCTCCTCATCCAATAAGGTACTCACCCAATGCTGGCCTTGCTGCTCTTTAAGAATACGGCCATCTTTAGCACGTTGTATTTTTATGGTGATATCCTGGTTGAGTGCTCCCGATAAGAATCCATCTTTATTATAATGATATCCTGTAAATGAAAGGTCACTATGCTGCTCCATGATAACATTCCCTGTGCCATCATAATCATATTCGGTCCAGCGGTTATCAGGTCGTATCACCCTTTTCACCCTGCCTACTGCATCACGTTCATACTGCCGGTGCAACCCGTCAAATCCCCATTCATTGATTACATTTCCCACTCCATCCAATGCAAACCGATATACTTCTCCTTTTTCATTGCTGATATTTTTCAGCTGTAACTCTGTATCATAAGCAAATTTTACGGTACGGTTATTTTGTGTGCGGCTTAGTAAAACTCCCAGGCTTCCATACCGAAAACGGACTTCATGTAAATCATCTTTCGCGTGGATGATGTTATAGGAAGTATCATATTCAAAATAATGCTCATTTCCATCCGGCTCTTTTATATACACCGTATTTCCTGCATCATCATATTTGTAATACGTCAGATTGCCACGCACGTCACGTTCACAAATTACATTTCCCACCTCATCATAATCCCATTTGTTATAGGTTTCGTTGGGATAGATCACCTGTACCATGCGGTGGAATTTATCATAGAAAAAATGCACAGAACGGTTATTACTATCGGTGATTTTTCTAAGATGCCTGTTTTCATACTGATAAAACAGTTTTTCACCGGAAGGAAGTTTCTTTTTTATAATCCTGTGAAGATCATCGTAGCTCCATTCTATTTCCGTCCCTCCGGGCGTTGTGACTTTAGTCAGGTTAAAAACATCATCATATTGAAACTGAGTTGTTTCATTATTCTCATTTTCAACAGTTTTCAACAGCCCATTTTCAGTATAGAGGTATTTCTTCGTAAGACCTTCGGCATTTACGGTTAATTCAAGCTCCTGATACTGATTGTATTTTTGATGGGTAACCCCTCCGTTTTCATCTATTATTTTATAGATCAGCTTATCATCATCATAAAAATATTCTGTGGTAAAGCCTAAACTATTCCGCGTAATCGTCTGCCCCGGATTATATTCTGTAAAGTATTCCAATACCCCACCGTCACCCCAGGTATGAATACATTTTGCATCATCCCCTTTGCCTTCATATTCCCAATAAAAATTCTGTCCTGTCTGGTTGGTGAGCTGTATGAGTAAATGATGGTTATAATAAAAGTGTTTTTCCGCTCCTATAACATCTTTGTTGTAGATCATATTTCCCAATTCATCATATTTATATTGAATATAGGTGATCTCTCTATTTTCTGAAATGGTATATAAACGGGTAATGCGTTGATCAGCATCACTTTCGACCTTTATTATTTTACCTGTACTGTCTGTAATCTGTTTTAAACATCCATTGGGATGATATTGAAATTCCATGATAAAACCGTCTGCTCTGGAAATTGAAGAAAGCATCCTGTAACCTTCCTTATTCAAAGCTCCATTAAACCTGTAACGAAGGTTATTGGAATCTGTCAGCAGATATCCTTTTTCATCGTTACTAAAGGTCAGCTGTTCTTTTCTGCTAAAATATTTTTCACCATGGCTAACCAGTGGAACAACCACCTCACGGCCATCTGACAGGCGTAAGGAAGCAAAATTATTTCCCAGATCAAACAATCCCATATGATAGCTGTGATGCCAGTTAAAACCTAACGGCCCATTTACCTCGGCATCACTGTAGTAGGTTCGCTGCCATACAAAAGGGATAGGTCCCGGCAGCTCGATATCTGTATTTGTGGAGTACACTCTTCCTGTAGCAGCATCCACAGGTTCACCAAACAAACGGCATTTTACAGGCTGTAAAACTTTTGCCAGCTTAGGTTTGTTGGGTTTAATACCGTCAATAGCGTCCTGTAATTTGTTTCCTGCTTTTTTCCATAATTTCCCCATTCCTTTCAGCCCCAGGCTCATCGCCAGCTGAAAAAGGTCGATGGTAGGGGGACCTCCTGCCAAAACAGGCTTCCCTGCTGATGTCATGATCAGCAGCATGGAAGTAGGAGCCATTAATGCTACTTTCGGTTTGGGTTTTGTAATACGAAATGGCGCAGGGATTCCTATTAAATTACATGACAAAGCAAGGTGGAACTGCGTACTGCATGGCCCGCCATCTGCTAAAACAGTACTGCTTCCCAGAAACATTTCTGAGCTTGCAATAGGTTTTACTATAGGAAACGGAATATGTAAGAAAATTCCCGGTAAATGCTGAATTCCTGTTCCCGCATTCGCCACCCACTGCCCATGAACCTGTACAGAAGGTTTCATACCGTTTACAATTGCTGTACATACCGAAGCTAAACTTGTTGGAGGTTCAGATCCGTCAGCAGGAGGAGCAGGGGGTTCCGGCAAAACGCTGGAAATAGCATTCATGATGGCACTCATAATATCGAAAACCATTCCGATGTGAGGAACCGGCAATAAAGGCATGGGCGGAAAAATGGTTTCATGGAAATCTATACCAATAGCCAGATCAAAATACTTCCCTACAGGCATTCCGGGCATAGCCGGTAAAATACTGGCCATATCTTTCTGCAAATGGTCCAGTTTATTTTTAGCCTCTCCAAAAAGTTCACCAAAACCTTTTCGCGGAGCCGGTGATGTTACTACTTTTCCAATAATATCTGACATAGGCTAGTTTTTAAGTTTTGATAATTGATCTTTCCAAACTGACTGTTCCATTTTTAACGAAGCAGAATCAACACCTGCCTGCGCTAATAAACTTTCCCAATCATCACCTAACCAGTCTGCCAACTGTAGTTCTATTTCATTGACTTCTTCTTTTGTCTTGATCTGCTTTCCTAAATAAAGCCCCATAAAAGCGGCATGCAGAAAAGTAGACTGCCTTCTGACCCTGATATCTAAATACGCTCCGGCAGCCAAAGAAAAAAGAATGCTTTCAAAGGCCTTCTGAAGGTTATTTTTTTCATAATAAATATGTGCTATAAGCCTGTTAGTCTCCATAATATAGTAGACATCCTGGCGTTTGGATGCTTTTTCTGATAATTCCTGATAGACCAACAAGGCAGCATCCCTGTTTTTGTTACCATATAATAAAGCTGCTTTTAGAAGCATACAGGATTTCCAAACCGGATAACCTGTATCATCATCATCTACCATTGCTTTTGATGATTCTTCCAGTGCTTTATCGGTATATTCTTCACTTTTTTTAGTATTCTGTACAGCAAAGAAGGCTTGTGACGCCACCAGCAAACCTGCTATTTTTGAAGATACAGAGCCTATTTCCTCGGTAATCGTTATAAGACGTTTCACTTCTACTTCAGTCCTGTTTTTTATTTTCTGAGTCGTAGAATCCATCACTACAATCACCTGCTTCCGGAATCTGGCATCAGCATCTACCATATTATAATTATCACTTGCTTTATACATCTCATTTTTAATCGCCTCTGCCATTTTAAGCTTTGGATATATATAATGATAAAGAGCTTCATTATCTTTTTTCCCTTGCAGCTTTATACGTCTTTCCTCTGCCAGATCCATCGTTACCAGACGTAAGGAATCGGGAACCGTTTCAATAACCTCTTGAAACCAGTGGACTATATTTTGTTTCGCATGGGCTACCAGAGGGAAATACAGACAGAAGTAAAAATGCTCCCCCTGATCTGTAATGCTTCTTTTAAAGCGTTCCAGCTCACTAAACAGACTGGCTGCACTGGGCAGCAGGCTGTCATCAGGAACAAAAGCTTCTTTAATGATATTATTCTCCCAAAGTGCCCGGTGCAGATCTTTATCTTTTTTAGGATGAGGAGTAAACCAAGTTACGAATTCATTCCATAACTGCTCTTCAAATAATTGTTGATCACCATGATATTCGGCTTCAAAACGGAAAAAGATGTCATTAGATTCTCCAACAGGAGACTGCTCGATCTGCATGAATTTATCAATCATCTCAACATCCGGATACTGTGCTACCCAAACAGCCAGCTTCCAGGATTCCTTTTTTTCAGCAACAGACCATAACTCTTTAAGTTTATAATATTCCTGTGCTATTGAGGATGTTTCCATATTATGAATTCAGTTTAACTAAACCTCCTGTAATTATTGTTTCCCCTTCTCCATTCATAGAGACCTTACTGCCACTGATACTTGTTTCTTTTCCGGTCACCTGAACTTCTTTACTGCCGGAAGCCGTTACAGTAACACCGCTTACAGCAGCCACATTGGCTTCCGAGCTCAGCTCTACACCAGCTTTACCACTTCCCATAGAAATAATGGTATCCCCTGTGATCTTAATATTTTTAGCGTGAATGGTAATAGTTTCATCTTCAATAACAATAGATGATTTTCCATTATTCAATGAGATTTTTTTACTGGCCACTCCGGAAATGGTATCCTTACCATCTACTGTAATTGTATTTCCGCCTGTCTTATCTTTGATGGTGATTCCTCCTCCATCATCAAGGCTTATAATATGACCGCTTTTACTGCTAAGGCTCTTCACATTATTCCCCTGGCCGCCTCCTCCTCCGGCTCCCCCATGAAACATTCCTCCCATGACGAATGGACGGTCAGGATGCTGGTGAACAAAATTGACCATGATTTGGTCATCTACCTCAGGGATAGCCATAAACCCTCTGTTTTTACTTACTTTATCGCTGCTTCCCCCATCAGGAGTCATGACACGAACAAATTCAGTAGTATCAGGACCGTTCTGCCAGTCAAACTGTACCTGAACACGCCCCTGGTTTAAAGGATCTGTATTGGAAATTACTTTTGCAAACTGCGGCTCTGCTTTAGGATAATGAAATTCCGGTCTTGGCATAAATCCGGTGTCAGCTGCAATGGCATCAAAAAAACCTGTATAATGTCCTCTTGCATCCACTTCATGTCTTACCTCCGTCATCATCAGTTTTGTAAAATAAGAGGTTTCATTAGTATCCGGTTTTCGCATTTCAATATCTGCAGTACAGCCCGGATATAAAAACGGAACAGAAGTAGATCCTGAAGTGGTAAATACATCTACAGAATTACTTCCTGCCGCCCCTTTTTGGGAAGCATCTATATCCATGATCTTTGAAGCTTTTATAGGAGCTATACTCAGCGAGGGAGTGATAAACGTTTTTTCAGAAATTTCATAAGCACGTTTAGCAATATCCGAAGTATGGTTAATTTTTGAATTTCCAGCAGTCAGTTTTTCATTTTTACTGCTGTTGTATCCATAGAAAGAAGGATTCACATGCTGGGCTTTCATCTTAATTTTCACATCTGCAACGTTGCTTCCGTAAGTAAGTTTTATCGGTTTTTCCTGGGGTGGTAATTTTCCAAAATGCAGAACTTCACCATCATAAAAAAACTGCTCTCCATAAGCTTCAGCAATCCTTGCCAGGTAATTGTAATGCGTTTCATTATATTGAGAGCTATAAGAGACATTTCCGTATTGAGCATCTACCCTGATATCAAATCTACTTGTTCCCAGGCCTTCTTTTATCACCTGATCGGCAACATTATTGAGACTTATTTCCTGCTTTCCTCCAAAGCTTTGGGTATGGGGCGCGGAATCTAATAAAATAGTAGGGCTATATCCTGTAAGAATAATATTTCCCAGACTTCCTTTATCCTGCTCAAAACCTACTTCGGTGATCACTCCTACAAAATTTCTTTCCGGACCATTATCAACATCTTTATACTTGAAAACAATGGTAATCCTTTTTCCAAGGAAGCTTTGAGCCTGTTCCAAATTATGGTTTTCCGTACTTCCCAATGTATCATGGGCTAAGGTCAAATCAAACTGATGATGTTTTACTGCACTTTGGTTAAGTTTGAAATGTTTAAAAAATTTGATTTCTTTACCTTCAATAAATATTTCCAGTTTCACCACCCTGTTGATCCCTGCAATGGCATTTTCAGGAATGTTCTGGGCATTGAATATTTTGGATGTAGGTTGTTTTACCCAAAGTTTTTCTTCAACAATTGACGGAGTATTGGGTAAAATAGTTTTGTTTAGGAGCTGATTCCCCGAATGGGTGAAATTTTTTACCTCAGAAACCATTTTCTGGGGATCAGAAATATCTACGGATTCTTTTACTTTACTTAGAATATCTTTATGGGGTGAATCTATTCCCTTTTTGGGAAAGTTTTCTTCTGGTTTAAACATGATAATGAATTGTAATAGGTTACATGGGAATTTCTTCCATATCAAGAAAAGACCAATCGCCTCAAATGACAGTCAACAAGTTGCATTGGTCTTTTAGCAGCTTATCTTCAGACCGCTTTGAGATGTCTTTTTCAGAGTTTAATGAGAACTCAAACTCTTTTTCCTGCGATTAACAGCCACAGTTTTTCACAGTGGTTTTGAATTTTTTCATAAGTTTTTTTATTGATTTTGGTACTGCAATTTATCACCTTAAAGATTCACTTCAAAATGAAATAGGCAGTATTTTAAAAATTGTCGTAAAACTACGACATTCATTATTTTTTCATTATTTATGAATAATATAAACAATTATATCTATTTAACTAATAATCATATATTAACAATAATTGCAATATGATCACTAATCCGCATCTACGAGCTGGCAACAGATTATTGTCCCGAAAAAAGACTAAAAAATCAGATTATAATGTAACCCTGTTTCTATTGTTTATATTGCAGAAAACTTTTCAAAAAACCACCGTTGAATTTGCAGGCAGAAAATAGATAGCCGGGTTCACCAAAGATATTCCATTCCAGGATGCCCTCTATAAGTCTTATGGGTCACCAGGGCTTATTATAAATATTGAATTCCGGAAACAAAACTAAGGCGTATTTTTTCCCTGCTTAACGGAAAGACTATACTTTCAGAAGAATTGCCAACGAAGATGAAATACTTTATCTTTGTTTTTCAAGACTTATCTAAACATTTATTCTCTATGAAAAAAAATAGCTTTTTATTTTCTGCAAAAGGAATTTTTACAGCAACACTTCTTTCTTTACATACAGCAGTTTACGCTCAAAAAACAGCAGATATCTCAACCATTTCGGAAAAAACACTAAGCAGTATCCTTGAAAAAAACAGACCCTATTATACACAGGGGAAAGTTGCTGATTATATTCCTGAATTAGGAAAAATGGATGCCAAAGCAATTGCTTTTTCTGTGGTAGAGAAAAATGGGAAGATATTTAATGCAGGAGACACCCAAAAGAAATTCACCATGCAGAGCATTTCTAAAATCATAGCATTAATGGTTGCTGTCAATGAAAAAGGGGAAGCCAATGTTTTTGATAAGATGGGATATTTCGGATCCGACAGACCTTTCAACCATTTTTCCAATCTGGAAACAACAGGGAAACCTCTTAATCCCATGATGAATGCAGGAGCAATTCTTACTACTTCTTTAATTTCAGGTGACGGTGAGAAGCCTTTTCTTAAAATTTTGGATATGGTAAGGTATATTACTAAAAATCAAAACATTGATTACAGTAAATCTGTGTATGAATCCGAAAAATCTACAGGACACCGTAATCGCGGAATGTTCTATATCATGAAAAACAGCGGCCTGATTTCAGGGAATGAAGATCAGCTTGATAATTATTTTAAACAGTGTTCCATTGAGCTTACTGCAGAAGACCTGGCTAAGATCGGTTATTTCTTTGCCAACCAATGTGTCCGCTTTGATGGTGACTCCACTCATAAAAATGCTGAAATTTCAAAATTAATAGAATCCCAAATGCTCACTGCCGGCATGTATGAATTCAGTGGAGAGTATTCCCGTATGGTAGGTTTGCCGAGTAAATCAGGTGTTGGTGGCGGAATCACGGTAAGTGTTCCCGGAAAAATGGGAATTGGTGTTTTCAGCCCTGCACTGGACCAACATGGAAATTCATTGGCAGGATATCATATGATCCTGGATCTGGTGAAACAATATGGTTTAAGTATATTTTAAGGTTATTTTAATTTTTTACTCAATCAGTTCCTCATACGTTAAAATTTAAATAACCTTAGCGTAACACTTACATCCTGAATAACAAGTAAATAGGTAACAGAAAAAGCAATAATTCAGATCACCTTACAAGACTATAATCATTCAATATTTTTTATAAATCAAGCGGCATTTGGCCGCTTTTTTTATATATACTATTCCTATCCCAAGACTAGTTTCATTATTATATCACAAAATTGCATTATCTTTTAATTTCTATCATATCATAATATAATTATTTAACCAATTACCCAAAGCATTCTGAAATAAGAAGATAGAGCCATAAAATTCATTTTCGACCAAAATATACTGTTTCATTCTCTCTTTTGAAACATCAAATTTTCGTGGATTTTACGGGCTTATTATTTATATTATCTTTTCGTAATATAAAAAAAACAAATCTCTTATTATTGAAATATTTTATTTTTTATTGCTATCTTTGCCTGACATTATTACAATTATAAATGATTATAATTGTGTATTCTCAGATTGTACCAGCCTGTTTTCGAGAATAAAAAAATAAATTGTATACTTTAATAGCATTTGAACAATTAATATTTTTTTGTTAAAAAATTATTATCAAATTGTATTTATGGTTAGAGATATAATATAAATTTATTACTTTTATTCCCTCATAATAAACAAACACTCATTATGCCAATATGTTTTAGTGTTTTGTTATGAAAATCTATATCCATATTTCAATACCATAAATGCTATGAAAAACTTGACTATTTTTGGGCGGAAGCCCCTCGCAAAGCTGGACACCAACAATCTTACATCGACCCAATCTTTGGTTGGCAGTCTCCGGATGACTAACTCACTCAATATTAGTAAATTATCATTAGATCACTATTATAATTAAAAATATTACAAAAACTAACTACTTTAAATTCCACTATAACAAACAACTACTTGTATACCAATAGGTTTATAGCAAATTTGTTATGGAATTTCATGCTAATATCATCAAAGCAATGAAAAACTTAACCATTATTGGACTAACTCCTTTTGAAAAACCGGATGTTAGCCTTATGCCTAAATTGCATAACGCAGGCGCATTTCCTGTCCTAAGTTTAGGGCATGAATTAATCACCGCCCAGGAAGCATTGAACCAGCTTGAGCAGACCCACATACCTTCTTATGGTATTTACATTTCTAATACTACTTTTACTTCTCTCAGAATTCCGGAAAAAGTGAGCTTTGCCATTCTTCCATTCGGAACCACCATCAATTTCTCTTCAGAACTGCCTGTCGTGTATCAGGTAAGCAGTTTGGAAGAAGCACTACAAGCTCAGCAATCAGGAGCAAAAGGAATTATCGTCAAAGGAAATGAAGCTGCTGGCCAGGTAGGTTATGAATCTACTTTTGTATTATTTCAGCGTGTTATTAAAGAAATCACGGACATCCCGGTATGGGTACAGGGAGGAATTGGCCTCCACACCGCAGCAGCTGTAAAAGCACTGGGAGCCACAGGTGTTATACTGGATAGCCAGCTTGCCCTTTTCCCTGAAAGCTCGGTACCTCAGGATATCAAAGAGGTCTGTTCAAAACTGAACGGAACAGAAACAAGAATTATAGCCAACCACCGTGTATTGGTGAGGCCCAACTCCCCGGTATTACCGGAAAATATTACCGCCGAAGATCTTAGAAAATATTTTATAGATTTTGACCTCAGCAAGAGCTACATCCCCATGGGACAGGATATTTCGCTGGCAACAGATCTCTATGAGGATTTTAAAACACTTAAAAAAATGGTTTTCGGGTTCAAAGAAGCCATGTACGGCCATTTGAAACAGGCAAAAGCTCTTCAGGTTATCGATAAGGACAATCCACTGGCTCAGGAACTTGGCTTACGTTATCCTATCGCTCAGGGACCTATGACCCGTGTGAGTGATGTTCCTTTATTTGCCAATGCTGTAGCGGAAGCCGGAGCCTTACCTTTTGTGGCTTTATCATTACTGAAAGGTGAGTCGGCAAAGGCTTTGGTAATGGAAACCAAAAAACTGGCGGGTGAAAAAACATGGGGTGTAGGGATTTTAGGATTTGCCCCACCAGAATTAAGAGAAGAGCAAACCGCTTATATATTGGAGGCCCAACCTCCTGTAGTTCTTATTGCCGGTGGAAGACCCGCCCAAGCTAAAGTATTTGAAAAAGCAGGAATAAAAAGTTTCCTACACGTTCCTTCTCCTGCCCTACTGGATATTTTCCTGAAAGAAGGAGCAAAGAATTTTATATTTGAAGGACGTGAATGTGGAGGCCACGTGGGACCGCTTTCAAGCATGGTCCTTTGGGAAAAACAAATTGAACGTATCTTAAAAGAAGAACATCCTGAAAACATCAGTGTGTTTTTTGCAGGAGGAATCCACAATTCATTTTCAACAGCATTCGTTTCCATCATGGCCGCACCACTTGCTGCAAGAGGTGTAAAAATTGGTGTATTGATGGGAACGGCTTATCTCTATACTCAGGAAGCAGTACTTACCGGAGCTATCCAGGAAGAATTCCAGTTGCAGGCTATGCAGGCAAAAGACACTGTCCTGTTGGAAACCGCTCCCGGACACGAAACCCGTTGTCTAAATACGGCATTTGCACACCATTTTAATACAGAAAAAACCAAACTTCTGGCAGCAGGAATGGATAAAAAGCAAGTCTGGGAACAGCTTGAAAAACTAAATGTAGGTCGCCTCAGAATTGCCGCCAAAGGCATAGAGCGTCAGGGAGACCAGTTGGTTACGATTCCTAAAAGCGAACAGCTGGATTTGGGGATGTATATGATCGGACAGATTGCCACCATGCATAACCGTGTTATTTCACTTGCTGCCCTTCATCAAAATGTCATTGACAATTACGAACACATTCAATCTGCAGCATTACCGGAAGCGCCAATATCCAGCGAAAAACCACTGGACATTGCTATCGTTGGTATGGAATGTATTTTCCCGGGTGCCAAAAACCTGGAAGAATACTGGAGAAATATCATTTTAGGAAAAGACAGTGTCACAGAAGTACCGGATGAAAGATGGAATAAAGAACTTTATTACCAGCCGGATTCTGACGGACCGGATGTATCTCATTCCAAATGGGGTGGTTTTATTCCGAAAATCGACTTTGATCCCCTTTCATTCGGAATTCCGCCACAATCTCTTGCCGCTATTGAGCCTACCCAGTTACTCACCCTGTTGGTAGCCAAACGAGCAATGGAAGATGCCGGATATGGAGAAAAACATATTAACAGAGAAAATATTTCTGTAATTATTGGAGCTGAAGGAGGTAATGACCTTGCCAACAGCTACAGTTTCAGAGGATTTTACAAACAGGTTTTCGGGGAACTTCATGAAGAAGTAAAAGAAGCCTTCCCTCATACCACAGAGGACTCTTTCCCGGGTATTTTGGCCAATGTAATCGCAGGTAGGATTACCAACCGTTTGGATCTGGGTGGAAGAAACTTCACCGTAGATGCCGCCTGTGCTTCTTCTTTGGCAGCTTTAGATTTGGCTTGCCAGGAACTTGTATTAGGAAAATCCGATATGGTTCTTGCCGGAGGTGCAGATTTACACAATGGAATCAACGATTACCTGATGTTCTCAAGTACCCACGCCCTTTCCAGAAAAGGAAGATGTGCAACATTTGACGGTGAAGCAGACGGAATTGCCCTTGGAGAAGGAATTGCAATCCTTGTTTTGAAAAGATATGAAGATGCCATCAATGACGGAGACCGTATTTACTCTGTAATCAAAGGTGTTGGTGGATCCAGTGATGGTAAAGCCCTTGGCTTAACTGCTCCTAGAAAAGTAGGTCAGGTAAGAGCATTAGAACGTGCTTACACTCAGGCTGGAATCAGTGCCGCATCTGTAGGATTGGTAGAAGCTCACGGTACAGGAACTGTTGTGGGTGACAAAACAGAATTAAGTGCCTTAACAAACTTATTCAGCCGTTCGGGTGCATTACCGGGACAGACTCATTTAGGTTCTGTGAAGACACAAATTGGCCACACCAAGTGTGCTGCAGGATTAGCTGGTTTAATCAAAGCTTCCCTTGCTGTTTACCATGGGGTGAAACCTCCTACCCTTCATCTTAAGCAACCCAATGCCTATTATAATGCACAAACCAGCCCGTTCTCTTTCCATGCTGAAACAGGATTATGGACTGAGAAAAACCGATATGCAGGAATCAGTGCTTTTGGATTTGGAGGAACGAACTTCCACACGGTAATTGCTAATCATCCAAAACAAGATGACTCTATCGCAATGCAGTCGTGGCCTTCAGAACTATTTGTATTCCGCGGGAATACGTATGAAGAAGCTAAAGGACAATCTAGCCAGATCAAAACCTTATTGGAAATCAATGATGGAATTCCATTAAAAGATATTGCTTACAGCTTAAGCATCGGTTCAGAAAAACCTATTCAGTTCAGTATCGTTGCAGATACAGCTGAAGATCTAATGATGAAGCTTGAATTGGTCTTATTAGGAATTGAAACTAAAGATACTTTCACCGTTAATAAAAAAGAAGGTAAGGTAGCCTTTACATTCCCCGGACAAGGAAGCCAGAGAATCAATATGGCTCGTGACTTATTCGTAGTCTTCCCGGCAATGCGTAAGATTATCGACAGCTATCCGGAGCTTGAAAAAGTGGTTTTCCCTTCTACAACATTTAACGAAGCGGATTTAAAACAACAGAAAGAAACCATTAAAGACACCCGTTTAGCACAGCCGCTTTTAGGAATTGTTGATCTTGCATTGGCCAAATTCTTAGAATCCTTGGGAATCATTCCTGATATGCTGGCTGGTCACAGCTATGGTGAATTACCGGCTTTATGTTTCTCAGGTGTATTTGCAGAAGATCAATTGGTTGACTTAAGTATCCGGAGAGCTCAGTCTATTCTGGACTCAGTAGAAGGTGGAGATCCCGGTTCCATGTTAGCAGCAAGCAGCACTCACGAACGCTTACAGCCAATCATCGCTAAAGTGGAAGGATGTTATCCGGTTAACTTCAATGCACCTACCCAGTGTGTTATCGCAGGAAGTACGCCAGCGATCAATACATTACTGGAAGTCCTAAAACAGGAAGGTATTTCTGCTAAAAAATTAGAAGTGGCATGTGCATTCCACAGTCCATTATTGGCAAAATCTAAAGGTTTATATGCTGACGTATTAAAAGACGTTCCTTTCCAGGAAATGCAGATCCCTGTATGGTCCAATACGACAGCAGAAGTATATCCACCGAATCCGTCAGACATTAAAGAAAGATTGACTGAACATTTGGTACAGCCTGTAAGATTTGTCGAGCAGATGCAAGCGATGTATAATGATGGAGCAAGGATCTTCATCGAGGTAGGCCCAGGAAAAGTACTTACTGGATTGGCAAAATCATGTCTTGAAAAAGATCAGTTGACCTTATATGTTGAAGACAGCAGCCGCAATAAATTCACCCACCTGCTTTGCATGCTTGCCCAATACTTGGGTACAGGACGTAACTTTAATATCACTAAGCTTTTCGATGGTCGTAACGTTAAACTTATCGACATTGATCAGCCTGAACTTTATAAGAAAAACCCTGCCATTTGGAGGGTTAATGGACAAGCTGCACATCCAACTACAGGCACACTGCCTTCCAATGGTGCACTACCAATTTTAACTCCTATTGCCATGAATAATTTTACGAATAATCAGCAAGCTCCTGCCACTGAAAGCTTATCAACAGCTGAACGTATGCTGCAGGAATATTTAAATAGCATGAAACTAATGATACAGGCGCAACGGGATGTGATGCTTTCCTTTATGGGACAGAATCCTCAGGTACACCCGGCCCCTGTTTATACTTCACCGATTCAGGCTCCTGCCGGTCAACAGATGGCAGCAATCCCTGTCCAGCCTGTTCGTCAGGAGGTTCCGGCAGCCGTGGCGCAGGTAAAACAGGCTCCTGTAAGAGATATCAAATCTTTATTACTACAGGTAGTAAGCGATAAAACAGGATATCCACAGGAAATGCTGGGAATGGAAATGGACCTGGAAGCGGATTTAAGTATTGATTCAATCAAAAGAGTTGAAATCATAGGAACACTTCGTAATGAACTGGGTACCCTGTCTAATGGCAATACCAACGAAGATACCGTAATGGAGCAATTAGCAGGAATAAAAACCCTGAGTGGTTTGGTTTCATGGCTTACCGAATACTCAGGAGCGGGAGCAGCATCTGTTTCCGAAAAAAACGGAGCAGCAACGGAAGCTCCGGCTTCAAAACCTCAGGCTCAGTCTGCATTATCTCTTGAAGATCTTCAAAATGCCATTCTGACGATTGTCAGTGAGAAAACCGGATATCCAAAAGAAATGCTGGGATTAGACTTAGATCTGGAAGCAGACCTTAGTATTGACTCCATTAAGCGTATGGAAATTATCGGAGACCTTAAAACCAAAATCGGATTTGGTCAAAATCTTGAGCAGGCTGATGATCTTATGGAAAAATTAGCCGCGATTAAAACACTTCGCGGGTTGGCAAGCTGGATCAGCGATATGAGTGGTGATACCCATGAGACCAAAGCTGAAGCTAAGGAGGCCGTCGCTTCTGAGCCGGCACAAAATATATTATCCCGTCTTCGTTTTGATATCACCCCAACGGATGCTTCTTTATTGCAGAATACAGAAGTATTGCAGGGAAAACGTTTTGCAATTACTCAGGACAACAGCCAACAGACCTCAGCAATCAAAGAAGCATTAGAAAAACATGGTGCGATTGCAGAATTAGTAGATACAGAAAAAGACCTTTCCGGCTTTGACGGACTGATCATGCTGGATATGTTCTCTGCTGAAGTGAAGCACAGCATTATTGATCATGTAGATCTTATCAAAAAACTGGATTTCGATAAAGCTAAGTGGGTGTATCTTATCTCAGATATTCCGGCACACCTTCAGGAAATCAATGATGCCCGTATATTACGTCATCATCAGGGATATCCGGGTCTGTTCAAAAGTTTAGCCCGTGAATTTGATCATACGACCTGCAGACTGATCAGTCTGAGCACTCCTCAGGCAGTCAATCAGATTGCAGAGATCACTTTAAAGGAAATCCTGACCAATGATAAACCTGCGGAAGTTATTTACAAAGATGAACAACGACACAAAGTAGATATCATCCCATCCCCATTGTCCACCAGCCTGGAAGAAGCGCATATTCAACTGGATCAAAAGTCTGTTGTTTTAGTTCTCGGAGGGGCACAGGGAATCACAGCCGAACTTGCCAAACACATGTCACAGGCCTATCCTTGTACCTATATTCTGGTGGGAAGATCCGCTGACCCAAGAGAGGAAGCTTCAGATCTGAAAGAATTTGAAGCAATGAAAACAAAAGAGGAAATAAGAGCCCATCTTATTAAATCTGCAGCATTCACTTCTCCTGCACAAGTAGAAAAAGAGACCGTAAGAATATTCAAAAACAATCAGATCCTTCGTACCATCCGCGATATGGAACTGCTTGGAAATACCATAGTTTACCAGTCCTTAGATCTTTGTGATGAAGACGGATTAAGCAACCTGATTAACGGTATTTATGAAAAATATGACCGTTTGGATGGAGTGATTCATGGAGCAGGTCTTTTAGAAGATAAATTATTCAAGCAAAAAACAACCAGCTCTTTCGGACGTGTATTCGATACCAAAGTAAAACCACTTCGTGTATTAGCTGAACAACTTCGTACAGACTGCCAGTTTGTTGTTTTATTCTCCAGTATCGCTTCCGTATACGGAAACAAAGGTCAGACAGATTATGCTGCTGCCAACAGTGTATTGGATGATTACGCCAATGCTTTGAATAAAAGATTAAAAGGAAAAGTAATTTCCATCAACTGGGGACCATGGAAAGGTGCCGGAATGGTTTCATCAACACTGGAAACAGAATATGAACGTCGCGGTATTTCTTTAATCCCATTGGATGAAGGTAAGGAGATCTTCCTTAATGAAATAAAATACGGAACTGAAAGCCAGGTGCTGATCATGTCGGGAAATAATTGGTAACCCTCTGTATAAACTAAGTATGAAAAAAACGGATGTTGCTGTAATTGGTCTGTCTTGTGTCTTTCCGGGGGCACAGGACGCCAACACTTTTTGGCAGAATATTGTCAATAAAGTAGACTCTACCCAATTGGCTCCGGCTGATAGGATAGATCCGGTTCACTTTAATGATGCCACAAGCCCTGTTGACCGCTTTTATTGTCAGCGTGGGGGATTTATTCCTGACTATGAATTCGATCCTACGGCATTTGGTATTTTGCCATTGGCTGTGGAAGGAACAGAACCTGATCATTTGTTAACCCTTGATTTGGTTCAGAAAGCATTGCAGGATGCCGGGGTCTTTCAAAAAAAGACTTCCCTTGAAAAAACGGGAATTATCATCGGTAAAGGAAACTATACCGGTCCTGGAGCTACCCGTGCCATCGAAATTGTAAGAACCGGAGAACAAATCTCTTCGTTACTGCAGGAGCTATTGCCTCAGGTATCTTCTGCGGATATTGAAAAAGTAAAACATGCTTTCCAGGAACGCAAAGGACGTTTTGCGGCGGATACCGCCATGGGATTAATCCCCAACCTTGTCGCTTCACTGGTGGCCAACCGCTTCAATTTGGGCGGGGCTGCCTTTACGGTGGATGCTGCCTGTGCCAGCGCTTTAATTGCGGTGGATCATGCCGTACAGGAACTTCAGCGGGGACGTTCGGATATGATGATCGCAGGAGGAGTACACACCGGACAAAATGCTGCTTTCTGGAGTATTTTTGCCCAGCTGGGAGCCATGTCGCATCAACAGCAGATCAAACCGTTCAGTAGTGATGCTGACGGTTTACTGATCGGTGAAGGCTGTGGTTTCGTTGTCTTAAAAAGACTGGAAGATGCGGTACGTGATCAGGATAAAATCTATGCGGTCATTAAAGGAGTAGGCGTAAGCAGTGACGGTAACGGAACCAGTGTGATGAGTCCTTCTGTGAAAGGTCAGCTGAAAGCACTGGAACAGGCATGGAACCACGCAGAACTGGATGAAAAGCAGATTGGTTACCTTGAAGCCCATGGTACAGGAACTCCACTTGGAGACAAAACAGAGCTTCAGACCTTAGCGCAGTTCTTTGGAAAAGAAGAGACTGCTCCTATGGCAGGTATAGGATCTGTAAAGTCCAATATCGGACATGCCATGCCGGCTGCAGGAATCGCAGGACTGATTAAAACCTGCCTTGCATTACATCATGATACTCTGCCTCCTACATTATATTGTGAGAATCCGACTGCAGATATGCAGAACACAAGATTCGAACCTGTTCAGGAAGCAAAAAACTGGTCAAAAACAGGGCTGCCAAAAGTAGCCGCAGTGAATGCTTTCGGATTCGGAGGAATCAATGCACATGTTGTTCTTGAAGGCTATGATATGCCGAAGAAAGACAATGTACTGCTATTGGCAAGACCTACCCACGAAGAATTACTTGCTGCATTACAAAATAATGACAGCACAGTAGGCGAAGGAAATTTCAGGGTGGCGATATTCGATCCAACCCCTGCAAGAATAGAAAAAGCACTTAAAATAGTCTCCAAGAACATCACCTGGAGAAATAAACAGGATATTTGGTATACCTCGGCCCCATTATTAAAAGATGGCGGAAAAGTGGCCTTTGTATTCCCGGGCTTAGATGGTCTGGCCAAAGGTGAAGTAGATACTGTAAGCCGTTATTTCGGTTTATCAGCTCCTATAGAAACCGAAGGGGAAGGTCTTTTAACCGATGCCTTAAACATCTTCAACAACTGCAGTATCCTTGATCATTCATTGAAAAAGCTGGGAATCATCCCGGATATGAATGCAGGACACAGCTTGGGAGAATGGCTGGCAGGTTATTCCTCAGAATTAGCAGAAGCCAATTCTGTAAAAGCTCTAATCGATGTATTGAATCCTGAAACTTTTGAATTAAAAGATTCTAAATTCATTGCTATCGGAGCCGGTATTGATACCGTTTCACCTCTTATTGAGCAAATCCAGAATCTATACGTATCCAATGACAACTGCCCTAATCAGGTGATCCTTTGCGGCAGCAATGCAGCACTGGATGAGTTGGTTCCGGTATTAAAATCAAAACAGATCTTCCACCAGATCCTGCCGTTCCAGTCTGGATTCCACTCTCCTTTTATCGCTGATAAACTGGATGTGATCCTTGCCGGAATGGAAAAAGCAGAGTTCCAACAGACCAAGATCCCGTTATGGTCTGCAACGACGCTGGAACCTTATCCGGCAGATCAGGCAGCCATCAGAAAGCTGAGCGCTGAGCATCTTGTTCAGCCGGTTCGTTTCCGCGAACTGACAGACAGACTCTACGAGGAAGGAGCAAGATTCTTTATCCAGGTGGGTACCGGAGGACTGATCGGTTTCATTGATGATACCTTAAAAGGAAAAGCATTCAGTACCATCGCTTCCAGTGTTCCTACCCGATCTGCACTGGCTCAGCTGCAGCGTGTAGTAGCTTCATTATTTGTGGAAGGAAAGACGATTGCCCTTGACTTTCTGGAGATTCAGAATCATACAAAAAAACCATCAGGAAAAGGAATCAAACTGGAATTGGGGTCACCTATTATCCGTAATTTCAAAGAAATTAAAAGCCTGGTTCCTTCTTTTGAAGCTTCCAAACAATATACTGCTTCACCTATTGCTACAAAAAGCGGTCATCCACTTGTACAGGCCTTCCAGGACAATGTTGCAGATATGATCCGTATGCAGGAAGAAGTGCTAACCCTTTTCCAGAACCGCCCGGAAATTACTATCCAGCGTCCAGCTCCTGTAGCTGCTAAAGCACCGAGAAGTACCCATTTCTCAAAAGATCTGTATGTTACCCTGGAAAGTCATCCTTATCTTATCGATCACAGTTTATTGAGACAGCCTAAAGGATGGGCTCATGTCGCTGATATGGAACCGGTCATCCCGATGACCATGATTTTTGAGCAGCTGGCAGAAATTGCTGAAGCAGAAATTCCGGGAACACTGGTTCATAAAATTATGAATGTAAGTGTTTTCCAGTGGATGAATGTAGCCAAGCCTTTTGAAAAAACAGTACAGGGAGAATGGCGCTCATCTCACCACGCTTACCTGGATATCGAGAATTTTGCGAATGCAGAAGTGATTTTAAAATCATCTCCGGTACCTACCCCTGACTTCAACCTTTCCGTAGGTGATCTTTTACCTATCGAAAGAACTCCTGAAGAAATTTATGATATGCATATGTTCCACGGAGAAAAATATCAGGGAATTACTGAAATTTCATCAGTAGGAACTAAAGGTATCGTAGGAAAGATCAAAGGAAATGGTGGTAAAGGCTCTTTACTGGACAATGCAGGACAGCTATTCGGGCTTTGGCTGCAGCTTACATTAGTGAAAGACCGTATTGCATTCCCGGTGAAGATCAGAGATATTGAATTCTTTGGCGATATGCATGACCAGGAAGGTATTTTCGAATGTACCTGTATGCTTACCGAGCTTAATGATGAATTTGCAACAGCCAATATCGTCCTTACAAGAGACGGAAAAGTTTGGTGTGCCATCACCGGCTGGCAAAACAGAAGATTGGAAATCGATGCTGCGTTATGGAATGTTTCCATGTCACCACTGCATAACCGTCTTTCGGAGGAAATTGCCCCTGAAGTATTCTTTTTCCACCAGGCGTATACCAGAGTGGCTTCGTGGGATTTTATCCTCAAAAGATATTTCAACCAAACGGAAAAACAATTTCAGCAACAGCTATTGCCTAACAAAAAGAAAAACTGGATGGTAAGCCGCGTAGCAGTAAAAGATGCCGTAAGAAATCTTCTTCGCAAGGAAAAAGATCATGCCTGCTTCCCGATTACCTTTGAAATCCGTTCTGATGAAGTGGGGAAACCTTACCTCATCAGTGATTTTACAGAAAACATTCATATTTCACTGGCTCATAAAGGAAAAGATGCGGTAGGAATAGCACGTTATGGAAAATCTGTAGGAATTGATATGGAGCTCATTGAAGAGCGCAGCTCCGGATTCTACGACATGGTATTTACCGAAAAGGAATTAGCATTATTAAAAGACAGAGATCAGGCAGAATGGACGACCCGTTTCTGGGTAGCCAAGGAAGCATACGGAAAGTTCCTGGGTACAGGACTGAAAGGAAATCCTAAGGCCTTCGAAGTCGAACTTATAAAAGATGATCACTTGTGGATCAACACTATTGAAATCAAAACTATTAAACATCAAAATTATATTATCGGATGGACACTGTAAACCCAACATTAAAATTGAACCACGAAGAACTATTTACTCTTTTAAAAGGTTTTATTACTGAAGTGATAGGCGCAGAATTTGTAGAAGAAATGGACATCACTCCTGAAAGTTCATTCACCAAGGATTTGGAAATGGACAGCATAGAAATTGTCTCTTTTTCTGAAAAAATCAAAGCGCATTTTGGCGATCAGATTGATTTTACCGGTTGGCTGTCTTCTATGGACTTAGACCAGCTGATCAATCTTGACCTTAGTATGATCATCAATTATATCTACGAATGCCAATAATCACTGTCAATAACAGGCAAGTTCATATACAGGAACTCAACAAAGATGCCGAACAAACCGTGGTACTGATCCACGGGATGTTCAGCAACCTGTCCATTTATTATTTTAATATTGCCCCTATCCTGGCAAAGCACTTCCATGTAGTGATGTACGATTTGAAAAGCCACGGCATGAGTGAGCGTTTTCTCAACGGATATGATCTCGATACCATGTCATCCGATCTGATTAGTTTAATAGATCATCTTCAGTTGGAAAAAGTACATTTAGTAGGCTACAGTTTCGGTGGTCTTATCGCTTTGAAAACAGCATTAGAATATCCGAATCGCATCAACCAGCTGGCTGTTATGGAAGCACCGGATCCTCAGGACGAAAAGGCACGTAATATTATTGATGAGTACAGCAAAGAGTTTCTTGAGCATTATGTAGCCAATTTTACGGATACCACCAAAGTGCAGATGGGGAAAAGACAGATGGAAAAAAACCATCGTATGTATGAGTTTCTGTTTAACCAGACCAGCATTAAGGCAGATATGATCAAGGAAAAACATTTTCTTGGTGAGGCGCCTCTTACCGAACTGGCAGTTCCCACCTTATTAGTGTATGGTGCGGAGTCCAACTGCAGGCCTACAGGAGAATGGTTGCAGACACAGATCAGCACTTCAGAGCTTGAATTGATTCCCGGTGATCATAATATCCCGATACAGGAACCTCATCTCATCGCAGAAACTATCGTTCATTTTTTATCTAAAATTTTAACACAAAACCATGGCTAAATTTGCATTTATAGTTCCACCATTGACAGGACACGTCAATCCAACCCTAAGCATCGGGGCTACGCTGCTGGAAAGAGGACATGAGGTAGCCTGGATCAGCCTTGACCCTAGTTTGGAGGCTAAGCTTCCTCCAGGAGGAGAATTATTACTGATCCAATACGATCAGTCTGACGAAGAAAAGAAAGAGAGCGAACAATATCTTGATATTATTTCAAAAAAAGTAGTCTACGGAATAGACAGCATCAAGTTCCTTTACGAAGATGTCCTTATTCCTCTGAACAGACATTGTTATAAAGGTATCGTTGCCCTACTTAAAACATACCAACCTGATTTGATTATCGGAGACCATCAGCTTTTTGCGGCACCTATTGCCGCAAAGGCACTGGGAATTCCTTATGCCACTTCTGTTACTGCTCCGGCTGCCATTAAAATCATGAATGAGCTGCCCAAGGTACACGAATGGGAAGTGAATCAGATCATCGATCTACAGAAAGAACTTGGCGTTAATGAAGAGCGTTCTCTGGCTACTTCTGACCTGTTGACCCTTGTTTTGACCTCCACTTATTTCTTTGGTGACATGGAAGATCTGCCTTCTCAATATCAATTTACAGGTCCGGTTCTTACAGAGCGCCGTATCTCTTGTGAATTCGATTGGGACAGATTAAAAAGCGCTACCAACAAAAAGATTTTAGTAAGCATCGGAACTACTTTCGATCACGATCATAAAAAAGCATTCTTCCAAAAGGTTATTGATGCTTTTAAAGATGAAGATTTAACGGTTGTAGTGGTTTCCGATCCGCAACTTTTCGAGCAGTGGCCTGAAAACTTTATGGTGTATCAGCAGGTTCCTCAATTGGATCTCTTACCTCATCTGGATGGTGTGGTTTGCCATGGCGGTCACAATACCGTTTCCGAAACGCTATCCAATGGTATTCCTTTGGTAGTCATTCCTATTGCTTACGACCAGTCACATGTGGCAGGACGCGTTGTGCGTACGGAAGCAGGGGAACGTCTTAACTTCAACCGATTCAAAGCCAACCACCTGAGAGATGCCGTCCATCAGATTTTACATAATCCAGGCTACCGGGAAGCCGCCCAAAAAGTGGGACAATCTTTTGTGGAAGCGGGAGGTTCAGCGACTGCAGCAGATTTATTGGAAAAAGCTATATTAAGGGCTTCAAAACCTGAGAAACCTTCTAAATTCTTATTTGTTGTCCCCCCATTTTTCGGACATGTCAGCCCTACTTTAAGTGTAGGAGCGAGTCTGATTGCGCGTGGTCATGAAGTAAAATGGTTTGGGATTACCCCTTTAGACAGCAAACATATTCCGGAAGGAGGTTCTTATTATTATCCTGAAGAAGACCTTATTCCGTATCAGGATGAAATCGCCCGTATTTTAAAAAGACAGGACGACGGACCGGCATGTTCCGGACCTGAAGTGATGAAACTGGCACTGGAAGAAACCTATGTCCCGTTTGCCAAGATGATGATGCCGGGATTAACCCGCCTTACAGAAAGCTGGAAACCTGATGTCATCGTGAACGACTGTATTAGTTTTGGAGGAGCTCTTTTCGCTCATAAACATAATATCCCCTGTGTCACCACAACACCTGTTCCACCGGATGTGATGGGAGACACTAAAAAAAGTGCCCCTAAAATCTGGGAATGGCAGCAAAACCTCATCAAAGATCTGCAAAAAGAAGTAGGTATTCATGAGGAAGGTATTTACATCCATTCACATAAACTGAATATGGTATTTACCTCACAAGCCTTTGCCGGTTTTGATACTGTACCCTCTCACATGAAATTTGTAGGCCCTGTAAAAGGCCGTCCGAACGACGCTCCTTTTGACTGGGATAAATTAAATACTTCTACCACTCCAAAGATCTTTGTATCCCTGGGAACGTTGTTGGTAGACATCAGAAAAGCTTTCTTTGAAAAGATTATTGCTGCATTTAAAGATCAGCCAGTAACCGTAATTGCGGCTACTCCACCGGAAATCTTTGAAGAATGGCCGGAGAACTTTATCGTGAACAGCTTCGTGCCTCAATCTGCAGTGATGCAGAGAATGGATATGGTCATTTGTCACGGAGGTTTCAACACAGTAAACGATACTTTCCGTAACGGATTACCGATGTTGATCACGCCTATCGCTTATGATCATTTCCATATTGCGAAATTAATTGAGCAGGCAGGCTGCGGAATCAGCATCCGATACAAGAGACTGCGTGTAGAAGCTCTTCGTGAAACTGTTTTTGAATTACTGGAAAACCCTAAATACAGAGCTGCCGCTCAGGAAGTTCAAAATACGTTTAATCTTGCCGGAGGTAATGATA
Source organism: Chryseobacterium sp. KMC2 (assembly GCF_016756935.1). Classification (NCBI taxonomy): domain Bacteria; kingdom Pseudomonadati; phylum Bacteroidota; class Flavobacteriia; order Flavobacteriales; family Weeksellaceae; genus Chryseobacterium; species Chryseobacterium sp. KMC2. The sequence goes on from NZ_JAESIT010000004.1 coordinate 315,742, forward strand.
AAGCGGTAGAATTGCTGGAAAACTTTGTACAGGAACATTCCACATTAGCGTCCGTATAGCCTATGAACCAACCTATTAAAAGAAGATTATTATTTGGTGAGCGAATGTTACTGGGAGACGGAACAGAACCGTTCAATGCGGTGATCCCTTTCAGGCTGAGAGGAACCTTTAAGCTTGCAGACATCCAACGGGCCCTGGCTCAGATTCAAAAAAAACATCCATGGCTGAGGGCACTCATCACCCATGATGAAAAAAATATTCCATGGTTTGATGTACAGGAAACCTCTATATCCATTCCGGTGCGAATCATACCCCGCCAGCATGAAAACCAATGGCAGGAAGAATCCACGAAAGAATGGCATACCCTGTTTAATTACGAAAAACTTCCCCTGATCCGGTTTGTATGGATCAAAGGGGAAGAAGTTTCAGATATGCTTTTTGCATTCCATCACTGTTTATGTGATGGTGGCTCTGCAATGGCTTTTTTAGATGAATTTTTAAAAACACTCGATAATCCGTCCACTGATATTGGGACAGAAAACCCTATATTGGGAATTCAGGATGTCGTTCCCGCCCATATTTTAAACAGCCGTAAGCAGCAGCTGAAGGCTAAATTTATCGGCAGACTGGCAGCAACGGCCATCAGGTTTATCCCTGTAGGTAAAAAAGCTATTGACCGGCAGGACGATTATCTGATTAACTGGAAAGTGGATGAAGCGGTAAGCCAGCAACTGATTTCCTATTGCAAATCCAATGAAGTTACCGTCAATACATTCTTAAGTGCGGCATTGCTTCAGGCATTCAGAAAAGTAAAAGGATCAGCAGCCTTTAACAAGATTTCCTGCCCCGTAGACATCAGACGTTTTGCCACCCAGATCAAAAATGACCATATCTTCGCTTTTGGGCTGATGATTGTGGTTTCCTCCAATGAAAAGATGAGTTTTCTGGAAAACCTACGTTCCATGCAGTCCTCTGTAGAGCGTAAAACGTCCAAGCTCAATCCTTATATTACCATGATGGTAATGGAATCCGGACATGATGCTTTGAATAATTTCACCAAGCTTCTAAAGAACGGAAAATCCTCCAACGACTGTATGTTTTCCAATCTGGGACGCATTCAGATCCCTCATGAGTATAAAGAGTTTTCGGTAGATACTATTTTCAGTCCATCAGTAATCGGACCATTAGGGAATACGACGACGATGGTGGTTTCTACCTACCGTGGAAAAATGGACTTTTCCTTTGTAGGAAGTGAAGGATATCTCCCTTATACCGAAGCATTGGCCATCCGTGATGAAGTGATGCAGATCATCAAAGTACAACTGGAATATATCGCCGTATCATGATCAGAAGAAAACTAATGATGGTGGAAAGGATCATGTATGTGGATCCCGAAACCCCCGTAAACTGTATATTTGCAGCCAAAATAAAAGGAGAACTTCTGGAGCAGAATTTTAAAACTGCTCTGGAAAAAATCCAGCAGAAACATGCGTTATTAAGAGTGGTGATAGACTCTAAAAGTGAGAAATACCCATTTTTTATAGAAGAAAAAGAGATTGCTCCTATCCCGCTCCGCATCGTAGAAAGAAAAACAGACCAGGACTGGCTGACAGAGTCTCAAAAAGAATGGAAAATCTTATTTGAGGAAGAAAAAACACCACTAGCCCGTGTCGTCTGGGTAAGAGGACAGGATGTTTCTGAAGTCTTTTGGGCCATCCCCCATTGCATTTCAGACGGAACCACCGGAGTAACTTTAATGAAGGAGCTTCTTCAGCTTTTGGACAATCCTGCTTTGGAATTAGAACCTTATGAGGCTTTCACTTCAGTAGATGAATTTCTCCCTTCCAACTTTAATGTAAAAAGCAAGAAATTCAAAGCCAAACTTTATCTGACCTTTGCCAGGTTCTTCTTTATGCTACAGCAAAAAAGTAAAAAAAGAAACCTTGGAAAAGACTATGTTCTTCACCAAAAACTGGATCCGACAACTACGGCTCAAATTACTGAAAGATGTAAAGCCAATGGAGTTTCCGTACATGCTTTGCTTTGTTCTGCGTTTATGCAGGCATTCCAGGAAGTAAAAGGGAAAGAAGCCAAAGGAAAAGTGATCAGCCCGGTGGATGTGCGTCATTTTATTCCGGAGATCAAAGAGGATCATTTATTTGCCTTTGCTCCAACCGTTGACCTTGCTATTAAAAAAGGAAGTTCCGATCTGCTGAACAACGCCAAACAAATTAAAGAAGACCTTGTTCAGAAAATAGGAAAAATGGAAGCCCGCGAACTGCTGTGGATGGGTGAACAGATGCACCCGATTGTTGACCGTATGATCTCCATGCTTAAATCAAGCAATGGTGGTCATGATGTAACCTTATCCAATATGGGCAGGATCAACATCCCGAACGAGTACAAGAACTTCAGCATTGAAACCATTTTCAGCCCTACAGTCGCCTTCCCATGGCTGAACTCAAACACTTTGGTAGCGAGTACGTACAATCATCAGATGGATTTTATATTTTTGTCCAACGAAGACTTCCTTCCCAAAGTGGAAGCCACCAAAATAAAAGAGAAAGCCATCGCGCTAATGATCACCTCATGAAATTGAAATTTAAGCCGAAGCCGCCTAAAAAGCTCAAAAAAACCACCCTCAAACGCTTTCTCATAAAGCGTACGATTTATTATGTCCTTCCCAATGTATTTTTCAATTTCATCATCGCCTATGCCAGCTTCAAAGAATTAGGCTATACCCATTTTTTCTCAGGTGAACAAAATCTGGCCCGCCTTACCCTACCCATGGCTTTATTTCTCCCCGTTGTCCTCACCATAGACATCCTCAAAAGAGTAACTGATGCCGCCGGACAAGGCGCCATTGAGTTTACCGTAGATGAACAGTTGAATATTAAAAAGTTAATGACCAAGCTGAGTATTTTGCATGGGGTGATTACCTGTTCTTTGGTATTAGCTATGCTTTTCTTAGGACAGTATAATTTTTCTAAGGATTATAAGCTGGATGCTACGGCTATGGCTGTGGTGGTGGGAACACTGGCTGGGATTTTGTCTGTGGTGTTTGTGTATTTACCGGTGTGGAGATTGAGGAGATGGATGTGTAGGAGGAATATAGCTATATGAAATATACTTTTTAGAAAAGTCATCATTATAATCTTGGTTCTAAGCATTTTTAATGAACTTTAGAAAAGAAGTTTCTACTTATGTTTTAAAGCCAAGATTCTTTTATTTATAGTAGGTTTTTAGTAAGTTTGTCTTTTATTAGTGATTTTTTTAAAAGACAATAACCTATACTATTAAAAACACCTAATGCCATCAAAATTTTTATTTCTAAAGGATCTTTATCCTGAGCTTTTTAATTGTGCAAGATTAGCAGAAAATTTGTATTATATAGATGCCAGTTCATCAATATCAAAATCAAGATTATTTTGCGAAAAATTAGTTGGTTTAATTGCTGGTTTTGAATCAGAAGACATTTCTCATTTAAATCAACACGATGCTATACAGTATCTAAATAATCACGAGATCTTACCCGATACAATAACTGATATTTTCCATGTAGTTAGAAAATCAGGTAACAGAGCCTCTCATGATGGTTCTAATAAATCTGATGAAGCTTTATTTATTTTAAAAAAAATATTTAGTCTTGCTAAGTGGTTTTTTGAAACTTACGAAGAAGATACTATTGAAAACCTTGTCTATGAATTACCACCCAATAAATCTGATGAGGAAATAGCCTCCTTAACAGATAAAGTGGATGAATTAACCATTCAATTAAAAAACTATGAATTAAAAATTCAATCACTGAATGTTTCAGAAAGTGGCATAAAGAAAAGAAGAGAAAAAGCTCAATTCTATGCAGATAAAATTAATCTCAATGAATATGATACAAGAATCCAACTGATAGACGTTCAGTTGAGAGCTGCCGGATGGGAATGTGATACAGAAAATATTAATTATAAGAATAAAAAAACATTACCCGAAAAAGGAAAAAATAAAGCAATTGCAGAATGGCCATGCGGAGGGAAGTATGCAGATTATGCTTTATTTATTGGTACTGAACTTTACGGTTTAGTTGAGGCTAAGAAATATAATACTGATATTTCTACCAACCTTCGGCAGTCTAAGGTATATTCAGAAAATATCCATCCACAGGATGAAATTATTTTACTAGGACAATGGGATACTTATAAGGTTCCATTCTTATATTCTACAAACGGAAAAAAATATTTAGAACAACTGAAAACCAAAAGTGGTATTTGGTTTCAGGATATAAGAAAATCCACCAATCGTCCGTATGCATTAAAAGGCTGGTACTCACCAGAAGGTTTAAAAGAACTATACAATAGAGACTCGGATGCAGCCAAAGAAAAACTCTTAGAAAGTGATTATGACTATTTGGCTTCTCCAAGCGGATTAAGTCTTCGTGATTATCAGATAGAAGCTATACAATCCGTTGAAAATAAACTAGCTGAAGCTCCTTTTGATAAAAGAGCTCTACTTGTTATGGCTACCGGAACAGGAAAAACCAGAACCATTAACGGGTTAATATATAGATTGATAAAAGCCAACAGATTTAAACGAATTCTATTTTTAACAGACAGAAAGCTTCTTGCAACACAGGCACGTGATAGTATTAAAGAAAATAAAGTTGAAGCTCAACAGTCTTTTGGTGGAATATATCAATTTGATGATCTTGGAACAACCATTCCGGACTCAGAATCCCGTCTCCATTTTGCCACCGTTCAGAGTATGGTAAAAAGACTCTTCTATAATGAAGGAGAACCATTAACTGTTGACACTTATGATTGTATTATTGTTGATGAAGCACACCGTGGTTACCAGTTGGATAAAGAAATGAATGAAGATGATTTTGGTATCCGAAATGAAGATGACTATGTAGCACAGTACCGTAAAGTTCTTGATTATTTTGATGCTTTTAAAATAGGGATGACAGCTACACCTGCCCTTCACACAACAGAAATTTTTGGAGAATCTGTTTATAATTACTCTTATCGAAGAGCTGTAATAGACGGCAATTTGGTAGATCATGAACCTCCATTTAATATTAAAACTTATCTTAATACCGAAGGAATTACATGGGAAAAGGGAGAAAAACCTCAGGTATATGATGGCGAAACTGGAGAAATAACAGATTTGGATGAACTGGAAGATGAATTAAAATTTGGTGTAGAACATTTTAACAAACAAGTTCTTAATGATAATTTCAACAGGGCTGTAGTTCAGGAACTTGTTAAAAACCTAGATCCCGAAGGCAATGAAAAAACAATCATCTTCGCTGCAAGAGATAGTCATGCAGATACCATAATCAACATGCTGGGTGAAGAGTTCGAAAAAATTGGCGTTGATGTTCATGAAAAAGCTATTCAGAAAATTACGGGTAGTGTTTATGATAATGCACAATTAACCAGAGATTTTAAGAATGAAAGATATCCCAATATTGTTGTTACGGTAGACTTATTAACTACCGGAATTGATGTTCCTTCTATATGTAATGTTGTATTTATGCGTCGTGTACGTTCCCGTATATTGTACGAACAAATGCTGGGAAGAGCCACACGTCTTTGCCCTGAAATAGGAAAAGAATCTTTTAAAATATTTGATGCAGTTCGTTTATATGAAGCATTAAAAGATTACACCCAGATACAAACAGTAGGAAATCCTTCTTATAGCTTCCAACAATTGGTAGAAGAAACTGAGAGAATTTCTGATGAGCAGCGCTTATATAAACAGGTTGAGCAAATCATTGCAAAATTGCAACGAAAGTCAAGAAACCTAACGGCTGAACAAAAAGAACATATTTCTTATTATACAGATGGAAATACCATTGAAGGATTAATACAGTCTTTGAAGAATACAACCGGCTCTGAAATAAAAAATACAGTAGAGCAATTAAGCTCACTTTGGAATTATCTTGATACAAAAGTATACAAGAAATATTCTCAATTTGTTTCTACACATGAAGATTCTGTAATGGAAGTTACCCGTGGATATGGAAATGCAGATAAGCCTGAAGATTATATAGAAGGTTTCAAAAAATTTCTTCAGGAAAACAGCAATACGATTACAGCAATCAATATTATTTGTAATAAACCTCAGGAGCTAGACCGTAAGTCATTAAAAGAATTAAAGTTACTTTTAGATGAAAAAGGTTTTAATGAAACTTCTCTGAATACCGCTTGGAAATCCACAAAAAATGTGGATATTGCGGCCGATATTATAGCTTATATCAGGACACTTTCTATGGGAATTGATCTAATAACCCCTCAGGAACGTGTTCAGAAAACCATTAGCAAGTTAAAATCAAAACATCAATGGACTGCTGTGCAATTAAGATGGATAGACCGTTTTGAAAAACAATTGATGGCAGAAACCATTCTTACAAAACAGGACTTAGATTTAAGACCTTTTGTAGATGAAGGAGGTTTTACAAGGCTAAATAAGATATTTAATAACGAATTAGAAGAATTGATAACAGAGCTGAATAATGAACTCTATTCAGCATAGAAATGTAAAATGAGCGCACAGGAAATAGCCAATAAACTTTGGAATTTATGTAATGTGTTGCGCGATGACGGCGTAACGTACCACCAATATCTTAACGAACTTACTTTCATCCTTTTCCTTAAATTATCTGAGGTAAAAGGATTTTCAGATCAAATTCCTGAAGAGTACAGATGGAATAAATTTGTAGAGGAAACAGATAATGTAGAAGCTTTTAGATTATATCGTGATTTTTTAGCTAATGTAAGCAGCAAAACAGACAGTCCATCTATCAAAGACATCTATACTAATGCTTCTACTACACTTACTAAGCCTGTAAACTTTAATACTTTGGTTCAGGCTATTGATAAGCTGGATTGGTATGAGGAATCTGACCGTGATGTCATGGGAGATATCTACGAAAGTTTATTGGAGAAAAATGCAGGTGAGAAAAAAAGTGGTGCAGGGCAATATTTTACTCCACGTCCATTAATTAATGTAATGGTAAAACTAATGGCTCCCAAATTAGGTGAAAAGTGGAATGATCCTGCCTGTGGAACCTTTGGTTTTATGATTTCTGCAGATCATTATCTGAAAGAAAAATACGATTACCGTTACGTTCTCTCTTCTGAAAAAATCAAATTTCAGGAAGAAGAAGCGTTTTCTGGAGTAGAACTTGTTGCTGATGCCCATCGTTTAGCTCTAATGAATGCCAGGTTGCATCAAATGGAGAGTAACATTCTTTTAGGTGATACATTAACAAGTTTAGGTGAAAATCTAAAAGGCTTTAATGGTGTATTAGCCAATCCTCCTTTTGGTACAAAAAAGGGAGGAGAAAAACCTACCAGAACAGATTTAAAACATATATCCAGCAACAAACAGCTTAATTTCTTACAGCATATTTACAGAAGCATTATTACTGACGGAACAGGTCGTGCTGCTGTAGTATTACCAGATAACGTTCTGTTTGAAGATGGTGACGGACAACGCATCCGAAAAGATTTGATGGAAAAATGCAATCTGCATACTATTTTACGTTTACCAACAGGTATTTTCTATGCAGCAGGGGTAAAAACCAATGTTCTTTTCTTTACAAGGGGTAAAAAAGAAGAAGGAAATACCAAAAATGTATGGTTCTACGATATGAGAACCAATATGCCAAGTTTTGGGAAAAGAACACCTTTTACAGAAAAAGCATTTGAAGATTTTATCACAGCTTATACCGGAGGATTAACCGCAGAAAATGTAGTAAAAGAGTATGAAGGAGCAATAGATGAAGAAAAAAGAAAGCAAATAAAAGACGAACGTTGGCAATGCATTTCCCGTGAAGAAATTGCAAAGAAAAATGATTCTTTAGATTTAGGATTGATTGCTGATGAAAGTTTAACAAAGTCCTCTGATATAGGTGAGCCATTAGATATTGCTAATGATGCTTTAAAAGAACTTTTACTTATACAAACTGAATTGGAAAACTTAATTAAAGAATTGAAATAATGAGTTTAGTCCATAGAGTTGAAGATTTATTTAAAGATAAAAAGTATCCAGAAAGATGGCAAATTACAACATTAAATACAGTTGCAACTATTCAAAATGGATATGCTTTTAAATCAAGATTGTTTAATTCAACAGAAGGATTTCCACTGCTTAGAATTAGAGATATTTTAGAAAGTAAAATTGAAACATACTATTCAGGTGATTTCTCCGAAGAATATATAGTTAATGCTGATGATTTAATTATTGGTATGGATGGAGATTTTAATCATGCCCTCTGGAAAAACAAACCTACTTTATTAAATCAAAGGGTTTGCAGGATCAAACCCAATGAGAATTTTATATTGAAAAAATTTATTTTTTATGGCATTGGTGAATTCCTTAAAATAATAAATGAAAATACTTCATCAACAACAGTAAAACATCTATCATCAAAAAGTATAAATGAAATACCTTTTCCTCTTCCTCCATTACCAGAACAAGAGCGTATTGTAGCAAAGTTAGATTCTTTATTTGCACAACATGAAACAATGAAAAAAGCTTTGGGGCGTATTCCTCAGTTGCTTAAAGATTTTCGTCAGCAAGTTTTAACACAAGCTATTACCGGAAAATTGACTAACGTACCTGATATGCAAATGAGATTAATGAGTGATTTTTTTGATGTTAAAACAGGAGCTACTCCGAAAAAAGGAGAAAAGAAATTTTATGAAAATGCAAATATATATTGGATTAAATCTGGCGAAGTAAAAAATTCATACATATATAAAACTGAAGAACTCATTACTGAACTAGCTGTAAAGACAACAAATGCAAAAATTTTTCCGAAAGATACTATCTTAATTGCAATGTATGGGGAAGGTAAAACAAGGGGACAAATTGGATGGATGAAAATTGAAGCCGCAACGAATCAAGCTATCGCTGCATTAGTTAATGAAAATTTAGAGTTAATAACAAGAAAATATATCTATTTATATTGTTTAAGTCAATATAATGAAATTAGGGCTAAAGCTGAAGGTGGAAACCAGCCAAATTTAAATCTTTCAAAAATTAAAAATTGGGAAATTACTATTCCGAAATTAATTATAGAACAAGAGAAGATTACTAATCGAGTAGAAAATCTCTTTGCCAAAGCAGATATTATAGAAGAGCGGTACAAAACTTTAAAAGAAAAAATAGATAGTCTTCCACAAGCCATTCTACATAAAGCTTTTAAAGGAGAATTAGTTCCTCAACTCCCTAGTGATGGAGATGCAAAAGACCTGTTAGAAGAAATTCTAAAACTGAAAAAAGAAATAAAGAAGAAATAAAACATTAAAAAGGTTCAGCAGATGCTGAACCTTTTTCTATATCTTAACTTATCTCTTCTCAATCAACCTCTCCAATCTTCCCATCATCTCATCCTTCTCCTTCAGCATCCTCTCATAAAGAGCAATCTTATCATCATGCAACTGCACTATTTTTTCAATAGGGTGAAAATTAATTGTACCGTAATTAAATGAATTACTGAAAGCATTCTCCCCAAACGTATTAGAAATAATATTCACTGCCTGCTCCTCATCAAAATTCTGAAACGCTTCCACCGGAATTTTCAATACTTCAGAAATTCTTTTCAGTAAAGGGTCTTCAATAATTTCTTTCTGTTCCAGCAGAGAAATTTTCTTCTGGTTCCATTCGTCCCCAAGGTCAAGAGCCAATGCTTCCTGCTTGATGCCCAGCATTTCCCTGAATCGTTTTACATTGCGTCCCTAAGATATTTTGTGTTAAATAATAAATCCAAAACTTTATGAAGTGCTAAATTATAAAAAACACTTCTACTAATAACATTTAAAACCAAATAATTAAATCTATATTTTTTTAATAAAAATAATCTTTACGGGTTGTTATATTGACTAAAGTTACCATTTTACCTATATTTACAGCAAACATACTCTGAAATTTTAAATTCAGAGCATTTAGAAGAATTATTACTAAATCAAGTAACTTGGTTGGAATAACTTTTAAATGGAATACCAGATAAAAAACTAATGTGAAAAAACAAATTTGATATGGAGTTTGAGACACAAGCGTATAACAGCCTCAAAAAATATTTGGAAAGCTTAGGCTATCCCCATTCATCAATTTTCCCAGAGTATGATTTGCTGAATTCAAAAATTGATGCAGTCGTTAGATCTAAAGATAGGATTCTAATTGCTATTGAAATAAAAAAAAATGCTGCTATAAAATCAATCGCTACGGATGAAATAGGATATCATCCTATTACCCGAAGCTTACAAAAGGTAGCTATTGAACTAAACGCAAAATATTATTTACTGTCTGATGGAAAACAACATTTATGGCTTAAAACAGGGCAAAATGGGCGACCGGAAAAAACAATAGCTGTACAGTATAATCAATTCCATACCCATACACTGTCTGAATTTGAATTTACTAAAGAACTTTTAATACACATTACAGAATACATCCGAAATTTTCCTTTAACTGGAGACCATTTATATGATGTATCAATAGTACTGTATGCTAAACTAATACAGGATCTCGACGGAGAAAAACATAATGCTATTAATTTTCAGAATCTCATTGGAACACATCATATTCACGAAAAATCACCTAGCAGTTATTCTCCGGATGCCATATTGAAAGAAGCTTTAGAACGTTTGAAAGATATCGATTTGTTAGAAAATCGAATTACAGTATTTGAATTTATTGATTCTTTTTTTGAAGCCTCACGAAAAGAATGGAATGTACCCAGATGGATGGCCGATTTAATGGTAGCCTTAATTAACAAAGATAAACAAACTAATCTACTGGATTTATTTTCCAGAAATGGTATATTCATATCTTCAGCTTATTTAAGAGAATTCCAAAACATTACGGCCTATTATACTTCTCACAACGAGTTATATTGGATAAAAATTCAGCAAATTTTAGGAAGAAAGAAAGAATCTGAGGTGAAGTTTGAGCCTGGCTTATTACAAGGTAATTTCGAAGTATTATCTCAAAATAGTATGGATGCTGTTTTATTGGCTCCTCCTTTTAATCTAAAATTTGAAAAACATATCGATAGTTATCTCGGGAGACAAGGTCTTAAAGATGGTAATACATTATTTCTGGAAGCCGCATTAAATACAACTAATCAGAATGGACAGGTTATAGCTATTGTACCTGATGGTTTTCTTTTATCAGCACAATATAAAAAAGCCAGGAGCTATTTTCAGTCTCAAATTGAAGCTATTATTAGTTTACCAGATGATGCTTTTAAACCTTATTCTTTGGTAAAAACCAGCTTGGTATTATTAAGAAAAAGCGATTCAAAAAAACAAGAAAAAGTTTTTATGGCCGCTCTCGATAAAGTACCTGTTTGTAATCCTTTGTACAAAGAATATGATTCTTCCATGGAAGCTATTTTACAAAATCTTGCTTTATACAGAACAGAAAAAAAGATTATTTCTTCACAAAATGGGTTCACAGTAGAAAAATTAAATGCAGAAAATTTTCACGTAACCAAATATTGGCTTGATCAGCATGCCCAACCTTCAGATAATGTAAAATCAGATTTTTCCATACTCCCTTTAAAGGAACTTATGAAGAGTATATCTCGTGGTAATACAATTGTGAACGATATAGACGGTGATATTCCTTGTATCAATCCTGCTGTTATCAGAGAGCTGCAATTAAACAAAGAAGAGTTATCTTTTACTTCTAAAGAAAAATTACCTCATGGCAAAATATACAGAGTTGTTGCAAATGATATATTGGTCAATATAATTGGGCCGTATCGTGGAAAAGCTGCATTGGTATCCAAAGATTTCGAAGAAATGCTTGTAAATCGACATATAGCTATTATTAAGCCCAATCATGAGTTTATTTTACCTGGCTATTTGGCCATAGCATTAAATAGTCAATTTGTTCAGGCACAATTTCATGACCAAACTTCTGGTACAGTTATACCTGCTTTAAATCTATCAAGTTTTGATCACATAATCATACCTGTTCCAAGCCTGGAAATACAGCAAAAAATTTATCAAGAATTTGCTCTACAGCTAGATGAATTAGCTGCCATTCAAACAAAGGCTGCAATCCTCAAAGGAGAAATAACTAAAAGATTGTCTAACCTCAGTAAAGAAGGAGATAAGCTATGAATTCTTTTCCTAAAATTACAAACGATTTGATTGCTGCTTGCTTTTTCAAACTTCGAACACTTTATAGCAATGATTTAATAAAATTGTTACAAGCAGCACAAACAGCCACGTTAGGTGAACGATCAGCTTTTGTTGTGGGTCCAGGTGATACAAATCAACAGATTGATATAATCGAAACGAGAATTAAAAGAATAGCAGACAGTTATGGACAAAAACTGCTGATAAAAATTATAGAATGCTTGTATGAGGATTTACAAATAAACGGTGCAATTGGAGTAACAAATACTGATTTCTTAGCTTGTAGCAAAATCACTCTTCAAGATGGAAGTCAGTTACAATATAAAGCAGTAAAAAAATGGCATTGGGTATGGAATCTGGAAGTGGACGGTAACCCTGGCTTAGTTGATCTGGATATAAGAATCGGTAATAATACTCCTGGAGAAATTGTACCTGAGTATATCCTACAATACATACAACAAGGTGTGGCAGCCTTTAAGTCAGGCAAGCCTGCAGTTGCAATGGCATTAATGACAATAGGTTTAGAAGGTACTCTTCGAGATGCATTGGAAACAAAAGGATATAGTTATCAATATGGAACTCCTTCACAAGATGTTTATGAAAGAGTTAATATGGATATTCATAAAGACCCTACGGGTTATAAAGTAACGTTTCCCCATTCAATGCCTAGAGTACACAGTGATTATTTGTCTAACCCCGGAGACCCTACTTATAAAAGAGTTAGAATTAAACGAGTAAAACAGCCTGATGGAAATTTTATTCTTGAAATTAAAAATATAGGTGATTTATTTGATTATTGGTCATCGGATCAAATTACTACGACAGGAACCGCACAAGTTAGTGGTCTTGGAGCAGCAATAAACATTGGAAGAAATTTATTAGGAATTATAACCCCTATAGATATTCCAGAAGATTTAGATAGACCAATACAGGCAGTAAGAAATAATTTAATTCACTTATCGGGCAATTCGATGTCAGAAGTTGTCCAACAGGATACTGTAGGAAACGATATTACATTAAAAGAATTCTTAATTGATAGAAATCGAGTTTTTGATGCTGTATGTACTATTGGTAACTCAATTAATATGCTATATAATAGAATTGCAGACAGAACACTATAAAAAAATAAAATCAACATGAACACCTTCGGAAAAACCATACGCCTATTCTTCGTAGATGGCACCCCAAACAGTCTCACCACCGCAGAACTCAGCAACTGGACGGGAATAGGCATCAGAGTTCCCCGTATTAAAGTAAGAGAATACAGCATCCGCCCTGAGTTTAGAAAACCTGGTGTATATATTTTGATTGGTAAAGGAGATAACAATGAGGATATGGCCTATATTGGGGAAGCAGAAGTCATTGCTGACCGCATTGCCCACCATATTGCTAACAGAGACTTTTGGAACGAAGTCTTATTCTTTGGGAGCAAAGATCAATACCTGAATAAGGCTGGTGTTAAATATTTAGAAAATGGGCTGTATGAACTAGCTGTAAACGCAGGTCGTTATGCTATCAATCAAAACATCCCTACTCGACCGGAACTTTCTGAAGCTGAACAAGCTGAACTAGAGGAATTTTTATCCAATATCAAAATATTGACTGCATCATTAGGCCATAAAATATTTGAATCGCTGGAAGAAACTATTGAGCAAGATGAAACTAGTCAACTGATTTTATTCTGTAAAAATGGAGCCGGAGCAAACAGTAAAGGAAGTCCTTCCACTGAGGGTTTTATTGTATATAAAGATTCTCTTTTTATGATAACAGAACAACCATCATTAGCAGATGGTATCGTGACAGAGCGAAGAAAAATGATATCAGAAGGAATACTACAAATTGAAGATGGATTTTATAAGTTGACAAAAGACTATATTTTCACCTCATCTTCAAGAGCTGCATCTGCTACATTGGCCAGATCAGCAAGTGGTCCCTTAGAATGGAAAACAGAGGCGGGAACTCAACTCAAGTATTTAGAAATATAATTTGAATAATACAGTTGGGATTCCCACGGAATGACAAATAGCACGCTTAATCTTTCCATTTTTTTGTCATTCCGCAGGAATCTAAGCATAAAACCTCTAATCAATTTCACTGATATAGCTTACGTCGGGTGAATTAACTCCTCAATATCATATTATTTATCTAACTTCTAAGCCAATCATAATACTTTCATCTACATTCTACGGCATTCTCATATAATTTTTGTTCTTTTGCAAAAAGGTTTTAAATTTTAAATAATTGCATGTCGAAGTTTGATGAAATCCGGTATTTCCATGATCAGGAGGTGAATGAAGCGTTAGGGAGTGTATCCCGCGACCCTATGATGAAAGCGCTGATGAATTTTACTTTTCCAGATACGGATGAGCAAATTTGGCTGGAACAGTTTAAAAATATTCATTCCATCAGTGATTTTCAGAGGCATTTTATAGCACAGACCGTTCGTCAGATCCTTACAAAAAGTTCTGACGGTTTGACGACCTCAGGTTTCGATCAGCTGGATAAAAATACCCCTTACCTTTTCATTTCGAATCACAGGGATATTGTGTTGGACACTTCCCTACTTAACCTTGCTTTACTGGAGAGCGGCCACATTATGACCGCTTCGGCCATTGGTGACAACCTTGTTGGGAGAAAGTTCCTGAATGTATTGGCCAAGCTGAACCGTAACTTTTTAGTTCAGAGAGGGCTGTCGCTGCGTGACCAGCTTAAAAGCTCACAAATCATGTCCGAGTATATTGAGCAGCAATTACACCAGGAAAAGCGTTCCGTATGGATTGCTCAGCGTGAAGGCCGCGCTAAAGACGGTAATGATGCTACTCAGCAAGGCGTTTTAAAAATGCTGGCAATGGCAGCTGGAGATCAATCCCTGACGGATTATTTTAAATCCTTAAAGATTGTTCCCATCTCCATCTCTTATGAATATGACCCTACCGATTCTTTAAAAATGCCCCAACTGCTGGCCAAACACAGAGAAGAGGAATACATAAAAGGTAAAAATGAAGATTTTACCACCATGCTTAGTGGTATATTGGGTCAAAAGAAGAGAATTCATCTGCATGCCGGTCATGTCATTGACAAAGAACTGGATGATATTGCAGCTACCATTGAGAATAAAAATAAGCAGCTGCAAGCTGTTGCTCAGATCGTTGATGATTCCATTATCAGGAATTATAAGCTATGGCCAACGAAATTTATAGCCTATGATCTGCTTCATAATACCCAGACCTATACTTCACAGTATACCGAACAGGAAAAACAGCTGTTTATCCGAAGACTGGAAATGCGTATTGATCCTTCTGATCCCGTTTCTAAAGAATATTTCCTATCGATGTATGCCAATCCGTTAATCAATAAAATAAAGATTGAAGAAAGCTTTTCAGGATAACAGACTTTAGTAGGGCATTGTTTATTTTGTCAATTTGAAAATCTTTTTTAAACCATAGATTTAGCATATTTTTTTGCCATTTTTAAAACATACCCCTTCATTTCAAAAGAAAATCAGAGGGTTTCAAAAAAACTTATGTGAACTTCTCAGCAGTTTATTTGTAACTCCATTCTCCTAAAGTGTTCCTAAAACTTTTGTGACTTTTGTTGTTATAGTTTTCTCCCGGCAACTCAGGTAAATTGACTTTATACCACTCGATTTTAATGGAACTGATGTTTTTTCATACAGCTTATTCAGCGACAAAGTCGCCCTACTTTGCATTCTTAAAATAAAGCACTCGAATCACTATTCCTTTGCGTTTAAAAATCCATCCAACTCTAATTGAATACATAATTTTTTTTAACGCAAAGCTTTAATTTTATTGCGCTTACTGTTAAGTGAGCTAAGAGTAAATCGATTTCCAATCGATTTT